>CAZILU010000013.1:0-37652 GCA_964540165.1 uncultured Mariniphaga sp.
AACCCGGAACCTGTTCTCCGTCCCTCAGGGTTGTGTCGAAAATGTAAAGTCTGTCACTCATTTTTATCTGATTTAATATTTTCTCTGGTTATTTTCAGTTTCGGATCATCTGTTTTTATCCGTTTTTATCCGTTTTTATAAATTGAAAAAGCCATCCTCTGTTGATGAGAATGGCTTTCTTATTCCTTCTTTATACGTATTGTACAACAGACCATCCTCATCTTCTTTTGTGTAGAAGAATAATGCCAATAATCAGGCTGAGTAGTGATATGTTGTTTACGAAATTCATCTCTTTTGCTTATTGTTTTGCTGCAAATATGACAATATTTTTTTAAAATGAAAACATTTCAGTGCTTTTTATTAAAAAAATTAATAAACAGATTAATTTGTCTGTTATTTGGAGCTGGCATCGGGGATAGGGTCCGGGTGATGATTTTTAAAAAGGTCATATCTGGAGAGGGGGCGGATTGTAATTTTCCATTCGAAGCCGTGAAGCAGTTTCTCTTCATCGGTCAGGCTGAACAGGGGTTTGAGGGTTCCTTCGGGCGACTGGAGGATTGATATCCGGTGGATTTTGCTCTCTTTAAACTTCAGGTTTAATTTACTGCCCTCCACGCGGTTGAGACCGATGATCTCCTCTTCCTGCCTGGCATAGTAAAGGATTTGTCCGCTGCCATCGACATCAATTTTAGCAATTTTATTGTCAACGATATAGCCGATCATGTGCCGGCCTTTAATCTGATCGAATCTTCCGGAGTCTAATTTTGATATTATAAAACTATTGTTCATTAGGTGAAGTTCGTCCGGAGTGGTGTTATTTTGTTTCATCTCAATAAAATCGGCCGATAACTGGTGCCCTTCTGACCAGAGCACCGGGTTATGATAGAGTCTGATCAGGGAGTCTTTTGTGAAGTAAACCAGTGAATCGCACACCCCCTGTATGTCAGTCCGGAAGAACCGGGTGTCGTTATTGGCGATGATGATTTTTTCGTTGGGGATGGTATCGGGGATGGTGCGGAGGGTGTCTGCACGGAGAAACAGGGTGTCGTTTTCCGAATAGATCATCACGAGGGCAGAATCGGTTACGGTGGCTCGTTCTGTGTTTTGATAATAGAGTGCTTGATTTCCAAGGACAATGATTTTCTGGTCAAAGTCTTCGATCCGAACGTTTCCCCGGGCTTCTCCGAGGCTGTCGGATTTATTATAGAGAATGTAATTGGCTTTCAAACTCTGTTTTTCATTATAGACCAGGGGATTCTTCAGCAGTTCAGCCTCACCGGTTTGGGTGTCGTACCACCCTTTCTCTGCATAGAGGGAGTTTGCTGAATCGCGAATGGTAGTCGGGCCCATAATGAAGATTTTGCCGGTTTGTGTATGATAGATCAGGGTATCGCTGGTGAGGGTGTAGTTTTCGTTATAACCTTCCACATTCCGGGTAAAGTGGACCATATCGTTGTCGATAAAATATTTCCCGATGTCGCTGGTTAGGGTGTTGGTGCTGTCCACGATCTTTCCATGGTTATCGTAATAGCCGATATTGGCAGCAAGATCGTAGTCCAGGGTATCGGTATAGAGGGTAGTGTTTTTATTTTTCAAAACGACGTTGGTATAGGCACTGGCAAAGCTTATGTCTCCGTTGTAGAAAATTTTATTGGCATACAGATGGACCGTGTCTCCCTGGTTGACGTGCACATTTCCAAAGGCATCAACCTGATTTGTTCCCGTATAGGTGTATGCACTGTCGCACCACATGAGTATTCCTTCGTGTCTGATTCTGACATTGCCAATGAGTCGTTGCGCATTGGCGGCAACGTTGTTGTCGGCTGCCAGGTAGTCGGCCTGTTCGATATCGACCCGTTTTTTTTGTTGAGCCGGCGCTATCAATGCTATGAGGAGGAGCCCTCCGGTCATCATCACAGACAGGACTGCCGGCAACAGAAAATAACGGCCGGTAACTTCGGCCAATTGATTCCGAAGGGTGGTATTGCAGTTATGTATTCCGGACAAGATCAATATGGTATATTCTATGTTGTGTTGTCGGATCGGTATCGGTGGCAGCGAACTTCTGGTATCGCTTGTATCCGGTTCAGATCAGTTGTTCGATGATCTGGTTGATGGAGATATTTTCGGCTTCAGCTTTATAGTTTTTGATAATTCGGTGCCTGAGGATGGAGGGAGCTACGGCAATGACATCTTCAATGTCGGGAGAGTACTTCCCTGCCAGGGCCGCATGGGTTTTTGCCCCGACCACCAGGTATTGGGAGGCTCTGGGGCCGGCACCCCATTTCAGATACTGATTGGCTACTTTGGCACCGCTGCTATTTCCCGGCCGTGTTTTTGCCGCTAATGAAACGGCAAAATTCAGGACATTATCGTTGATTGGTATTTTGCGTATCAGATTCTGGAAAAAGATGATCTCTTTTTGGGTGATCACCGGTTTCAGGTCGAATTTCAAATCAGAAGTGGTATTTTTCACGATGGTAATCTCATCTTCATAACTTGGGTAGTCGAGCCAAACGGAGAACATGAACCGGTCGAGTTGAGCTTCAGGCAGGGGATAGGTCCCCTCCTGTTCGATTGGATTTTGAGTAGCCAGAACAAAAAACGGATCGTCCAGTTCAAATCGTTGGCCGGCAGCAGTTACGGCACGTTCCTGCATCGCTTCAAGAAGGGCGGACTGGGTTTTTGGAGGTGTCCGGTTGATCTCATCTGCCAGGATGATATTGGCGAAGAGGGGGCCCTGGATGAACTTAAACTGACGCTCTTTGTCCAGAATTTCTGTGCCAATAATATCGGAAGGCATCAGGTCAGGTGTGAACTGAATCCGGTTATACTTAAGTCCTAAGATTCTGGCTATGGTGGTTACGAGTAACGTTTTTGCCAGGCCGGGCACTCCGATCAACAGAACATGTCCCCGGCTGAACAGTGCTACCAGAACCTGGTTTACTATCTCATCCTGCCCATAGATTACCCTGGTAATCTCTTTTTTTAACTCATTATATTTGCTTTTCAGGGCATCCAGTGCCTGCACATCGTTTTTAAAATCCATTATATAAGTACTTTAGCGCGAAGGGTTTTTTATTTAATCCAGTTTTTGAATGTAAAGTTGCAGTTCGAATAGGTATTGTCTATTCGAATATACGTTTGTGCCTGTTTATCTGCAATCCATTTTTCAAGCACATTTTCCCGTTTTTTCTCGAGGAACAGATCGGAGAGGAACTGATAGTCGTTTTGCAGATCGGCTTTGTGGGCATCGACTTTATTTATCAGTCTCACGACTTGAAACGCCGACTGCCGGGTTTCCGGATCGATCACTTCGAAGGGGTCTGATATTTCCCCGATTTTTAGTTTTGAAAGAACTTTGCTAATGCTTCCATCGAGTTCTTCTTCCGTAAATTTTGAGGATAAGTTGTTGGGATTGATTGCCAGTCCGCCATTGTTCCGGGTGTTTTTATCCATAGAGAAATAAGCCGCTGCTTCGGCAAAGGTGATTTTCTCTTTCCGTATGGCATCGGCGATGCTGTCCAGGCGGTTTTTTGCTTGCGTGATTGCTTCGGGCGTAGCTTTTGGGATTTTCAGTATATGGCGTGTGTTAACTTTGTCGCCATTACGTTCGATGCGTTGAATGATATGGTATCCAAATTCACTCTCCACGACATTCGAGATGGCACCATCTTTCAGATTAAAAGCAACGGCAGCATAGGCAGGATCTAACTGGGCCCGGCCGGCAAATCCGATCTCTCCTCCGCTGCTGGCGGAGGGTCCATCCGAGTACATAATGGCCATGGCCGGGAAGCTCGATCCTCCTTCGATTCTGCGCTTCAGATCACGCAGCTCCGCTTTTAACCGGTTCTCCTCTTCCATGGATATTTCAGGCCGAAGGGTGATTTGGGCATACTCATAGTGCGTGGGCATTGTGGGTATCTCTTCATCTTTCAGACTGCGGTAAAACTGACGGACTTCGGAGGGAGTACTGGTAATTTCTTTGACAATCTTGTCGCGCATACTGGAGCTCATTAGCTGGTCTCTGACTACCATCCGCATCTCCGACCGGATCGTGGCAATCGGTTTCTTGAAAAAGTTTTCTACGGCCCGTTCCGACCCAAAATGAGAAAGGTACATTTGTAATTGCGCATTCATCTGCTGGTTTACCTGACTGTCGGATATTTCAATCAGGGTATCTAACTCAGCTTCTGCAATCAGGAGTTTGTCTATCAGGTATTTCTCCAGGATTTCACATTTCATGTCTCCATCGGAGGTAACTCCCTGTGCCATTTGATCGATATACATTTTTTCGATATCCGATTTCAAAACGATATTGCCACCGACCACAGCTACAACCTCGTCTATTATCTTATCCTGCGCTGATCCCTGGTAAAAAAAGAGCAGGAGAATCAGGGTCAGTGTGCCTGAAATCAGAAATTTAATTTGTTTCATCTTTTGCTATATTATGGATCTTAAAACTGTTCTTATTAACTCCTTCCCGGTAAACATTATTTTCTATGTCGCGTAAAAATTCGATTTTTCGGCGATTCAAAATTAAACTTTTAATATGATCATGGACATATTCTAACGGAGCTTGTTCATTTTTGATTTTATAATCGTGAATGGTAACCAGATAATATGAAGTGGAATCGGTATGTTCCAGAAATTGATATTTCTCCAGGTATTGGTCCGGGTTTTCGACGGTAAGCGGTATGTTTTTTAATATCTGGTCGAAGCGAATCCAGCGGTTGGTGATAATGTCGTAACTATTGGCATATTGAACGCAGAAGTCGCGAAGCAGTTGTATCCCCTCTTCGGAGGTATCTCCGGACATCTCTTTCAGCCGTTGCGGATCGCCTGACTCTTTCGGTAATTTCATATAGATGGCTTTTACAATGCTGTGATCGAGGATGAAATTTTCGGGATTGGCTGTGTACCATTCCCGGATCTGGTTTTCGGTGATCATCGTATCCATTCGTTGAGCCATCAGTTCGTTTTTGTATTTGAATATGATCAGGGAGTTTCGGTATTCAGCTAACTCTTTTTCAACATTTTTTAATTCTGCCGACAGGTTCTCTTCTGCTTTGCGAAGGAGCAACTCCTGACGGACCCACTTCCGGATATAGTCGTCGGCCAAGGCTGTACTGTCCTCTTTGGAGACTTCAGACGGGATGACTGCTGAGACCTCCGACAGGTGAAGTTTTTTTATTCCAACTTCGGCTACGACCAAATCTTTCGCTCCCGGCCCCAGGGTACATTGAACCAGCAGGGCTATGAGCAGAAACATTGACGGGTATATGTAGCGCATATCAGACATGAGGAATCGTTTTCAGTAATCGCTGGTTTATTTTTACTTTGTACTTTTTATGCAGCTTCTTTAGCCACTCATTTTCAAGAAAATTTTGATATTCGGATATGTACAGTCCTTTTGCTTCATCGAGCGTTTTGGGTGCCGGAGGCAATGTTTGTCCCCGCACTATGGTCAGCTGCGGTGAATATCCTGACGGGGCTGGTTCGTGCCATATCTGGTGATCGATCACCGGATGATCGCCTTTCTCCCATACTCCTTTTCGGATTTCAACGTTTACCTCATCCTGGTTTAGGATCTCTTTGATCTCCTCGTTCTCTGTCCCGGCATCGATCAGTTTCTCTGCTTTTTCGCGGGTTTCCGGATCCTTGCAAGTGATGATCACGCCATCAAAACGCTCCTGCCAGCTGAACTTTTCGCGGTGATTGCGATAAAAAGCATTTAGCCCTGCACTGTCCTGGCCAGCAAACCGCCAGATCTTCTCTTCCATGATATTGAAGAGCAGCAATCCATCATGGTACTCCTGCATCAGGTATCTGAATTCAGGGTATTTATCTTCCAGTTTCCGATCCTCGAGCGCCAGGATCTCCTCTTCGGTCCAGGCCTCAAAATGGTCACGAAAAGTACCATGGGTAATCTGTTTTTTTTGAAGATAATTAATGAATTCCTGCACGCTGTATTCGCTCTGATCAATGGTAAAGAGGGGCATATCACCCGGCAGGTCAGCGGCGACCTCTTTATTAGCAATGGCATCCAGGTTTTCTGTATGGCAGGTATATCCATAGATCTTTTTTAGCTGGCTAAGGAAAGCCTGCCTGCTGTTGTTATTCCGGTGCGGATCTTTTTTTATCCGCTCTTCGAGTTCCTCTTTTTTGTCGTCGAAGGAGGGGGGAGGGCGGTGGTCCAGTTTTTTAATGATGTGGTATCCAAAGGGTGTTTCAACGGGTTTGGAGATCTCACCCGGATTTTTCAGTTGAAATGCAGGTTCGGCAAATTCAGGGATCATCTGACCGGCAGAGAACCAGGGCATCTCGCCTCCCTGCACGGCTGACCGCTCATCGTCAGAGTGCAGCCGCGCCAGTTCTGCAAAGTCGGCACCCCGGGTAAGGGCGATATAGAGGGAGTCAATTTCATCTTTTTTATCCTCCCTGGTGAAAATATCCCCCTCTCCGGGGAACATTTTCATGATATGGGCCACCTTAATTTCCCCGGGATTTTCACGAACATCATGCACCTTGATCAGGTGGTAACCATAGGATGTACGTACCGGTTGGGATATCTCCCCCACGGGTGTACTGAAGGCGGCATTTTCGAAAGGAGTGATCATTTGAAACGCAGAGAAGTATCCCAGGTTTCCCCGGTTCATCTGTGCCGAGGGATCTTCGCTGTACTGCACTGCTGCTTCAGAGAAATCCTTTCCGGAGATCAGCTCTTCCCGTATACGGTTAATTTTTTCCAGAACGGAGTTCTCCTCACCGGGAGAGGCATTTTCATCGGCTAAAAGGAGAATATGACTGGCATTGATCTGTTTGGTCGTTCGTTCATAGAGCTCTCTTACCATGGTCTCATCATATTTCATGTCGGTGAGGTAGGGTGCAGCCAGCTCTTTTCGGTACCCGGCCAGCTCATCGCGAAATGTTTGAACGGTATCCATTTTTAGATTCATCGCTTCCAAAACCTTTAATTTGAAATCGATGTATAATTTAATATACTCTTCCGGTGTTTTGGCATCGGACTCTTCCAACAGATTCTGGTTGTTTTTCCGGTATATTCTTTCAAATTCAGCTTTGGTAACCCGGGTATCTTCAATGGTTATCAACACCTCCTTTTTCTGGGCATTCAGTTGCAGGTGGCAGGTTATGAGCAGAATCGTTAACCGAACGATGAATTTCATTTGAATTAATGTTGTTATTTGTTAATCAATTAGCATTCGGAAAGATCAGGAGCGACTGCTGTAGTTGGGCGCTTCACGGGTAATTGATACATCGTGGGGGTGACTTTCGAGCACTCCGGCGTTTGTAATTTTCGTGAATTTTGCCTTTTGCAGGATTTCGATGTTTTGTGCACCGCAATAGCCCATTCCGGCTCTGAGGCCGCCAAGAAGTTGGTATAAAACTTCGTAGAGTGTTCCCTTATATGGTACCCGGGCAGCAATTCCTTCGGGCACCAGTTTTTTAATATCATCCTCCATATCCTGAAAGTAGCGGTCTTTTGATCCTTTTTGCATCGCTTCGATGGATCCCATACCCCGGTACGATTTGAATTTCCGTCCCTGGTATAGGATGGTTTCGCCCGGTGACTCCTCGACGCCCGCGAAGAGTCCGCCCGCCATGATGGAGCTGGCGCCTGCAGCAATGGCTTTTACGATATCGCCTGAGTAGCGGATTCCGCCATCGGCAATGACCGGGACACCTCTTCCTTTGATTGCTTTTGCAACGCTGTAAATTGCAGAAAGCTGTGGGATTCCCACGCCTGCAATAACGCGTGTGGTACAGATTGATCCCGGGCCGATTCCCACTTTTACCGCATCAGCTCCGGCATTGACCAGGGCAACCGCTGCTTCAGCGGTACCGATGTTGCCGGCAATAACATCTTTATCGGGGTATTTGGCTTTGATCATTTTAAGCATTTCAACCACACCGCGGGAGTGGCCGTGGGCCGTATCCAGCACCAGTGCGTCAACCTGAGCTTTGATCAGCTCATCGACCCGGTCCATGGTGTCGTAAGCGATGCCAATTCCGGCGGCAACCCGGAGCCTTCCCTTCTCGTCCTTGCAGGCCAGCGGTTTATCTTTTGCCTTGGTAATATCTTTGTAGGTAACCAGTCCGATCAGTTTGTTGTTTTTGTCGACCACCGGAAGCTTTTCGATTTTGTAGTGCTGAAGGATTTCAGCCGCGCGTTCCAGGTTGGTTGACTCGGTTGTGGTCACCAGGTTCTCTTTGGTCATTACCTCACTAATAGGGCGGGCCATATTTTTTTCAAACCGCAGATCCCGGTTGGTAACGATTCCCAGGAGATGCCTTTCAGTATCAACGACGGGAATGCCGCCAATTTTAAACTGTCCCATGAAGTCCAGGGCATCGGCGACCGTTTTGTCCGGAGTAATGGTGATCGGATCGAAGATCATGCCGTTTTCAGCTCTTTTCACAATGGTGACCTGATGCGACTGTTCGTCAATATCCATGTTTTTGTGAATGACTCCAATGCCACCCTCCCGGGCAATGGCAATGGCCATTTTATTCTCGGTTACCGTATCCATGGCGGCGGTAACAATGGGTGCATTGATGGTAATCGACCTGGAAAACCGGGACGTAAGATCCACATTTCGTGGCAAAATTTCGGAATAGGCCGGCACCAAAAGAACGTCATCGAATGTTAATCCTTCAAAAATCACTTTGTCTGATAGAAATGACATGGGCTTCTTTTTTATTTTAATGAAGTGCAAAAGTACAAAAAAATAGGTTATTACCGGTTATATCAGTTTGCGATTCAAATATTGATCGCCATGGAATCCAAGTGTGGATAGAAAGGTTTAAATTTGCGGGAGATGGATAGATTCAGTCAAATATTGGCTCAGTACTGGGGGTTTGAAACGTTCAGGCCGTTGCAGCGATCGATTATAGAATCGGTGGCAGCGGGGAAGGATACCCTGGGGTTGATGCCAACCGGTGGCGGAAAATCGGTTACGTTTCAGGTTTTTTCTCTGTCGCGAAAGGGGATTTGCATTGTGATCACGCCCCTGATAGCTCTGATGAAAGATCAGGTGGAGAGCTTGCATCGAAAAGGAATCCGTGCGCTGAAAATTCACAGCGGCATGTCTCCTATGGAGTTAAAGATGACGCTGAACCATGCCATATGGGGCGAATATAAATTTCTATACATCTCTCCCGAGCGGTTAAACTCGGACTATTTCAAGGAGTATCTGGTAAAGATGAATGTGAACCTGATTGCTGTGGATGAAGCACACTGTATCTCCCAGTGGGGGTATGATTTCAGGCCCAGTTACCTTAATCTTGTTCAGGTGCGGGATCTTTTCCCCGAGGTGCCTGTGTTGGCGTTAACGGCCACGGCGACACTCCGGGTTCGTGATGATATACAGGAGAAGCTGCGATTTCGGGAGAAGAACGTGTTGTCGGTAACATTTCAGCGCGACAATCTCTCTTACCTTGTGCGCCTTCGCGATGATAAGATGGGATACCTGCTCGAAACCATGAAGCAGGTTCACGGATCGGGCGTTGTTTATCTGAGAAGTCGCAAAGGGACAAGAGAGACTGCCCAGGAGTTAAGGAGAAACGGGATCTCCGCGGACTATTACCACGCCGGATTAAATCCGGAGGTGCGTCACCGGAAGCAGGATGAATGGTTGGCAGGCAAGACACGGGTTATTGTGGCGACCAATGCGTTTGGGATGGGCATCGATAAACCGGATGTCCGGTTCGTTATCCACCTCGATCCGCCCGATTCGCTGGAAGCCTATTTCCAGGAAGCGGGGCGGGCAGGCCGCGATGGTAAAAAAGCGGCGGCTGTTTTGCTGTTTGGAGATGCCGACAAAACACGGTTGAAAAAGCAGGTGGTTATGGCTTTTCCTGAAATGGAAAAGATTAAACGGATCTACCAGGCCATAGGAAACCACCTGCAGGTGGCCGAAGGTTATGGAAAGGGGCAATCATATCCTTTTGGTCTGCAGGATTTCGCGCAAACCTTTAAATTTCAGCAGGCGATGGTTTATAACAGCCTGAAAATAATGCAACGGGAAGGTTACCTTGAGTTTACAGAAGAGGTGAATAATCCCTCCAGGATCTGCTTTATGGTATCCCGCGATGAACTGTACAAGTTCCAGGTGGCCAATGTTGCCCTGGATGCCTTTATTAAATTGATCCTTCGATCGTATACGGGACTCTTCAATGATTATGTTTTTATTGATGAGGCGCTGTTGGCTCGACGGGCCGGAATCGATGAAGATACCGTGTATAACTATTTGAAGCATCTGCGAACCTCAAAAATTCTGGACTACGTGCCCAGGAGTCAAACGCCTTATATTTACTTTAACAAAGAGCGCTTGCCCCTGAATCGCATGACGATCTCCCGGGAGAACTACGATTTTCGTAAAAGAGATTTTTTAGCGAGGGTTGATTCGGTTATTCATTATGCAACTCAGACAGAACGATGCCGGAGTCAGATTTTATTAACCTATTTAGGTGAGAGTGATCCGGCGGTTTGTGGCACATGTGATGTTTGCCGTTCAATAAATCAATTGGGAGTCAGTTCATTCGATTTTGATGAGATAAGCCGGCAAATCAAAAAGATTTTGGAAACGCCCTGTTCATATGAAAACCTGCTGATGAGATTTAAAGGATCGAGGGAGAAAACCATGGAAGTGGTGAAATGGCTCATGGATAATCAACGGATTGTTTACCGGATCGATCGCAAGCTGGAGTGGAAGGCGGAATAAGCATTAACCCGCTCTTCTGGTCGAATGATTCAGATTGCTAAAGAATCTTTATTATTTTTGTGGCGGTTTTATATAAAGTTTTATGGAAGAAGAGGAGCTTCATTCAATAGTCTATTCCGATCGTGTGATCGCATTTGTAGCGGTAGCCAATGCTTATTGTGATGCTATTGAAAGTGTCCGTTCGGTTCCGGTTGAAGAGAGTGTGCGAAAGTTGCAAAAGCTTTTGCCTTTGCTCTATTTAAAGGCATCGGTATTGCCAAAACCGGAAAAGGTGCTGGAAGAGTCGCTTGAGAAGTATGTTACCGAAGTGGATTATCACTTTTGGCAACAGCAGTGGATGGAGGCGTTGGGTGAACACGATACTTTTCTCGAAGTTTTTGACCCGGAAATTCAGTTTGGCACCGAGCGGGTAACGGCCAGCGTTTCCGAAAATCTGCTTGATATATATCAGGATCTGAAAGATTTTTTATTATCGTATCGGTTAGGCGATGATGCGATTATGAATGACTCTTTGTCGGATTGTCTGTTTCATTTTGAAAGTTTCTGGGGGCAGCGGCTGGTCAATGTTTTGCGGGCGGTTCATAAACTGGTTGTAGAAAACGTTGTTTTTTATTCCTCCGGAAAGGCAGAGGAGCAAAATTTGAAAAATCCGGAAACGGGATCTCCGGAGTGGTTGGACAATTTTTGGGGAACCCGGACCGATGACGATTGAAAAGATGTTTAAAGAGAGTATAACAAGAGAAGAGTTAACCGATCTGCCATTGCGGTGGTTCGATGGCGATATCTACGTGATTGACCAACCCGGCCAGGTTAATGATGTTGCCGGATATCTGTCAACTCAGCCGGTGATAGGCTTCGATACAGAGACAAAACCCTCATTTAAAAAAGGCGTTGTGAATCAAGTGGCACTGCTGCAGTTTTCTACGATGAGCGAAGCTTTTTTGCTGCGTGTTAACCGGTTGGGTCTGCCCGCTTCAATCCGGAAACTTCTGGCAAATCCACGCATTGTCAAGCCGGGCGTTGCCATTCGCGATGATATTAAAGGATTGCAGGAGTTGTCGAAATTTCAGCCGCAAGGATTTATTGAACTGCAGGATATTGCCAGGGATGCCGGCATTCAGAATTTTAGTTTGAAGAAGCTGACAGCGATCGTGTTGGGATTCCGGATTTCCAAATCTCAGCAGTTGTCGAACTGGGAGGCGCCCGAACTTACCGAAGCACAGCAGATTTATGCAGCAACCGATGCCTGGACCTCCCTGCAGATCTATCAACATTTTTCCAAAAGTTAATTGATGCAGTCAACCAGGAAGATCATTCTCAAGCAGGGAAAAGATCAGTCGCTGAAACGGTTTCATCCCTGGATATTTTCAGGAGCCATAAAAAGGATAGAGACAGGAATTGTGGAAGGAGACCTGATCTCTCTCTGGTCAAACGACGGAGAATTTTTGGGAATGGGACACTACCAGATCGGATCGATTGCTGTGCGTATGGTAACATTTCAGGAGCAGGAGATTGGATATGATTTTTGGAAGGAAAAAATTGAAAAGGCCTGGTTGTTGCGTCGATATCTGGGTTTCGACAGCAGTGAGCATACCAATGTGTTTCGGCTGGTGCATGCCGAAGGCGATGGGTTGCCCGGACTGGTCATTGATTTTTACCATGGAACGGCTGTATTGCAGATCCATTCGGTTGGATTTTTCTATATCCGTGACCTGTTGATCAGGGCTTTGCATGAAGTATTAGGCAATCGACTAAAGGCGGTGTACGATAAAAGTGAAAAGTCGCTCCCGTATAAAGCCGCGGTCAACCCTTCGGACGGCCTGGTTTCGGGAGCGGTTGAAGGGAATGAGGTGTTGGAGCATGGACTGAAGTTTCATGTTGACTGGGAGAATGGCCAAAAGACAGGATTTTTTTCGATCAGCGCGAGAACAGGCTGTTACTTCAACACTATAGTCAAAACCGGGACGTGCTGAACATGTTTAGCTATACGGGAGGATTTTCGGTTTATGCACTTCGTGGCGGAGCGCGAAGTGTTGATTCGGTCGATGCTTCTGAAAGAGCTATTGAGCTTACCCGGGTCAATGCGGCCCTCAATTTTCCCGGCGATAACCGTCATCGGGGGGTTGTTGCCGATGGTTTTGAGTTTTTGAGAAATATCAATCAAACCTATGATCTGATTGTCCTTGATCCGCCGGCATTTGCCAAGCATCTTTCAGCCCTTCCCAAAGCGCTTCAGGCATATAAACGAATCAATACCAGGGCATTTGAACAGATAAGGAGCGGTGGCATCCTGTTTACATTCTCATGCTCGCAGGTAGTTCCAAGAGATCGTTTTCGTGAAATGGTATTTTCTGCGGCAGCCATTGCCGGACGGCCGGTCCGCATATTGCATCAGCTGACACAACCCGCTGATCACCCGGTGAATATCTATCATCCCGAAGGTGAGTATCTCAAGGGATTGGTTTTGTATGTAGAGTGACTGTTCCAATCATTTGTTATATTTGTCGTTTGTTACATAAAAAGAGATGATGAACGGAAGAGAGCGTGCAGCGCAACTGAACGGCCAATTAGCCGAAAGTCCGATCGAAGATAAACTCCGGTATTTGGTTAATGAGTATCCCGGCAGGGTGGTCTTTACAACCAGTTTTGGTTATGAAGACCAGGTGATTGCCGATTTAATTTTTCGTAATGACATCTCTGTGGAGGTGGTTACACTCGATACCGGGCGACTGTTTGAAGAGACCTACAAGGTGTTTCGCAGTACCAGAGAAAAATATGGAAAACCGATTCGGGTATACTTCCCCCCGGCCGGCAGGGTTGAGAAACTGATGTCAGAAAAGGGCCCTTTCAGCTTTTATGAGTCGGTGGAGAACCGGAAGGAGTGCTGCTATATCCGGAAAGTGATTCCACTTCAACAGGCCTTGAAAGGAATGGAAGTGTGGATCACCGGATTGCGATCATCACAATCGGCTAATCGGAGCGGACTGAGTGAGTTTGAGTGGGATGAAGGAAACCGGATTGTCAAGTATAATCCGTTGCTTGACTGGAGCCTTGATCAGGTTAAGCGATACATCCGCGATTATCATGTTCCGTATAATGTATTGCATGATAGGGGATTTGTGAGTATTGGCTGTGAACCTTGCACCCGGGCTGTTAAACCCGGTGAAGACTTTAGAGCCGGTCGCTGGTGGTGGGAGCAGAACACTGGGAAAGAGTGCGGATTGCATGAAAGCTGATCAGCAATTGATCGGTATGTTGGTTGATGCCGGATTTAAATAACGTCATCCAAAAAATGATTCAATTCCGGGATGGCAAGCGTTAATTCTGATTCGACCTCTGCTAAAAGAGAAGGGATTTGCTCTAATGCATTCGTTTCTGCGAACCATTGAATCTGTTTTAAATCAGTAGCTGTTTTTGTCATCATAAAGACCATCACTGACGATTTGGCTGTATGTGCCTCTTTGGCAACAAGCTGTGCGTTCTTATTGTTGAGGTAATTTTTAATATTGAACAGAAATTCGGGGATTTGCTTCAGGAATATAGAGACCATCTCCCGAATGAATTTGAGGTCATTTCCTGAAAGCTCACTTAAATAGGCTAAGTTGATGTGATTATAATGGCTACTCATAGGTAAAAAATGTCAATTCTCTACAATGTTACGAAAAATGAGAATTGAATCTTTGAATAAGCGATGATTAATTTTGCGTGCATGGTTTTTTTGAATCGGTAATTTTGAACAGATTAAAGAGATTGATTATGAAGGTTACAGCGCTGAATGGGGTTCACAGAGCATCCGGAGCCCGTATGGTCGAATTTGCAGGGTATGATATGCCTGTGGAATACAGTGGAATTATGGATGAGCATCTGAACGTCCGTAACGGGGTTGGTGTTTTCGATGTATCACACATGGGCGAGTTTTGGGTGAAAGGGCCGCAAGCCATAGAGTTGCTGAAAAAGGTGAGCTCAAACGATCCGGCACTGATCACTGAAGGGGAGGCTCAATATACCTGCCTTCCCAATGGTAAGGGAGGGATTGTTGATGATCTGCTGATTTATTGCTTTGGCCCGGAAAAATACCTGCTGGTTGTGAATGCATCCAATATTGAAAAAGACTGGGCCTGGATAAATGCTCAAAATTCGGTTGGCGCCACATTGGAAAATGTTTCTGACGCTTACAGTCAGTTGGCGGTACAGGGGCCTGAAGCTATTCAGGTTTTACAGCAATTAACGGAGATTGATCTGAAAAGTATCAGAAATTACCATTTTGTTGTTGGAACGCTCGCCGGCTTAAAAGATGTTATTATTTCTGCTACCGGTTATACAGGTGCCGGAGGATTTGAGCTATACTGTTCCAACGCTGATGTGGTACCTCTTTGGCACGCTGTTTTTAAGGCAGGTGCATCGTCAGGGATCAAGCCGGCCGGATTGGGAGCCCGGGACACCTTGCGTCTGGAGATGGGGTATTGCCTGTATGGCAATGATATTGATGATACGACATCTCCGATAGAAGCCGGGCTGGGCTGGATCACTAAGTTCAACAATGAGCGGAAATTTATTGACAGGGAGTTTTTGTGGATGCAAAAAAATGAAGGTATATCGCGCCGGTTAAGGGGATTTGTGATTTCAGGAAACGGCATTCCCCGGCACGGATATTCGTTGGTTAATGAGAACGGACTGGTCATTGGACAGGTAACTTCCGGAACCATCTCGCCCTTGCTTGGCAAAGGAATTGGATTGGGTTATATAGACCGGGAGTACTCAGCTATTGGTACAGGAATATTTGTTCAGATAAGAAATAAATCTATTCCAGCGACCATTGTAAAATTGCCGTTCATTTAATATATTTTAAAAAATAGAGAACATCATTTTTTTCTTCCGGAAAAATAGTATTCTTATTCAGAATCACATAAATTTGTTGTTTTTGAATTTGAATGTTGTCGATGGTAATTTGATGTTTATCTGAGGATGTAAATCATTCTGTACAGAATGAAAACGATTAAATTTAATAAGATGAAGAAACACAATTTTTATGCGGGGCCATCTATTTTACCCGAGTTTACAAAAGAGAAGACAGCCGAAGCTGTTATAAATTTTGCCGGGACCGGGTTGTCTGTGATGGAGGTTTCTCACCGGAGTAAAGAGTTTATTGCGGTAATGGACGAAGCCCGGGCTCTGGTTAAGGAGCTTTTGCACGTTCCGGATGGATACTCTGTGTTATTTTTACAGGGAGGGGCCAGTTTGCAATTTTTGATGATTCCCTATAACCTGTTGGAAAAAAGGGCGGCTTACCTCAATACGGGTGCCTGGGCTTCCAAGGCGATCAAGGAGGCCCGGCTGGTGGGAGAGGTTGTTGAGGTGGCTTCTTCAAAGGATGCCAACTACAACTATATTCCCAAAAATTATGAAGTTCCTGCGGATGTTGATTATTTGCACATTACTTCTAATAATACCATATTTGGCACCGAATTGCTGACGGATCCGGATGTGTCTGTGCCATTGGTTGCCGATATGTCATCTGATATATTTAGCCGACCGGTTGACGTTTCCAAATATTCGGCTATATATGCCGGCGCTCAAAAAAACCTGGGGCCTTCGGGTGCTACCCTGGTTATTATAAAAGATGCAGCACTGGAAAAGGTGACACGGCCAATTCCTACCATGCTCAGCTACAAGACTCATATTGAGCAGGATTCCATGTTTAACACTCCGGCAACACTGCCCGTTTTTGCCTGTCTGCAGACGTTGCGATGGTTGAAAGAGAAAGGGGGCGTTGAGGCTATTGAGAAGGAGAATATCGAAAAGGCAAATTTACTCTATCAGGAGTTGGACAGAAACAGGCTTTTTATGCCTACCGTCACGAATCCGGAAGACCGGTCGCGGATGAATGTCACGTTCGTTATGGTTCCTGAGTATGTTGCCCTTGAGAAGGAGTTTCTGGATTTTGCCACATCGAAAGGAATGGTTGGTCTGAAGGGCCACCGTTCGGTGGGGGGGTTCAGAGCATCGATTTACAATGCGATGTCGATTGAGAGCGTAAAGGCATTGATTGAGACAATGCAGGATTTTGAAAAAAACAGATAGTGCAGTGAAAGGGGTCTTGGGCCCCTTTCTTTTAAATTGATATATGGCTGATATAAAACCATTCCGTGGCCTAAGGCCACCCAAAGAGATTGTTAAAGAGCTTGCCTCGCTGCCGTATGATGTGATGAACAGTGAAGAAGCCGCGCAAATGGCTGAAGGAAAAGAGCGATCACTGCTTCGAATCACCCGGGCCGAAATAGAGTGCCCCGGTGTGAAAGATATCCATTCAGACATGGTCTATTCCAAGGCACGTAGTAATTTCGAGCTTTTCCAAAACATGGGTTGGTTAACAGAGGATGAGAAGCCCCGGTATTATATCTATGCTCAGACCATGCAGGGAAGAACCCAATATGGAATTGTGGGGTGTGCCTCCTGCTCCGATTATGCTTCGGGCCTGATCAAAAAACATGAACTCACCCGACCTGAAAAGGAGGATGACCGGATGGTGCTTACCCGATTTTTGGATGCCAACATTGAACCGGTCTTTTTTACCTACCGGGCAGTTCCGGAGATCGATGCCATTGTTAAAGAGGTAATTTCAATCCAAGCTCCTGAATATGATTTTATTGCCGATGATGGTTTTGGCCACCACTTTTGGGTCATTAAAGATTCTGAAAAGATTGTTGCCCTTCAGAACCTCTTTGCTACGCGAGTGCCATACACATATGTCGCTGATGGCCATCATCGGACGGCAGCGGCTGCGCGTATTGGGACTGAGCGGGCTGCCGGGAATCCGAATCATACCGGAGATGAGGAGTATAACTATTTTATGGCGGTCCATTTTCCCGATAATCAGCTACAAATCATCGACTATAACCGACTGGTTACCGATCTGAACGGCCACACCGATACCTCATTTTTGGAGGCTTTAAGTCACTCGTTTGTGCTGGAAACGATGGGTTCCGGGTTTTATAAACCCAGCCAACTGCATGAGTTTAGTCTCTATCTTTCGGGCGTTTGGTATAAGCTGACTGCCAGGCCGGGAACATTCAACGATAACGATCCGGTCGGGTCACTGGATGTTACCATTCTTTCGGAGCAGGTGCTCAGTCCGATCCTTGATATCAGGGATCTGCGCACGTCAAACAGAATTGATTTTGTTGGCGGTATCCGGGGATTGGATGCATTGAAAATGCGTGTCGATTCGGGTGAGATGAGGGCTGCATTTGCCCTTTTCCCGGTATCGATGGAGCAACTGATGAACATTGCCGACAGCGGAAATATTATGCCACCAAAGACAACCTGGTTCGAGCCTAAATTGCGTTCGGGATTGATTATTCACAAACTGGATTGAGATGGATATAGAAAAGATCAGCCTGGCAACCGTTTATAAAAGAAAAAAGACCGATCGGGATATTTTTCAGGAGCTGATGCCGTTGAAAGTCAAGGAGGTGCTTCTTGTGGCTACCTTATACGACTCCTATACCATTGTTCGGGAGGGGCAGTTCAGCGATAAGATATTCGGAGAGTACCTGCAGTTGAATCTTTATGCTGCACCGCGATTTACCAGCGTGAACTCTGCGGAAGATGCTATGCTGATTCTTGAGCATCGTGACGTCGATCTGATCATTGTAATGGCAGGTTTAGATAAAGATGCAGCGGTTGAGACCGCCCGGCAGTTAGGGACGCTCCGATCAAAAATTCCGCTTCTGTTGCTGGCAAATAACAATGCCGACTTGAGCTATTTTCAGGAGGAGGGCAGAAAACTCAGCTTTATTGACCGGATATTTGTATGGAACGGGAATTCGAACGTCTTTCTGGCCATGATCAAATATATTGAGGATAAAAAGAATGTGGCGCGCGACACCAAAAACGGAAACGTTCGTGTCATTCTGCTGGTAGAAGACAGCATCCAGTACTATTCCAGGTATTTGCCAATGCTTTATACCACGACCATGACTCAGACGCAGATCCTGGTTCAGGAAGATGCAAAGGATGAATTGCATAAAATCCTGAAAATGAGAGCTCGGCCTAAGGTTTTGCTGGTAGACAATTACGAAGAGGCAGTCCAGGTGATCAATAGTTATCGCCGCTATATGCTCTCTGTCATTTCGGATGTAAGCTTTGAGAAAGAGGGGAAAGAGGATGATGATGCCGGCATTGAACTGCTGAAGTATGCGATGAAAACGCTGAAGCATCCGATTCCGGTGCTGCTGCAATCGCAGGATGTTGTTAACGCTGCCCGGGCAAAGAGTATCGGTGCCGATTTTATTAATAAGAATTCGGAGAGTCTCTCCATGGATATTCTTCATTTTTTGTATCGCAGGCTGGGTTTTGGGAATTTTGTTTTTAAGGGGATGGATGGCAAGCCTATTACTGAAGCCGAGAATTTGCATGAGTTTCAGAAAAAATTCAGGGAAATTCCGGCGGAAGCGCTCTTGTACCATGGTAAAAGAAACTCCTTTTCAACCTGGCTGATGGCCCGGGGAGAGATCAATATGGCCGAAAGGCTTCGCCCGGTGAAGACAGAGGATTTTGAATCGGCCGAAGATTTGCGTCAGTTTTGTCTTACGGTCTTTCATAACTCCCAGTTTGAGAAGCTAAAGGGAAGCATCGTCAATTTTGATGCCTCCCTGCTTAACTCCAGCCGGTTTATTGTTCGTATGGCAAAAGGGTCGTTGGGAGGAAAAGGCAGGGGAATAGCGTTTATCAGCAACTTTATTGAGAACATCGATTTTCATAAACTTATTCCCGACATGAATATTCGGATTCCGGCCACTACCGTGATCGGAGCCCTGGAGTTTGATAAGTTTATTGAAACCAATAATCTCTATGATGATATATACTCTTTGAACGACTACCAGTCGATCCGGCAACATTTTCTTGATTCCGAGTTTGATGAAAAGATCAAGGAGCGGTTGATGGAATATATCAAATGCGTCACCAAGCCATTGGCAGTCAGGTCTTCCGGATTGTTTGAGGACTCTCTGCTTCAACCCTTTTCCGGCGTGTATGCTACCTACCTGCTTCCCAATAATCATCCCGATCCTGCCGTACGCTATACTCAACTTGAAACCGCCATTAAACTGGTTTATGCCAGTATTTTTACTAAATCAGCCCGATCCTATTTTGAAGCGATTCATTACAAGATTGAAGAGGAGAAGATGGCCGTAGTTATACAGGAGGTTGTCGGACAGCAGTGTCATCAGCGGTTTTATCCCACCCTTTCGGGAGTTGCTCAGTCATATAATTACTATCCCATCTCCTATATGCAACCCGAAGATGGATTTTCAGTGGTTGCAGTGGGATTGGGGATCTATGTGGTCGGGGGCGAGAACTCCTACCGGTTTTGCCCGAAATACCCATCCATTAATCCAACGACCATTGGTGATCTGCTGCGTGATTCCCAGAAGTATTTTTACGCCATTGACATGTCGAAATCTGACATCGATCTGGTTTCAGAAGGGGAGGATGCTTCGGTGAAAAAATATCGGATCAGAGAGGCTGAAGAGGATGGTACCCTTGAGCATGCAGCCTCCTCCTATTCTATTGAGAATGATGATCTGATGCCGGGAATTCATGGAAACGGTCCCAGGATCATCGATTTTGCCAACATTATAAAGTACAACTACCTGCCATTGGCCGATACGTTGCAACTTTTGCTGAAACTGTTTAAGGAGGCCATGGGCTCTCCGGTTGAAATTGAGTATGCCATTGATTTGGGAGGTGCGGAAAATGGCTTGCCGACCTTTTATCTGCTTCAGATCAAGCCCCTGATTCGTGTTGAAAAACAAGTTGATATTGATCTTGGGAAGATTGATGATGCCGGTGTGTTTATGTACGCAGAGCGGGGCATGGGAAATGGAATCCTGACAACTATTAACGATGTGGTGTGGGTTGATCCTGAGCGGTTTGACAAGATGAAAACACGTCAGATGGCTGCCGAGATCAGTAAAATAAATGAATATTTTGAGCGTGAAGAGAAGGAGTATGTGCTTGTTGGCCCCGGGCGCTGGGGGTCACGGGATCCATATACCGGAATTCCTGTTTTATGGGCTAATATTTCAAAAGCAAGAGTAATCGTTGAGATGGGGCTTCCGAACTATCCGCTGGATGCCTCCCTCGGGTCTCACTTTTTTCATAACGTAACGTCAATGAATGTTGGCTATTTCTCGGTTCCATACAATGCCAAACATGCCCGGATCAACCTGGAATTGTTAAAACCAATGAAGGTGATTCATGAAACCGGATTTATAAAACATGTGGCGTTGGATGAAAATCTGACCGTATTGATGAATGGGAAAGAGCGAAAAGCATTGATCCATTTTTAGGGTTCCCGATTTGTTAATTATTTCTCACCCCGCTGATAAAAAAAAGGTTCAAATCAGAGCTTTTAATTTTTAAATCTATCTTTGTCTGTTGGAAATTTTTTTTTGTTTCATGATTAAAGCTGTTATGTTTCAAGGATATCAGTTACAACGCCCATGGAATCGAAAATCAGCGGCAGTTGATTTTATTCATTATATCCAGCGTACACTATTTCTATACCCGTTTAGCATTAATGATATATTACCAGTGATAAAAGCTGAATTATTTTAAAATTAAACCGTAACATTTGTTACACAAAATTTTTTTCTTATGACCAACATTTTCTTATTAGTTCCATTTGCATCCCTGTTAGCGTTGCTGTTTGCCTGGATCTTTTTCAAGTCAATGATGAAGAACTCCGAGGGAACTCCACGCATGAAGGAGATTGCACAGTATGTTCGGGAAGGAGCCATGGCTTATTTAAAAAGACAATATAAGGTGGTAACCATTGTATTTGTCATTCTTTTTGTTTTGTTGTTGATCATGGCCTATTTTAATGTTCAGAATCCGTTTGTGCCTGTTGCCTTCATATCCGGAGGTTTTTTCTCAGGGCTTTGCGGTTTTTTAGGAATGAAGACGGCTACGTATGCTTCTGCCCGTACGGCGCATGGAGCTTCACAGTCGTTGAATAAAGGTCTCCAGGTAGCCTTTCGCAGTGGGGCTGTGATGGGTTTGGTGGTGGTCGGATTTGCATTGCTCGATATTGCCGCCTGGTTTTGGATCCTGAATGACCTGGTTTACACTCCCGGAAATATTTCTGAAGGATTGCACTTTTTGGGTTTAAACCTGGTGCATGCACATCCCGAGTTTGTGACCAGCGGGGTGATTAACGACGAAGGTATTCGGTTTAAGCTGGTAGAGATTACCGTTACTATGCTTACCTTTGGAATGGGTGCCTCTACACAGGCTTTGTTTGCCCGTGTTGGTGGTGGTATCTATACAAAAGCTGCCGACGTAGGTGCTGACCTGGTAGGAAAGGTTGAGGCTGGTATTCCGGAAGATGATCCGCGTAATCCCGCAACGATAGCCGACAATGTAGGAGACAATGTGGGTGATGTTGCCGGTATGGGGGCTGACCTTTACGAGTCGTATGCCGGTTCCATTCTGGCAACGGCAGCCCTTGGAGCTTCTCTGCCTGCCCTGGTGATGAAGGGGGCAGGGCTGGATCCTTATCAGGCTGTTTTGGCTCCGATGATTGTTGCTGCGCTTGGAATCATTCTTTCCATCGTGGGCATATTTATGGTTCGCACTAAGGAGTCGGCTACCCAGAAAAATTTGCTCAATGCACTATTGCTTGGCACGGGTGGCAGCTCATTATTAATTCTAATTGCCATGATCGGCCTTGTCATGCTGGGTTGGGTTACCTGGGGTGTGTTTTGGGCTGTGGTGATCGGATTGGCTGCTGGTGTTATTATTGGCCAGGCGACCGAATATTTT
Source organism: uncultured Mariniphaga sp. (assembly GCA_964540165.1). Taxonomy (GTDB): domain Bacteria; phylum Bacteroidota; class Bacteroidia; order Bacteroidales; family Prolixibacteraceae; genus Mariniphaga. The sequence goes on from CAZILU010000013.1 coordinate 22,572, forward strand.
ACTTCCGATGAGTATAAACCTACGAAGGGTATTGCCAAACAGGCACAACAAGGACCTGCAACAACCATTATCGATGGTTTGGCTGTTGGAATGTATTCAACCTGGATTCCCGGGGTTACCATTGTATTAGGTATTATGGGTGCATTCTGGGCTGCCGGAGGTGCAGAGCACTTTTCTATGGGCGTTTATGGTATTGGTTTTGCCGCTGTTGGTATGCTCTCCACCCTGGGAATTACCCTGGCTACCGATGCGTTCGGTCCTATTGCTGACAATGCCGGTGGTAATGCTGAGATGGCTGAACTTGATCCACAGGTTCGCGAACGCACCGACGCCTTAGATATGCTTGGAAACACTACGGCTGCTACCGGAAAAGGGTTTGCCATCGGTTCGGCAGCACTTACTGCTATGGCGCTGATCTCTGCTTACATGGAGGAGATTCGCTTGTGGTTTGATAAAATTGCCAAAGCGGGTGAAGGTTTCGTTACCAAAGGGGGATACATCTTTTATACCGATGTTATGCCAGCCGTGGAAGAGGGAGTTACTGCGATTAAAATCTCAACGGCCTCTGTTAAGGACTTTTCAGCAGCGTATGATATTACCCTCTTTAACCCGCTTTTCCTTGGAGGGCTCTTCCTGGGTTCTATGATGGCCTTTGTCTTTAGTGCTATGACCATGAAAGCGGTGGGTCGTGCCGCCGGAGCTATGGTTGAGGAGGTGCGGCGTCAGTTCCGTGAGATTAAGGGGATTTTGGAAGGGAAGGCTGTTCCTGAATATGCTAAATGTGTTGAAATTTCAACCAAGGGAGCCCAACGAGAGATGCTGCTGCCTTCACTGGTGGCCATTGCTGTTCCGGTAATCGTGGGTGCATTGATGGGCGTTGCCGGTGTTGTCGGGCTGCTGGCCGGAGGCTTAACTTCCGGATTTACGCTGGCTGTATTTATGAATAATGCCGGTGGTGCGTGGGACAATGCCAAGAAATTCATCGAAAAGGGAAATTACGGAGGAAAGGGAAGTGAAGCACACCGCGCCGGCGTTGTTGGCGATACGGTTGGTGACCCGTTTAAGGATACTTCCGGTCCGTCATTGAATATCCTGATTAAACTGATGACCATGGTCTCTGTTGTTATGGCTGGATTGACCGTGACACTGAGCTTGTTATAATATTTGATCGTTTGTAATCAGAGAGCCATCTGCCTTGGGCAGATGGCTCTTTTTAGTATATGCCGTGCATTTCAACCCGGATGAGTTGACGCGATATCAAAAAATAAATTTCGACAGGGTCTAATTTATATTGTTTCTTAGCTAAAATCTTATTACTTTTCGTTTTTAATTGTAAAATTTTAAAATCGGAAATATGGCAGATCTTTCAACAACCTACATGGGGATTAAACTGAAGAATCCACTCATTCTTGGATCCTGTAACCTGGTTATGAAGCCGGGGATGGCTGAGAAACTTGAAGAAGCGGGAATCGGAGCATTGGTTTTCAAGTCCCTTTTTGAGGAGCAGATTCAGCTTGAAAACCTGCAGTTGTCTGAAGTGCTTGGAGAGTATGAATACCGAAATGCAGAGATGGAGCATCTGTTTCCTTCGATCGAACATGCCGGGCCCAAAGAGCATCTCTATGAATTGGAGAAGTTGAAGAAACGGGTTAATGTACCGGTTATAGCCAGCTTAAATGCCATCTATGAACCAACCTGGGTTGAGTATGCCCGTGAGTTAGAGCAGGCAGGAGCCGATGGCCTGGAACTCAATTTATACTCGGTACCGGGCTACTTTGAGGTGACAGGTCAGTCGATCGAGGACAAACAGGTGGAAATTGTCGAAGCTGTTAAGCAGGCAGTCAACATACCCGTAAGTGTTAAGATCAGCCTCTATTATACCAATCCGCTCAATTTTATTAAGAAGATCGATGAGGCAGGTGCCGATGCTTACGTTCTGTTTAACCGTTTCTTCCACCCCGACATTGATCTCGAAGATGAGTCATTTCACTTCTCATGGAATTTGAGCAACCGAAAGGATATCCTGATGGCATTGCGATTCGCCGGCATCTTATACGGAAACCTTGATGGCAGCATTTGTGCCAGCCGGGGAGTTTATAATAGCAAAGATGTCGTTAAACTTCTCTTAGCCGGAGCCGATACCGTTCAGATTGTTAGTACCGTTTATAAAAACAAACCCGAAGTGGTTTCTGACATCCTCATGGAGATGAACCGGTGGATGGATGACCGGGGGTATAAGACGATTGCTGATTTCAAAGGGAAGCTAAGCCGGAAGAATTTAAAAGATCCCTTTGTTTATCAACGTGGACAGTATATCGATATATTAATGAACTCGGAAGAGGTTTTTAAAAAATACCTGACGATATAGATTGAAATGAAACCATATTTGAGTTGATTTTGCTTAGAGCAAAGAGGAAAACAACGTCCGGTTTTTAGAGGTATTCTACCTCTACATGTTTGAAGAATTTGTTTGTCAGGATATTGACAATTCTTTTGACAACAAATTTTCGCAATTCCAGCTCCAGTGGTTGCTCCGGATCCTGGTGTGCCCAATTGATGCGGGTGCCTAAAATGATATCAATGCTGTCGTGCTGAAGAAGCAATTTTACTACTTTTTCGGGGGGACTGTCGAGTAGATGGGTTTCACTGTCGTAGCTGTCCAGGATCTCCTCCACCTTGCCAAGGGTAAGAATGCCCTCCGTTACCATTTCAAAACCTTCCATCCGGGCAATGGGTGGCAGGATGTTTTTGTTTTTATCAACATGGATGATCTCTACTTCGGTATCAAGTTCCCTGGCGATGATTTCGGCTGTCGTACCGCCACAGATGATCTTTTTGCCGTTAAAGCTTTTTATCCGGTCAACAAAATCGTAATCTTTGATCTTGTAAAAAGGCGGACCTGTGATCAGCATAAATTTTCGGGGTTCTCTGAAATAGATTACTCCGCATGAGGTGTCGTCTTTTACCTCAAAATTGTCGTTCATGCAGGCCTGATTTATGATTTTACGGGCGAGCTTAGCTGCTGATATTTCAGGCATTCGGTTGATCTGGTTCAGCGCAAACTGATAAACATTATCCAATCCCCAGCCCAGCGGATACTGTCTGTTTCCCAGGCCCGACTGCTCCACGCCATCGGAAAAAAAGATCATTCGATCTTCTTTATGAGCGATGAACTCTCGACACCGCAATACTTTTCCTTCGTTTTCCCGGCCCCTTACCTCAAGCATATACTCTTTAGGCACGAAAAGTGATCCGTTTCTGACGATCAACACCGGTGGATTATCGTAGTTGATGATGCGAACATGGCCATCGGTTTCAATTTCGATAATGGTAAATGTGGCATAGCTCTCTTTCCCGTCGCTGCTTTTTGGCAAAGCATCCATGATGATTTGAGAAGAGATTTCCGGTTTTGTATGAAACCGGGTGTATTTGAGTGCCATGGTTGCGGTGAGTGTCGCTAATACGCTGGCTTTGATTCCATGTCCGATGCCATCACTCAGGACGAGGATGGTGCGGCCTTCCTCTTTAAAAATATCCGACATAAAGACATCACCGCAGGCAATTTCCCCTTTGGGTTTTTTTTGCTGAACGTCAATTTCAACGTGATAATTTGGATTATTGGTCGTCACCATATCTGTAAGATTGAATGATTGAGTTGAGCAGTTCCTCGGTTTCGGCAGCGTTCTCACCCAGCAGGTGGGCAATTTTTTGAACCGTTTCGATGTTTTGAATTTTAATGCGTTGAGCCCGGTTTATGATTTCGTCACGAACCAGTAATGGGGCGGACATATCGCGGATTACGGCACCAACCACTTTCTGTTTATATAGTGTGACAACCGACACATGGAGCAATTTGTCGTTGTATTTGATATCACGCTCCAACATCTCTTCCCCGGATGAAAGGATGCTAACCATCATTTTGAAGATAACCTCAGGAACGAGCACCTGAACATCGGCTCCTTTTAATCCCGGGATGGTTTCATACAGCTCAATGGTCTCTTCCCCCATAAGACCTGCAAAGCTTTCGTTGGAATCAATTACTTTATGATTCTCGTCCATCATCAGGATCCCGATATTGATTTTATGCAGCATGTGTGATGATACCTCCATCGACTCCTGTGCTTTTTCCAGCCGCAATTCTGTTTTTTTTAACTTGGTAACATCGCTTATGGAACCGACAATTCCAACCACTTCCCCTTCGTTGCTGTGTATCACAGCTTTATGAATGACAACATCCATACGGCTGCCATCGTTCTTCTCTGCCTGGGTTTGATAGATCTGAGTATCGGGATTGGCTAAGAGTTCCTGGTCTTTATGGAAATAAATCTCTGCCATGTGTTTGGTGTGGATGTCGTACACCGATCGGCCGATTACCTCTTCCCTTGGTTTGCCGGTAAACTCTTCATGTCCCTTGTTGCACATCTGATAAACACCATTCAGGTCTCTGTAAAAGATCGGAATTGGCAGGGCATCGAAAACTTTTTGGTAAAATTCGGGATCTTTGATGTTGGATTTTAAAAATGAGTCTTTGTCGTATATCATTTTCCGGTACTTTTGGGTATAAAAACATTTCGAAATTTAATCATTTATTCGGGATGAATATCTGTTTTATATCTATTTAAAAACAGTATTTGTTGATTTTTAGCATTTTTTTCAATCGATCTTCCTGTATCTTTGTCTTTTGAAATTTACACCCTATTCTATCTATTGTGAAAATCAGTGAAGTCATTAAATATACGGAAGCCCGGATTGTAGCCGGGAGCCTTGATGAAGATCCATCCGTTGCGTTGGGTTTTAGTTCTGATTTGATGAGTGATGTGCTAACGCTGGATGTGTCGAATGTGCTGTTGATTACCGGATTGGCTAATTTACAGTTGGTTCGAACGGCTGAGGTGGCCGACATAGATGCTGTGTTGCTTGCCCGGGGGAAGAGCGCATCGGCAGAGATGATTGAGCTGGCCCGTGAAATTGGATTGATTTTAATGGAGACGCCATTTTCGATCTATAAGGTTAGCGGTTTGCTTTATGGGAACGGATTAAACGCTGTGTATTAATGGCGGTGGAGTTGAAGTTTACGATTGAAGGAGGCGATTTTGCCAATGCGGGAAAGGCTTCAAGCCAGATTAAAAAGGTTTTAAAGCAGCTTTCCATCGATCCGAACAGCATTAAGCGGATTGTGGTTGCCATTTATGAGGCAGAAGTTAATGTGGCTGCTCATGCCTGGCGAGGTGAAATGAGGGCAACCATTTTCGAGAATGAGATCCGGGTTGAGGTAGAGGATGAGGGACCGGGAATAGAAAATATCTGGCAAGCGATGCAACCCGGTTTTTCAACGGCATCAAAGCGGGTCAGGGAGATGGGATTTGGTGCCGGTATGGGGTTATCGAATATTAAAAAAAACACCGATGAACTTCATATTGAGAGCCGCGTCGGAGAAGGAACAACGGTAACTTTCAGATGTAATTTCGGATGAGTGAAGCAGAAAAATATCATGCATTGCGAGTGGACCCGGATATTTGTTTCGGATGTACCCACTGTATGAAGAGCTGTCCTACCGAAGCAATCCGGATTATCAACGGACTGGCTGTTATTGATGCAGAGCGGTGCGTTGATTGCGGGAACTGTTTGCGTGCCTGTCCGGTGAAAGCGATCTATGTTAAACACGATGCATTAAGCCGCATTGAAGATTTTAGATATCCGGTGGTGCTTTTCCCCTCGGTATTTATTGGCCAGTTTTCTGAAGTTTATTCTGAAGATCAGATATATGAGGCTTTGTTGATGTTGGGATTTTCTCATATCGTTGAAGTAGAACAACCGGTTGAATTATTGATGGAGTCTATTCGGGAGAGCCGGCAGGAAGTTGATCCGGGCCCGATTATCTCCTCTTTTTGTCCGGCCATCGTGCGGCTTATTCAATGTAAATATCCCTCATTGGTGAAGAATATTGCCCGGCGAAAGGCTCCTCACGACCTGGCAGCTCATTTGGCTTTGGATCAATTGAAAGCCAAAGGAATCAGGGAGCAGGATATTGGTCTCTTTTATGTCTCTCCCTGTTCTGCCAAAATGGCTGCTGTCAATCAACCGGTAGCAGAAGAGCGATCGATTGTCACGGGGATTATCAATATGAAGGAGCTATACAACCGTGTCATGAGGATGCTCCCTTCAACGAAGAACGGAGATACATCGGAGTACCGGAAGTATCTCAGCCGTGAAGGGATTTTGTGGAGCCTGCCGCGGGGAGAAACTGCTTGGTACAGAAAGCGATCGATGGCCATAGACGGTATTCACAATGTGGTGAGATTTCTTGAACGCCTGGAGAACAATGAGGTGCCGAAGCTCGATTTTCTTGAGCTGAAGTCTTGCAGTCAGGGATGCGCCGGAGGAATTTTGCTTACCGGAAATCGATTTTTAACGGTAGAAAGGCTACAGAAAAGAGCCGCCCGCTATCCCCGGTCAGGGCATGCGGATCTGAAAGCGTTAGATGTAGCTTCGCTGAAACAAAAGCTGATCACCGATATCATAGAGCCGAACCCGGTATTTGCTTTGGATGAAAAACGGAGCAGGGCTCTTATTAAGATGGAGCTGATCCGCAAAATTCTTTGTCAATTGCCTGCCATTGATTGTGGTGCATGTGGCGCACCCAACTGTCATGCCCTGGCTGAAGATGTCGTCGGGGGGCGGGCACGGATTACCGATTGCATCGTTCTGCAGAATAAGTATGTCATTGAAAAAAAAATAACACCGGAGAATGCGCGCAAGAACCTGGACCGGCGGTGGGGGAAAGGGCGCTTTGACTCCGATTGTAAAAGAAAGGGGAAGAGAAATGAAGGTTTCTGAGCTGATTGAGATATTTAACTTAAGGATCTTCACCGGCACGATCGGATTGGACCGTGAGGTGACCGGAGGTTATGTGTCTGATTTGTTAAGTGATGTTATGGGTAATGCAGCCGCAAATGAAGTCTGGATCACCCTGCAGACACACCAGAATGTAGCAGCCATTGCCTCATTGAAGGAACTTGCTGCCGTTATTTTTGTCAAAAATCTGGAGCCGGAAGCTGATACCATCCTTCGCAGTGAGGCGGAGGGAATCCCCTTGTTGGGCACTGAAATGACCACGTATGAGATTGCGGGCAGATTGTATGAAATAATCAAATAATTCAAATGAACCCCTTCAGGGCCGATCTGCATATTCACACCCTCCTGTCACCATGTGCCGGTCTGGAGATGACCCCCCGGAATATTGTCAAAAGAGCGGTTGATGCAGGGCTTAGCATTATCGGGATTACCGATCATAATTCCACCCGGAATGCCTTGCTTGTGAAAAAGCTGGCAGCAGCGGAGGGGATCTATGTTCTCACCGGTGCCGAGGTTACTACCCGGGAGGAGGTTCACTGTCTGGTCTTTTTTGAACATCCCGAAGAGCTTTCTGAATTTCAGGCTTACATCGATCAAAAACTGCCACATGTTCCAAATCCGGATGGTCACTTCGGATTTCAACCGGTGATTGACGAGGATGAGAACATTTTAGAAATGGTGCCCTGGCTGCTTCCTGCAGCACTAAACGCATCGATTGATGAGATTCAACAGACGGTTGATAGGCTGAATGGTCTTTTTATCCCTGCTCACATCGATCGACCTGTTAACGGGATTATCAGTCAGTTGGGATTTATCCCCGCCTCGCTTCGGTACGATGCTCTGGGGCTAACGCGTTATACTTCTCCGAAACATGTTGAAGAACATTATGTTTTACAAAACAAAACCACCTTTATTAGGAACTCTGATGCCCATTATCTGAAACAAATTGGCGAAATTTACACGGTTTTTAACATTAAGGAGATGTGTTATTTTGAAATACGTTTAGCTCTCAGGTGTTTAGAAGGTCGCACGGTTGAGTTGCCATGAAAACGATATCGGATCATATGCTTGATATAGTTCAAAATTCGATCAGGGCAGGAGCTACTTTGATTGAAGTCATGGTTGAAGATCAAAAAAAGAGTGATTTTTACCATCTGAGAATTAAAGATAACGGCTTTGGAATGACGTCAGATATTGCTCAACAAGCTGTTAGTCCGTTCTTTACATCCAGAAGTACCCGCAAAGTGGGTTTGGGATTGCCTCTGTTGAAGCAGAATGCAGAAGCAGCCGGAGGCGATTTTCAGCTGATATCGGAATCGGGGGAAGGGACGGAGGTGACCGCCCGTTTTCAACGATCTCATATCGACCGGCCACCGGTTGGCGACTTTTGGGGCACCTGGGTGCTTTTGTTAGCCGGGAATCCGGGAATCCGGTTGGTGTTGGCTTATCAGACCGATGAAGGCCTGTTCCGGCTTGATTCCGATGAGCTTCAATGGATGTTTTCGGGTATCGGATTGCAGCGAAAGGAGATCATGGACGCAATTATTGAGTTGATAAAGAATAATTTGATGGAAATTGGCGCAAGTAATTAATATTAAACTACCAGATCAGCAATGACAAAAATTAAAACAGTGGCCGACCTATTAAAGATCCGTGATGATGTACAATCAAAGATCCGGCTGAGAGAGAAAAGTGATCACGCCGAGCAGGTGGTTCAGATTAAGGTGGGTATGGCTACCTGCGGAATAGCCTCAGGTGCCAAAGAAACCATGAAGTACTTTTTGGATGAATTGGAGCAACAGGCCATAGATGCGTTAGTAACCCAAACCGGTTGTATGGGGTATTGCTATGCTGAACCCACGGTTGAAGTTACGCTTCCGGGCAAAGATCCGGTGGTATTTGGCTATGTAGGAAAAGCAAAAGCACAGGAAATTATCGATGTTTATATTAAACGCGGTACCCTGGTTGATGGGGTAATCCCGATGAGTTTTAAAACAATTGATGATTAATCATATTCTATCCAATCAGTTATGACCGATTATAAAGTGGATTTGTTGGTTTGTGGCGGGACCGGGTGTAAAGCGGCAGAGAGTGCCGAGCTCTCCAGATCTCTAAAGGAGTGGATTGAAACGGTTGGCCTGGAGGATGATGTTCAGGTGGTTTTCACCGGTTGTTTCGGATTTTGTGAGAAGGGGCCGATTGTAAAGATTGTACCCGATAACACGTTTTATGTAAGCGTAAAACCCGAAGACGCTGAAGACATTGTAAAAGAGCATTTGGTTAAAGGTCGTAAGGTGGAGCGTCTTTTATACCGTGATCCGGTTACGAAAGAGCAGATCAGCGATTCAAAAGGAATGGATTTTTACAAGAAGCAACTGCGCATTGCATTGCGCAATTGTGGTTTTATAAATCCCGAAAACATTGAAGAGTATATTTCGCGGGATGGGTATATGGCTCTTGGAAAATGCCTTACAGAATTTACACCCGAAGAGGTTGTCAATGAGATTAAAGAGTCGGGATTGCGGGGCCGTGGCGGTGGCGGATTTTCTACCGGGTTGAAGTGGGAGATTACGCGAAAATCGGTTTCCGATCAGAAGTATGTTGTTTGTAACGCCGATGAGGGCGATCCGGGGGCTTTTATGGACCGTTCCATTCTGGAAGGAGACCCCCATTCGGTTATTGAAGCGATGGCTATATGCGGATATTGCATTGGTGCCGACAAGGGGCTGGTTTATATCAGGGCGGAGTATCCGCTGGCCATTGAACGGTTGCGAACGGCTATTCGCCAGGCCCGCGACTATGGATTGTTAGGGCAAGACATTCTGGGAACCGGTTTTAATTTTGATATTGACCTGCGTTTGGGAGCCGGCGCTTTTGTTTGTGGAGAGGAGACAGCTCTGATCCATTCGATGGAGGGCCTGCGCGGGGAACCAACCTTCAAACCTCCATTTCCATCGGTTTCCGGATACCTGGGAAAGCCAACCAATGTGAATAATGTTGAGACCTTTGCCAATATTCCGGTAATCATCAATAAAGGAGCTTCCTGGTTTAATAAGATCGGGACCGAAAAGTCGAAAGGCACCAAGGTGTTTGCATTGGCAGGTAAGATCAACAATGTTGGTTTGATAGAGGTGCCGATGGGTACTACACTGCGAGAGGTGATTTATGATATTGGGGGAGGGATTAAAGATGGAAAGGAGTTTAAGGCAGTTCAAACCGGTGGCCCTTCGGGAGGCTGTCTGACAAAGAGTTTTCTGGATACCCCGATCGACTATGACAATCTGATTGCTGCCGGTTCCATGATGGGATCGGGCGGTATGATTGTGATGGATGAGGATGACTGTATGGTGGGGATTGCCCGTTTTTATCTGGAGTTTACGTTGGAAGAGTCGTGTGGTAAGTGTTCGCCCTGCCGGATTGGAAACAAACGCCTTCATGAGATTTTAGAGAAAATTACCAGTGGTAAAGGGGAGTTGAAAGATATTGAACGGCTGAAGCTGTTAAGTAACGTAATAAAAGACACTTCGTTGTGCGGATTGGGTCAAACCTCACCCAATCCGGTGCTCTCTACCATTGCCAATTTTGAAAACGAGTATTTGGCTCATGTTATGGAGAAGCGATGCCCGTCGGGACAGTGCAAGGATCTTCTGAAGTATGAAATTTTGGATGATTTATGCACCGGTTGCACCCTCTGTTTCCGCAATTGCCCTGTGGGTGCCATTACGGGCGAACGCAGGCAGCCCCATTACATCGATCAGTCGTTGTGTATCAAGTGCGGTGTCTGTTTCGAAAAATGCAAATTCAATGCAGTTAAACTCACATAGACAGGAAATATAATGGATACAATACAATTAACCATAGATAATAAACCGGTTGTCGTAAAAAATGGCATTACCATTTTAGAGGCTGCGGCAAGTACGGGGATTCATATTCCCACCTTGTGCCACATGAAGCTCGATGATCTGAATATTGAGAACCGGCCGGGAGGGTGCAGGATTTGTGTCGTCGAGGTGAAGGGGCGTAAGAATCTGGCCCCGGCATGTTGTACAGAAGTGGCCGATGGCATGGAGATCAACACCCACTCCATACGGGTCATCAATGCACGTCAGACGGTACTTGAGCTAATCCTTTCCGACCATCCGTCTGATTGCCTCATTTGCGCCAAATCGGGGAAGTGCGATTTGCAGGATATGGCGCACAACTTAGGTATCAGGGAGATCCATTACAAGGGAGAGCAATCGACCTACCGGGAAGATACCTCTCCGGCCATTCTGCGTGACGTTGATAAGTGTATCATGTGTCGCCGCTGTGAGATGATGTGTAATGATGTTCAGACGGTTGGGGTATTGTCTGCCATTAACCGGGGATTTCAGGCGGTTGTTTCTCCGGCATTTGAGATGAACCTCGACCATTCGGTTTGCACCTATTGTGGGCAGTGCGTTGCTGTTTGTCCAACCGGAGCACTTACCGAAGTTGACCAAACGGCTCATGTGGTGCGTGCACTTTCCGATCCGGCCAAAACGGTGATTGTTCAAACAGCCCCGGCTGTGCGGGCGGCATTGGGTGAGGAGTTCGGGTATGAACCGGGAACATTGGTGACCGGAAAGCTGGTCGCTTCCCTTCGCCGGCTGGGATTTGACTATGTGTTCGACACGGACTTCGCTGCGGACCTCACCATTATGGAGGAGGGAACCGAACTTCTGAACCGGCTGTCGCGCTTTCTGGATGGTGATAAAAATGTAAAATTACCGATTCTGACCTCCTGCTGCCCTGCCTGGGTGAAGTTCTTTGAACATCAGTTTCCTCAACTGAAAGATATTCCGTCCACTGCCCGGTCGCCTCAACAGATGTTTGGCAGTATTGCCAAATCTTATTTCCGTGAGAAACTGGGAATCAAGCGGGAGGATCTGGTTGTTGTGTCGATTATGCCATGCGTAGCTAAAAAGTATGAATGTGGTCGTGACGAGTTCAAGGTGAACGGGAATCCTGATGTAGACTATGCAATTACAACGCGTGAGTTGGCCGGATTGATAAAGCTGGCCAATATCAATTTTGACCGGCTGCCGGATGAGGTGTTCGACCTTCCCCTGGGAGAATCGTCGGGTGCCGGGGTAATTTTTGGCACCACCGGCGGTGTTATTGAAGCTGCTGTTCGGACGGCGTATGAATTGTATATGAAAAAGCCCCTTCCGAGGGTCGACTTCAATGAGTTGCGGGGGATGGAGGGGATTCGCCATGCTACGATTGACTTTGGTGGTTTCCCTCTGAATATAGGCATTGCTCATGGTTTGGGAAATGCGCGGCGTCTGCTTGAGAATATTGAATCGGGTGAGAGTGAGTTTCATGCCATTGAAATTATGAGCTGCCCCGGCGGTTGCATTGGCGGCGGAGGGCAGCCTTACCATCATGGAAATGCTGATGTGTTGAAAAAGAGGCAGTTGGCGATCTATCGGGAGGATCAAAACAAGACGATTCGTAAATCGCATGAGAATCCGTACATCATTCAGCTGTATGAGGAGTATCTGGGCAAACCAATGAGTGAAAAAGCTCATCATTTGTTGCATACAGCCTATTTTGACCGGACCGGACCCTCCGATTCAGGAAAGTAATTAATGCGGTGGTTTCCCGGGTTGAAACGTTTAGTGTGTGTTTGAAATTCAATCAAAAAAAAATTTTTACCATGCCAAAGATAAAGCTTGCAGATCATACGATAAAAATTATTACGGATGTTTGCGCCGAGTTTAACAACGATGATGGAGAGCTGATCAATGTTCTGCATAAGATCCAGCATAAGCTGGGGTATCTTCCTGCGGAGGTGCAGGAGTTGGTTGCCCGTGAGTTGAAGATCTCCGTTGCCAAGGTGTATGGGGTGGTTACTTTTTACAGCTACTTCACGATGATTCCCAAGGGTGAGTTTCCGATCTCCATTTGTATGGGTACCGCATGCTATGTGCGGGGTGCCGAACAGGTACTGAGTGAGTTTAAGCGACAACTGAAGGTTGAAGTAGGAGAATCGACCGGCGATGGAAAGTTCTCTCTGAACTGTTTGCGGTGTGTCGGGGCCTGCGGTCTGGCGCCGGTAGTGATGGTGGGGGAGAAAGTATATGGCAGGGTAGCACCAACCCAGGTAAAACAGATTATTGCCGAATACCGCGAAGGGTGTGCCTCGGAGCAGGCAAAATCGGCTTAGGGTTAAGCCATCTTTCGCATCTTTTTAATATTTTCATAGGCCTGGTTGACCATCTGAAATTTTTCTTTGGCAGCCTTTTGGAAGTCATCACCTAATTGGCTCACTTTATCGGGATGGTACTTCATGGCCATGCGGCGATAAGCTTTTTTAATCTCTTCATCGGTTGCCGAAGCATCGATTTCAAGAATTTTATAATCGGCATCGATATCGCGGATAAACATCGCTTGTATGGATGCAAAATCGTTTTGGCCAATTCCCATCTCCTGTGCGATATTCTCGATAAGTATCCGTTCATTTTCACCAATCTGTCCATCGGCTCCTGCAATTCCAAAGAGGAAGTGCAGGAGTTGCAGACGTGCCGAATAGTTCATATTTTGTGCAATTTGCCGGCAAACCTCCTTTACGGGAATATTCTGTTTCAATAAGTCGCGCAGTAGTTTGATCCCTTCCTGAGCAGAAGCTTCTCCGAAGTTATGAACCAGAAACTTTTTTACATAGTCGAGTTCCGACTTCATCACTTTCCCATCGGCTTTCATGACGGCAGCGACCAAAATGAGGAGGCTCATAACATACCCTCCGGCGGTTGTGCCGGAGTATCCGGTTACTCTTCCGGGTTTGTTATCCACGGAACCATCGATGAGTGATCCAACCATAAATCCAAAGATCGCACCGATGGGTCCACCAACAGCCCACCCAAGACCCCCTCCGATCCATTTACCAAATTTTGCCATTTTCTTTTAAATTTTTATCGATTTGAATGATTTGAGGAATGATCAAATTCCTATTATTGTTTTCCAGGATAAAGTCGGCATGACTTCGTTTTTTCTCTTCACTCCATTGTCTGCTCATCCGGGAAAGTACCAGTTCCCTGGAAATGCCGTCGCGTTTCATTACCCTTGAAATGCACGCTTCGTATGGAGCAGTAACCAGGATCGTAAAGTCCATATTTCTGTCGAATCCACTTTCGATAAGAATCGCGGCTTCGTGAATTATGTAAGGGGAATTTTCCCGGGACTTTAGAAATTGCTGATAGGCACTCCACACCAGCGGGTGAATTAGTTCATTGACTTTGTTTAACATCTCTTCCTCGTTGAAGATGATCGCAGCCAGTTTTTTGCGGTCTATTTTCCCATTGGGAAGCCAGATCTCTTTGCCGAAAAGCCGTGTCATTTGTCTGCCCAGCCCGGTGTTGGTGTCATAGAGTTGTTTTGCTACCGTGTCTGCTTCAAATACAGGAACTCCAAGCAGTTTGAAAATTCTGCAGATGGTCGATTTTCCGGTGCCGATTCCACCGGTTATTCCTATGGATTGAACCTTTCGCTCTGCCATCATCTGATCTGGATTGTTGTGATTGACAATAAGTATGTGCCGCAGAGGGCATGGCCTGTCATCTGAGCTCTCCGGGGCTGGAGTTTTGTTATTTTTCGTGAATAGACCCGATTCATGGCTGTTTCAATATTATTCTGACTCGATAAGATATTCAATGGTTGCCGGATTTACTTTTAGAGATTGGATAAAGTCGGGTTGCTTTTCGATTATAACTGATAAGGTAGCACGCCCCTCATTAATTTCCGGGTAGTCCACAACCGCTTCAAAATCATTTGTCGTAATTTCCTGGTAATGACTAAGTCCCACCATAAATGTCACATTGATCTGCGGGGGAAATAGTTTAATGACTCCTTCTTTTGGCTTGTTTTTTATCCCAACCGGTAGTGCCATGGTTTTTTCTGTAAACTTTTCAACCGGAATGAGCAACTGCACCTTTTCGATGGATCCCTTTGTGTTCAAAGGTAAAGCAATGGAGGCCATTTCTTTGACGGGTGCATCCGGACCATTCAAAACCAACAGTTCTGTCATGACTTCCCGGAGCGTATCCAAGACTCCTGAAGGCCCGGAAAGTTCAATCGTGGCTGGTGAAGAGATGATTGGCCCTGAGAGAAAATGCTGTGGTTTCAGGGTTAGCGTCACCCGGGGTTTTACAGGAACCGACTTATGAATTAATTGATCAAAATCCAGTTTTATAATTTTCGGTGATA
>CAZILU010000014.1:0-21489 GCA_964540165.1 uncultured Mariniphaga sp.
ATTTGATACGATCTCTCTGAGAAAGATGTCGTGGTCGGAATAGAGAAATTTTTTAATGATTGGGAATAGATTCTCACTGGTTACGCCAATTTTTCCTGTTTGCATATCTTATTTGTTTTAAATGAAACTTTTTAACTGTTTGCCCGCAAGGTTCAAACCCTGTGCCATGTTGCGAGTCTGACGAATTGTCATTTTTAAAACGGTTAATTTCTGACAATAGCTCTGTTGAGTTGTCATCGCTGACCATTTTAAAAACTGAAACTTTATCGCGGGAAAAACGGAAAAGCGTTTTCTTTGTACTAATTTTACCATTGATTGATAATGCCATGAATAACCTGGAAAAATATTTTTATCCGTTTAGAAGAAATATCATCGGGATCGATCGGGAGTTTCGATCGGCTTATGGTATGCATAAGATTATTTATGGCGACTGGATTGCCAGCGGGAGGTTGTACAAGCCGATTGAAGAGAAGATATCCTATGAAATCGGTCCTTTTGTCGGAAATACCCATTCGGAGACCAGCGCAACGGGTATATTGATGACGTATGCATACCATCGGTCACACGAGATCATTAAGAGGCATGTAAATGCCGGGCCAAACGATGTGATTTTAACCGCTGGATTTGGCATGACGGCGGTAATCAATAAGTTTCAGCGTATTTTAGGGTTGAAATATTGTGGCCGGTTATCCGCTGCTACCTGTTTGAAAGAGCGTGACAGGCCGGTGGTTTTCATTACGCATATGGAGCATCATTCCAACCAGACTTCCTGGTATGAGACCAATGCCGAGGTTGTGATTATTGAACCCGGAGATGACCTGTTGATAGCGCCGGAACATTTGCGCAGCGCATTGGAGAGATATAAGGACAGGCCGTTTAAAATTGGTTCATTTACCGCTTGCTCCAATGTTACCGGAATTCGTACCCCCTATAAGGAGCTGGCCCGGATCATGCATGAGTATGGCGGTGTCTGTTTCATCGATTTTGCTGCATCAGCACCTTACGATGAAATCGATATGCATCCCCAGGATCCTCTGGAAAAGCTGGATGCCGTTATGTTCTCTCCCCATAAGTTTTTGGGAGGACCCGGATCTCCGGGAGTTTTAGTTTTTGACGCATCTATGTATAAGAATCAGGTTCCTGATCATCCTGGGGGAGGAACGGTTGACTGGACGAATCCCTGGGGCAAATATAAATATGTCGATGATATTGAGACGAGGGAAGATGGTGGTACGCCAGGTTTTCTGCAGTCGATAAAAGCGGCTTTAGCCTTTCAGCTAAAGGATCAGATGGGCGTTGAAATGATGAAAAAACGGGAAGACGAGCTGCTGAGAAGAGCTTTTGAGGGCCTGGATCAAGTGTCTGGATTACGGATTCTTGCCGACCATGTTCGCGATCGGCTGGGAGTCATCTCATTTTATCTTGAAGGGATTCATTTCAATTTAGCTGTCAGAATATTAAATGATAAGTATGGTATTCAGACACGGGGAGGTTGTGCCTGTGCCGGTACCTACGGTCACTTTCTTTTAGAGGTCTCTTTTGAAAAATCACAACAGATAACCGAAAAAATCAATCATGGCGACCTCTCGGAAAAACCGGGGTGGATCAGGTGGTCACTTCACCCTACCATGACGTTGGAGGAGGTTGATATGATGATTGCTGCTTTGAAGGATATGGTTGCAAACATTGAAAATTACCGCAAGGATTATGTTTACGATCATCGGAAAAATATCTTCAGGCACAGGAATGACCCGGATGTGTCTGCATTCGTTAAGCTATGGTTTGATCCGGAATTTTCAATCATCTGATTTTATGGATTACGATAAAAGCAACCTATGAAGTATAAAACCGGTTTGGTATTGAGTGGCGGAGGAACCCGGGGATTTGCCCATTTGGGAGCCATTGCTGCGCTTTATGAAAAGGGAGTTCATCCGGATGTAATTTCGGGTGCAAGTGCCGGGGCTATTGTGGGAGCTTTCATTGCAGCAGGAAAATTACCGGATGATATCATGCGCATCTTCAACAAGGGGTGGTTTTTTAAATACACCCGGCTTCAAATACCGGTCGATGGACTGCTTCAGCTAACCGGATTGCAGGAGGTGATCCGGAAAGAGATACCATACAAAACCATTGAGGAGCTGCCGTTGCCCTTCTTTGTGTCGGTATCAAACCTGAATAGCGGTTCGGTTGAATACCGAAATAGCGGACCCCTTGATCAAACCGTGCTGGCCTCTTCGTCCATCCCGGTACTGTTTTCGCCTGTGGAGATCGATGGTCAGTTGTATGTGGATGGCGGATTGATGGATAACATCCCTGTGAGACCCATTAAATCGGAATGTGAACGAATCATCTCATTAAATATCAGTCCGATAAATCCCAGTGAAAAAATGAAAAATCTGATTCAGATTGCTACAAGAACCTTCTATATGAGTGTAAATGCCAATCTGAAAGAGGTACAGAAGTGTTCGGCCGTTTACATTGAGCCAAAGGGGATCGATCGGTATGACCTGTTAAGTCTCAGCCAGGCTGAAGAACTTTTTGATCTCGGATATCATACGACAATAAAGGCCTTGCAGTCTGTTTAACCGTTTATTTTGCCTCACAGAGAATTGAAATTTTATTCGATACGTTCAAGTAATCCGGTCAGGTGTTTCCAGAATTTTTCGGTCGACCGGATGTTGAGGCGTTCGTCGGGAGAGTGAGCCCCCAAAATGGTTGGGCCGAAAGATACCATGTCGAGGTGAGGATATTTCTTTAGGAACAGTCCACATTCGAGCCCGGCATGAATCGATCTGACCACCGGAGGTTTCCCGAAAAGATCCTGATAGGCATTAACCGCTTCTCTCAGGATGTTGGAACCGGGATTGGGGGTCCAGCCCGGATAACCTTCGGAGTGCGTTATGTTGGCTCCTGCCAGTTCAAAGAGCGAACGAACCATCTCAGCAGCATAATGCTTCCGGCTCTCCAGTTCACTGCGCTGACTGGTGGCAACAGTGATGGTGTTTATCCCATTGGCAGCCGTTTTTACCGAGGCCAGATTGGTGGAAGTTTCTACCATGCCTTCCATGCGCGTACTCATCTCAAGCACTCCATGAGGGGCTGCATACAGCGCGTTGAGCAGTTGTTGACCCGTATTCCGGTCGATCACCACCGGTGCTGTTTCTACCGCGTCTATTTTTAGGGTGCACCCGGGTTCGTTATGTTCAAACTCCCTTAATATCAGAGATTTAAATATTTCAAAATTATTCCTGATTGCTTTTTTGCTGTCGGAGGGAACCGTTATAATAGCATAGGCTTCCCTGGGAATGGCATTTCGCAGATTTCCTCCCTGAAAAGAGGCAATTCGCGCATCATATTCACGGTACACCTGCCAGAGAAACCGGTTGAGAACTTTAATGGCATTCCCCCTGTTTTTGTGTATGTCGTCTCCTGAATGGCCTCCCAATAAACCCGATACGGAGATACGAAAGGCGACCGAATCTTCCGGAATTTTTTCCGTTGTGTAGCTGAAGGTTGCTATGGTATCAACGCCGCCGGCACACCCGATAAAAAGCTCTCCTTCATCTTCTGAATCAAGGTTTATCAGCGTAGAACCCATCATAAATCCGGGTTGTAAGGCAAATGCCCCGGTTAATCCTGTCTCTTCATCTACGGTAAACAGACACTCCAACGGTCCGTGCTGAATTCGTGCAGAGGCAAGAAGGGCCAGTTGCGCAGCCATTCCGATTCCACAATCAGCACCCAGTGTGGTGCCGTTGGCTTTTACCCAACCATCGACAATTACAGGTTCAATGGGATCGTTCTCAAAATCAAAAATCTTGTCGCTGTTCTTTTCACAAACCATATCCATGTGTGTCTGAAGAATTACGATCGGAGCTTCTTCCCTGCCAGGCATTGGAGGTTTCGAAATTAACACATTCCCGGCTTCGTCCGTTTTTGACTGGAGATGATGCGTTTTTGCAAAATCCAACAGAAAATTTCGAATCTTCTCCTCCCGCTTTGAAGGCCGGGGAATTTGGCAAATGGAGGCAAAGTAAGAAAACAGGGGCTGAGGTTCAAGATGTGCTAATTTATTCATTCTGTTATTATTGTGAAATGAAACGAAGTTATCTTTTTGTAAATATGCAAAAAAGTCCTGAAAAACGGTTCAGACGGAAGAAAATCGCTGAATGATGATCCCTGATTACCTAAAATGATGTGTCTTGGAGCTGGATTAATAAGCACCTTACTATAACTCGATTTAGATAATGGATGGGTCAATAATTATCGGACTCCTTCAGAATATTGCCATATTGATGGCTTTTGCCCTGTTGTATGAGAATATATGGTTATATAACGGGAATTCAGGAAGGGTAACAGCAAAAATATTTACCGGGATTATTCTTGGCGGTATTGGAATCGTGCTAATGTACACTCCCTGGAAAATGTCTTCAGGCCTGCTTTTTGACACCCGTTCGGTGATGCTCGCTGTTTCAGCGCTGTTTTTTGGCACGGTGCCTACACTGATTGCTATATTAATTACCGCTACCATGCGGTTTATTATGGGTGGCCCCGGAGTATGGATGGGAATAGGCGTTATCATATCAGCAGGGCTTATCGGCATTTTCTGGGCGCACGACAGTTTAAAACGAAAACGAAGAAACCGGGTCGTTCATTTTTTGCTCCTTGGTTTGATTGTTCACGTTGCCATGCTTGGCTGCACTGTTTTACTTCCTTATAATCAGATTATTCCAACATTGCGAATGATTGTATTGCCTGTGTTGTTGATCTATATTCCGGGAACGATGATGCTGGGAATGTTGCTGGAAGCACAAAGACAAAATGCACAAAACCGAAAAGAGAAGCAGCGACTTTATGAAATGGAGCATAAGTTGACCAGCGATCTGCTTGAGAAACAGCAGGAGTTACATGATCTGATTGAGAAATATAAGCTTTTAACCATTGATTATCAGCAGCAAAATGTAGAATTGAAAATTTCGAAGGATAAAGCAGAAGAGGGAGAGCGTCTGAAATCAGCGTTTTTAGATAATATATCGCATGAAATAAGGACGCCAATGAATGCCATCATGGGATTTACCGACCTGTTGGTTGATGACCTTTCAAGGGAGAAAAGAGTCCAATATGTTGAAATAATACGCCAGAGCGGGCAATACCTCCTTTCGGTGATTAATGATATTGTTGAAATTTCTCATATTGAAACGGGTCTGGTTGAGATTAACCGATCGGAAATTGATCCGGATGCGATGCTTCAGGAGATATTTTCTACTTGTAAGGTGCTGTTCCCAAAGAGCAAGGATATTAAATTTAAGATTGAAACAGCTACCGGTTCAATTCCTGGCAAACTGGTTTGTGATGCCGTAAAACTACGTCAGGTGTTAATCAATTTGGTTAACAATGCTTTGAAGTTTACGGATCAGGGAGAGATTTGTCTTGGATATTACTTCCATGATGTTGATCGAATCTCCTTTTTTGTTCGTGATACGGGAGTCGGCATCGCCAAAGAGAATCAAAAGATCATTTTTGAGCGTTTTCGACAGGTTGGTGCCGAACGGTCGAACTCTCGTGGTGGATCCGGATTGGGACTTTCAATAACCAAATCGTACGTAGAGATGATGGGAGGAGCCATTGAGGTTCAATCAACGTTGGGCGCCGGTTCCCGGTTTATTGTTACGCTACCTTGTCAGCCCGGTACTGAACCGGTAGCCATGCCTCAGTCAATACCCGTTGATCCCGTGCCGGAAGTCCCGGGTCATCCAATGGAAGTATTGGTAGCTGAAGATGAGGAGGTCAGCTGGTTCTTTATTAAGCAGGTACTTTCAAAACAGAAAATGAACGTGATCAGGGCAAAGGATGGCAGAGAAGCCGTTGAACTGTGTAAAAAGCATCGGGGGATTGATGTTGTTCTCATGGATATTAATATGCCGGAGATGAATGGATATGAAGCTCTGGCTGAAATCCGGAAGTTAAACCCGGGATTGCCTGTGATTGCACAAACAGCTTATGCATTATCGGAAGATCTGAAGCGTTTAAAGGACTCCTTTTATGACTATGTCACCAAACCGATCGATCGAAAATTGTTGCTGGAAAAAATTTTGGCAGCGACCGGTAAATCGTAATCGGTTGATCCCGGAGGTATCCGATTTTTACTATTTCAGGTAGAGGTTGCTGTCGCCATAGCTCAAAAACCGAAACTCATTTTCAAGGGCGAACCGGTAAACATCTTTCCAGTTGTCACCCAGGAAAGCGCTGATCAAAAGCAGCAGGGTGCTTTGTGGCTGGTGGAAATTGGTAATCATTCCGTTAATCAGCCGAAAAGAGTATCCGGGAACGATGATCAACTGTGTCGAGAATTGGAGGGTACTCTTTTGGGTTTGCTCCAAAAAGGACAGGATATTTTTCAATGCTTTTTGTGGCGATAGATCGCCAGATAATTCGTAAGGATCCCATTGCGCAACGATGGGTTCGTTTTCCCAATCAGTGCTGTTGCCAAGTTTAACTCCAAGCCAGTAAAGGCTTTCAAGTGACCGCACGGAAGTTGTGCCGACCGCAATGATTTTTTCCGGTTGAGATATCAGCGCCTCAATGAATGTTGCCGGGATAATTACTTTTTCATTGTGCATGGTATGATCGCTGATTGATTCTGTTTTTACGGGCTGAAAGGTGCCGGCACCAACATGCAGGGTGAGTTCATTCAACGATACTTTTTTTTCAGCGAGGTTTTTTAAGACCCGATCGGTAAAATGCAAGCCGGCTGTGGGGGCAGCAACCGATCCATCCATCCGGGCATAAATGGTCTGGTAGCTATCTTCATCGCCAGGCTCCGTTTCGCGGTTTAGGTAAGGAGGTATGGGCAACGTTCCTGCCTTCTCAATGATTTCAGCAAACGTAAATCCATGATCCCACTGAAACTCGATTATAAAAATATTCTCCCGTTGTCCAACCTTTTTTGCTATTAATGTCGTTGTTTTTCCGGACACGGTAATCACTCGGCTTAAAAAACCCTCTTTCCATTTTTTGGCATTACCCAACATGCATTTCCATACAACCCTTTCTGTTTGTTCAAAGGAGCGTAGGTAGTCGGCAGGTTGGGCCGGCTCCAGACAAAATATTTCAATCTTTGCACCGCTCTCTTTTCTGAAAAACACCCGGGCATGAATTACCCGGGTGTTATTGAAAACCAACATTGAATTGTTTGGTATATAATTGGTTATATTTTTAAACACCTCTTTTTTAATACCGCCGTTTTGCCAAATCAGCAATTGAGAATGATCGCGCTCTTCCAATGGGTACCTGGCGATTCTCTCTTCCGGAAGGGAGTAAGTAAAATCGCTGATATGAATATTTTTATACGTCGACAAAATCGTTAATTTTAAGTGGCTGCAAAATTAATGGAAAAAACAATTGGATAAAAAAATTCTATTTTTGCGCAAAATATTAGAGGAATGATTAAAACAGGAGATCGGGTAAAATTTTTAAATGATGTTGGCGGAGGCGTTGTGACCGGATTCATTGGTAAAAATATGGTGAAAGTTGAGAATGAAGAGGGCTTTGAAATTCCTTACCCCGTAAATTTGTTGATCTGCGTTGATGATCCCGCTTTAAATGCCCGGGCCGTATCCGGAGCAAAGAGCGAAGCAAAGATGGAAGAGGGTAAAAGGAGAGAAAAGGAAGAAGAGGTTATCCCTTCTGTTAGAATGATAAAGGGAAAAGATGCGCCTGATTTTTATTTTTGCTTTGTTCCCGAAAATGAGAAAAATCCGGTTGGAGGAGCCATCGATCTGTTTTTGGTAAACGACAGCAATTATACGCTGGTATACCGTTATGCCCACCACAGGGAGGAAACTTATACTACCGTTCAATATGGAACTCTCGCTGCCAATTCACGCATTGAACTGGAGAGCCTGGGACTGAATGATCTGAATAATTTGCCCGGGTATTGTTTCCAATTGATCTATTTCAGAGATGGCGACAAAGATCTTAATCTGCCGGTGACAAAAATCTTTAAGATTAATCCGGTTAAGTTTTATAAAGAACGTAGTTACTACTCCAATGCGTTTTTTTCCAACGATGCGATGGTGTTAAAAATTTCTGAAGACTTGTTAAATACAGAGATTGATAAACTTACTGCCGAAGATTTTAAGAAGGTTGTAAAGAAGAAGGAGCAACAGGAGCCAGAGAAGTCTCCGGTAAGAGTTGCAGATCCGGAAGTGATCGAAGTAGATCTGCATATTCATGCGCTTATTGACGATTCAAAAGGTTTGTCGAATAAAGAGATTTTAGATTTACAATTGGAAAAAGTTGAGCGTGAGATGCGGGCTGCTGTTCAATCGGGATCTAAACGAATTGTATTTATTCATGGGGTAGGCCAGGGCGTTTTAAAGCAGGAGATAACCCGGTTCCTGCAGAAGAAATTTCCAACGTATGCCTTTCACGATGCCTCTTTCAGGGAGTATGGCTATGGAGCTACGATGGTACTATTAAAGCGGAAGTAGGTCGAAACCCACTTTTGCCGCATTAACTGAAAAGTATTACTTTTGTCGTGGCAGGTCGCTTTATCGCTCTTTTCCGGTTGGAAGGGAGAGGAAAGTCCGGGCAACGCAGGGTGCCGTGCTTCTTAACGGGAAGAGCTCCGAGAGGGGTTGGTGGCGTAACAGAAAATAACCACCAGGGCCGGAAGGCTCTGGAACGGGTGAAAAGGCGGGGTAAAAGCCCACCGGTGGTGGTGGTGACATCATCAGCCGTACGTACCACGGGTTGCAAAGCCAAATATATCCCGATTGCATAGCAGACGCTGTGCAGCAAACTTGCCCGGTTTGTTTCCGAAGTTTACCGGATGTCGGGAGGGGTAGGCTGCAAGGACCGGAGCAGTAATGTTTCCGGCAAGATAAATGATAAAGGTCCCGGTGAGAACCGGGAAACAGAACCCGGCTTACAGACCTGCCAATTTTTTTAAAAACAGTAATTTTTTACTGCCTCTGCTGCCTGGTCATGTCCCAGTTCAGCGGCTTTTTTCAGATCAGCGCAAGCCTCTTCCCGATGCCCCAGGCGTATTTTGTCAAGACCCCGTCCACAAAGGGCATCTGCATTTTCAGGCGATATTTCCAACACGTTACTGTAATCTTCAATGGCGCCGGAGAAGTCTTGAAGTTTGTCTTTGATGAGTGCCCGGTTGAAGTAGGCTTCGGAAGATTGCGGATTTAACTCAAGAGCTTTATTGTAATCGGCAACAGCGCTTACATAATCCATTTGTAAATCTTTGATTATAGCCCGGTTAAAGTAGGCTTCAAAAGCATTTTGGTCTATGCTGATCATTTTGGTATACCACTCGACTGCCCCCGGGTAGTCGTGATTTTTTTCTTTGATCAGAGCCATCCCCAGGTATGCCTGGACATAAGCAGAGTCGATTGAAATTACCCGGAGATAGTCTTCAACAGCTCCCGATTCGTTATCCATTCCTTCACGGGCTAATCCTCTGCCAATATAAGCTTCCAGGTATTCGGGATTTAGCTCAATGGCTTTGTCAAAATCAGCGATGGCTCCATCGAAGTTGCTCATCTGATTTTTCAGAATGCCCCGGTTAAAATAGGCTTCCATGGCGCCAGGCGTCAGCTCTGTTACTTTATTGTAATCTTCAATTGCGCCCTGAATATCCTGCCGGTCCTCCCTGGCCAGTGCCCGGTTGAAATAGGCATCAGATTTCTTGGGATCGAGGGTAATTACTTTACTGAGGTCTTCGATAGCTCCCTGAAAATCTTCCAGTTGGTACCGGGCGTTGCCGCGCTGAAAATAGATCTCTGCATTTTCAGGATCCAGCTTTACTGCTTTGTCGAAGCTGGCAACGGCTCCTTTGTAGTCCTGAGTTTCAATTTTCTCATTAGCCTCTGCTAATAACTGGTCAACATCTTTGTAGGTTCTGTTGCATCCAAATAGTATGGCAAAGCATAAAAATGGTAGTAGAAACTTTCTCATCTTTTTAAAATTATGGTAAATTTTCAATTACAAATTACTTGATGAAATCCAGTGCTTTTTGAATGGCGGCAGGAATTCCTTTCATCTCTTTTCCGCCGGCTGTGGCATAAAATGGTTGTCCCCCGCCACCCCCTTTGATTTCGCGACTTGCTTCACGGATAATCTGTCCTGCATGCAGTTTGTTTGCCGCTACAAGGCTGTCGGAGATCATTACTATGAGGTTGGGCTTACCATCAATCGAGGTTCCTAAAACGAGGAAAAGGTTTTCAACCTCGTTTCTCAACAGAAAAGCTAAATCCTTTAGCATTCCGCTGCTGCTTACCTCCACCTGCCCGGCAATAATATTAATTCCTCGCTCCGTATGCAGATTTTCGATGAGCTGGTTTTTTAATCTTTTAGCTTGTTCACGCTCATAGAGGTCAACCTTCTTCTTCAATTCATTATTTTCGGATAACAGATTGGTAATGGTGGTCAGTATGTCGTTAGAACTTTTTATGGTTTCACGCACCGCTTTCAGGGTTTTAATCTGGTCGTTAACCCAGGATTCCGCCTTTTTTGCCGTAATTGCTTCTATGCGTCTGATCCCGGCGGCAATGGCACTTTCGGATACGATTTTAAACAGTCCGATCTGACCGGTCGATTGTGCATGGGTTCCGCCACAAAGTTCGATCGACTCACCAAACCGTATCACCCGCACCGATTCCCCGTACTTCTCTCCAAAAAGCATCATAGCGCCCAATTCTTTGGCCTGGTCCATGGTCATTTGCCGATTCTCTTCCTGAATCGTATTGGCTCTGATCTTTTCGTTTACCAGTAACTCGACCTGTTCCAGCTCTTCATCAGTTAATTTCTGAAAGTGGGAGAAGTCGAAGCGCAGGTGCTCATGGCTTACCAGAGACCCTTTTTGTTCCACATGGGTTCCCAGCACCTGGCGGAGAGCTGCATGGAGCAGATGGGTAGCCGTATGATTACAGGCCGTTTCGGTTCTCTTTTCCTGGTCTACCACCGCATGAAATGTGTTTTCGGGATTTTCCGGCAATTTTTCTGTCAGGTGAACGGTCAGGTTATTCTCTTTCCGGGTATCGAAAATGGGTGTTACCAAGCCATCGTTTTCAATAAAGCCAACATCGCCAACCTGTCCGCCCGATTCTCCGTAAAAGGGCGTTTGATCAAATACCAACTGGAAATAATGTCTCTTTTTTTCTGATACTTTCCGGTACCTGACAATCCGGATTTCCGATTCAGTCGTATCGTATCCAAGAAATATTGTCTGTTCACTTTTCCTGATTTCGATCCAATCGCCGGTTTCAGTTTGTGCGGCATTTCTGGAGCGGTTTTTTTGCTCCTCCATCGCCAGGCTGAATCCTTTTTCATTAACTTCCATCTGGTTTTCCCTGGCGATCAGCGCTGTGAGGTCGAGTGGAAAGCCATAGGTGTCGTAAAGTGTAAAGGCATCGTTTCCTGAAATTACCGCTTTGTGATCTTTTTTGTTGATGGAAATAATTTCATCCAGGAGTTTAATACCGGTAGAGAGCGTTCTGAGGAAAGACTCCTCTTCCTCCCGGATCACTTTTTCAATCAATGGCTGCTGGGCACTCAATTCGGGAAATGATTCGCCCATGGTATCCTTTAAAACTTCAATCAACCTGAAGATAAAGGGTTCTCTGAACATAAGGAATGTGTATCCATATCGGACAGCGCGTCTCAGGATGCGGCGGATTACATACCCTGCTTTATTGTTTGAGGGGAGCTGACCATCGGCAATAGCAAAGGTTACAGCCCGGAGGTGGTCGGCAACCACGCGCATAGCGATGTCGGTTTTTGGATTGGAGCCGTATTTGATGCCGCTTAGCTTAACTATTTCCCCGATGATCTGTTGGAAAATGTCGGTGTCATAATTGGATGTAACTCCCTGAAGTACCATGCACAGTCGCTCAAATCCCATGCCGGTATCCACATGCCTGGCAGGTAACTCCTGCAATGAACCATCAGCTTTGCGGTTAAACTGGATAAATACCAGGTTCCATATCTCAATGACCTGTGGATGGTCTTTATTAACCAGATTCCTGCCCGGAAGAGCAGCCCGCTCCTCATCGCTGCGGATGTCTACATGAATCTCGGAGCAGGGACCGCACGGCCCTGTATCGCCCATCTCCCAGAAGTTATCTTTTTTGTTACCATTCAGAATCCGCTCTTTTGGCAGATGTGCCTCCCAATATCCGGCAGCTTCACTGTCTCGTTTCAGGTTGTCATCGCTGCTTCCTTCAAATACAGTGGCATAAAGACGGCCGGGTGCAATTCCCATACGATCAACCAGAAATTCCCACGCCCAGTCGATGGCCTCTTGCTTGAAGTAATCACCAAACGACCAGTTGCCAAGCATCTCGAACATGGTGTGGTGGTATGTGTCAAGCCCCACCTCTTCCAGGTCGTTGTGCTTTCCGGAAACCCGCAAACATTTTTGGGTGTCGGCAACCCGTGGCCATCGAACCGGCTCATTGCCCAAGAACTGGTCCTTGAACTGGTTCATGCCTGCGTTGGTAAACATTAACGTAGGATCACCTTTGATTACCATGGGTGCTGAGGAGACAATCTGATGCCCCTTCTCATTAAAAAAATCGAGAAAAGCCTTTCGAATCTCTTTTGATATCATTTGCATTTCAACGTTTTTCCTGTTTTTTAGTTAAAAAAATTTAATGTAACAAAACAAATGGTCTGATTGAAAGTTATTTGTTTAAATTTGCAATGTTTAGTAAAAGTTACATCTAAATAAAATTGTTGCAAAGTTAGGCGTTTTAATTAATTTTGCTTCAAACAGAAAATAAAAATAGCCGGAACTTTATGCCGAAGAGGAAGTATAAATTTAATCCTGAGACCCTGAGTTACGAAAGGGTCGGAATATCAATCAAAGAAAGAGTCAAGAAACTTGTCGCATATCTCTCCAGTAGTTTTGCTTTAGCATTACTTATGGTCGTGCTTTTTTTGAACTACTATGAGTCTCCCCGCACGAAAGCCATGAAAAGAGAGAATCAGCAATTGATCAGTCAATATGAGCTGATGACCCGTGACCTTGATCGAATTGAGAGTGTGCTGAACGACCTTCAGCAGCGTGATGACAACATCTACCGAATCATTTTTGAGGCAAATCCAATTCCTTCGTCAGTCCGGAAGGCGGGCTTCGGAGGGGTAAAGAAATATTCTCATCTTGAAAACCTGAATAACGGACAGCTCGTTTTAGAGACTGCACAGCGGATCGACATATTAGCTAAGGAGGCTTATATTCAGTCAAAATCGTACGATGAGGTTCTGAAAATGGCACTGGACAAGGAGAAGATGCTGGCATCGATTCCTGCCATTATGCCTGTGGCAAATGATGATCTGAAGCGGACTGCCAGTGGTTGGGGTTATCGTATGCATCCGATCTATAAAGTTCGGAAAATGCATTATGGTATGGATTTTACAGCTCCTGTCGGAACTCCGGTTTATGCTACAGGCCATGGTAAAGTGGTGGATGTGAGTGGATCAGATCATAGCCGGGTGGGTTTTGGACTGGTGGTGAGAATTGATCATGGTTTTGGATATGAGACGGTTTATGCCCATTTGAACGAATTTAATGTCAGGCTTGGACAGGAGGTGAAGCGTGGAGATGTCATCGGGTATATCGGTAACACCGGAGGGTCAACCGCCCCACACCTTCACTATGAAGTACATAAAAACGGAAGTCCCGTAAATCCACAATTTTTCTACTTTAAAGATCTTACACCCGAAGAGTACGAGAGTATGGTTGCTATTTCAACAAATATTGGTCAGACACTTGATTAGTTACCCGTGCCGTATAAAAAAACTGTCGTTGAGAAAATCTGTTTTTCTATTGGGGAAGTTGCCAGTATTGTCGATGTAAGTGCTTCTACCATAAGGTACTGGGAAAGTCGTTTTGATGATTTGTCCCCGGAGAAAAGTCAAAAAGGTACCCGGCAATTTTCGAAAGAAGACATTGAGACTTTGAGGCTTATTAAATACCTGGTAAAAGACCGGGGATTAACGATTAAAGGAGCTCTGAAAAAAATAGGCGAAAACCGAAATGAGACGGTAAGAAATCTGGAAATCGTAACCCTTTTGCAGAGCATGCGGGATGAGTTGATTAACTTAAGTAAGGAGATCGATGGGACAAATAATAAAAATTAATGAAATCGTAAAATACATAGAGTCGGTTGCCCCACCTGCCCTGCAAGAGTCGTATGACAACACCGGATTAATTTTAGGCGACGGTGATAAGGAGGTGTCATCTGCCCTTCTGACCATCGATGTGACTGAATCTGTTGTTGATGAGGCGATTGAAAAAGGTGCGGGAGTGATTATTGCGCATCATCCCGTGATTTTTTCCGGGATCAGGAAGCTTACGGGAAAGAGTTATGTGGAGCGTACCGTATTGAAAGCGATTAAACATGATATTGCAATTGTTGCTGCCCATACTAATTTAGATTCAGCAGCAGAGGGTGTTAATGCGAAAATTTGTGAGAAGATCGGCCTAAATCATTGCCAAATCTTACGGCCTGCTCCAGGTCATTTGAAAAAACTGGTAACCTTTGTTCCCCGCGATTCGGTGGCAACCGTACGTAATGCCATTTTTGCGGCGGGTGCCGGAAATATTGGTAATTACGACTCTTGTGGATTTGACCTGGAAGGAACGGGCAGCTTTCGTGGAAATTCAGAGAGCAATCCATACGTTGGTACTCCCGGGGCCATCCATTATGAGAATGAGGTTCGGTTTGAAACCATATTTCCATCCTGGCGGCAGCATGCAGTAATCGATGCGCTGATAGCCGGACACCCCTATGAGGAGGTGGCCTACGACCTATATCCACTGGAAAACAGCTTTCCGGGTGCGGGAATGGGTATGATCGGAAATTTGCCGGAACCGATGCCCGAATCGGAGTTTTTGGCCCTCCTGAAAGAGCGATTTCATACCGGAATAATCAGGCATACCTTACTTTCAGGTAAGAAAATCTTGCGAGCCGCCGTGTGTGGAGGATCGGGATCCTTTTTGTTGTCTGAAGCCATTGCCGGTGGAGCCGATGTATTTGTTTCAGCCGATTTTAAATATCACCAGTTTTTTGATGCAGATAAAAACATCCTGATTGCAGATATCGGACATTACGAAAGTGAGCAATTTACGAAAGAACTTTTTTTTGAATTACTTGTCAAAAAATTCCCTAAATTTGCCCTCCATTTTTCAGAAGTAAATACCAACCCGATTTATTACTTCTGAATGAAAATAATTTATTTAAAAGATGATAAGTGATGAATACATCCATTTACAGTCAGCAAGAAAAAGACCTCTCTATTGAAGACAGGCTGCGTGCACTCTTTGAGTTGCAGAATGTCGTTTCAGAAATTGATAAGATCAAAACATTGAGAGGAGAGTTGCCTCTGGAAGTCCAGGACCTGGAAGACGAGATCGCCGGTCTTAAAACCAGACTGTTCAACCTCGATGATGAGGTCAAAAACCTTGAAACGGCTATCAAAAATAAAAAGATTGCAATTAAAGACTCTGAAGCATTGATTGCAAAATATAGTGAACAGCAAACCAATGTGAGAAACAACAGGGAATTTGATTCACTTTCTAAGGAGATTGAGTTTCAGACGCTTGAAATAGAACTCTCTGAAAAGCGTATCAAGGAGTATACCCACGACATGGCAGAGAAAAAAGCTGCCTATGAGGACTCAAAAGTGCTGTTAAAAGAGCGTGAAGAAGATTTAGAGCGGAAAAAAAATGAGCTCAATGAGATTACCCAGGAGACTCAAATTGAAGAGGAAAAGCTAAGGGCTAAGTCGGAAAAGATCGAATCGTTTATTGAATCCCGCCTGCTTTCGGCGTTTAAAAGAATCAGAAAAAATGCCCGAAACGGATTGGCCGTAGTAACCATCCAGAGGGATGCCTGTGGCGGTTGTTTTAATAAAATTCCACCCCAGCGTCAAATGGATATTGCCAGCAGGAAGAAGATTATCGTTTGTGAGTACTGTGGTCGTATATTAGTGGATAAAGATATTAATACGGTAAAAGGAGAATAGAGTCATGGTTAAAAAGATATCGGGAGCGCAAAATATTTTTTGCGCTTTTTTAATGGTTCTTATTTCATCCGGACTGATGGGTCAGGAAAAAAGGGATACCTCTTATTGGAAAGTGTCGGGTCAGGGAACAATCAACATGAGCCAGATTTCATTTTCAAATTGGATTGGCGGAGGAAAAAATTCCGTTTCAGGTGTGGGATTGTTCAATCTGAATGCTGCATATGAGAAGGGTAAGGTGCATTGGGATAATTCGTTAAAAACCGGATATGGCCTTTTGAAAGAGGAGGGCAGTGGGGTTCTAAAAGCGGAAGACAGACTCGAGCTGAATTCAAAACTGGGTATTGAAACCGGAGTTGAGCACTTACTTTACGGATCGTTCGTCAATTTTTTAACGCAGTTTGCCCATGGGTATAAATATCCGAATACAACCGATAAAATATCGACCTTCTTTGCTCCGGCATATGTAACCGTCGCCGCAGGGTTTGATTATGTCCCATCGAAAAAATTTTCCCTCTTTTTTACCCCTTTGGCTGGTAAATTTACCTTTGTTATGGATGATGAACTTTCGAATGCCGGTGCTTTTGGTGTATCTAAAGGGGAGAATCTCAAATCGGAGATGGGGGCGACATTCAAGAGTGAATTTAAAACACCGATCGTCAAAAATGTGGATCTGACATCAACACTGGCACTCTTTTCCAACTATTTCCATAATCCTCAGAATGTGGATATTGCCATCAATATGAAGATAAATGACTATCTCTCTTCCAACCTGTTAACAAATCTGGTTTACGATGATGATATTCTGATTCCTCTGGACAACGAAGGAAACAAAGGGAAACGGGTGCAGATGAAGCAACTTTTTGGCGTTGGTTTGAGTTATAAGTTTTAATAGGTTGAGGTTTGGTTGTCTAAAACTTTTCAGGTTTTGAGTATCGGTTTTACCAACTGCCTCCGGCACCACCACCTCCAAAGCTGCCCCCCCCAAATCCTCCAAATCCTCCCGATCCGGAGGAGAAGTTGCCGAATGATCCCCGGTGTTGCCCACCGGACATCATTCCCAGGGCTATCCATAGCGGGATATTTTTCCCCGGTGAGTAGAATCGGGAGTTTCTGCCTTTGATCACCGGAATTATGATAAAAAACAGGATAAACATCAGGATTACAAAAGGAACTCCTCCGGCCGATTCGGCCTGTTGCTGGTACTGCTCTGCGGTGTATTCCCCCCGGGTGATATCCATAATTACCTGCAATCCGTTTTCAATTCCTGCGATGTAGTTGTTCTCCATAAAGCGGGGTATCATCTCAGCATCTATGATGGTGCCGTTTACAATGGCATCGGGGAGTACCCCTTCCAGACCATAACCCGTTGCGATGAATATCTGCCCCTTGGTGCTATTCGTTTTAGGCTTAATCAATACAACCAATCCGTTATTTTTCCCCTGTTGTCCAACGCCCCATTGCTCTCCAATCCGAAAAGCATAGTCGCCGGGATCGTAGCCCTCCAAATCATTAACCGTTACCACAACAATCTGCGTGGATGTCTCCTGTGCAAATTGCTCCAGCCGGGATTCCAGCCGGGAGTTATCCCCCGGATTAAGGATGCCGGCAAAATCATTGACCAGCCTCGGTGGATCCGGACGCGTTGGGATCTCCCCCCCAGCCATCCGGAAGGAGAAAATAATCAGGATAAAAAGTACTGCTTTTTGCATTTTTAAATTTAATTACCAAATGAAATATCATTGGGCAGTTCATTAATGTCGTCAGGCTGATATGGGAAATGACACTTTAACTGTTCGCCGGCTTTTAAAATTCCGGTTGTTAATCCTTGGGTAAATTGTCCGCTTTTGAAATTTAAAGCCATTTCATCTTTTATTTTTTCCCAAAAATTATCTGGTACTTTTTGATTGATGCCGGTATCACCAAGGATTGCGAATTTACGGTCTTCAAGGGCTAAATAGAGTAAAATGCCATTTCTCAAAGCTGTTTTGTTCATCTCTAACTTTTTGAAAATAAAGGCTGCCCGGTCAAGAACATCTTCTTTGCAATACTTTTCAATATGCACCCGAATCTCTCCCGATGTATTGGTCTCTGCAACGCGAATGGCGTTAATAATCTGTAACTGACTCTCTTCTGAGAAGTAGCTTTTAACATCCATTTTTGTTTCTGTTAAAACTGCACTGTTGGCGGCTGTTCGGCTCCGGGACGGGCTTCAAAATAGCTCTTTTTATCAAAGCCAAGCAGCTTAGCATAAATCAATTGTGGAAATTTTCTTACATAAGCATTATACCCCTGCGTAACTTCATTGAACTTCATTCGCTCAACGGCAATCCTGTTTTCAGTCCCTTCAAGCTGCGCCTGCAGATCCAGAAAATTTTGATTGGCTTTCAGATCGGGGTATCGCTCAACCACGACCATCAATTTACTTAAGGCAGATGAGAGTCCCTCCTGAGCCTGGTTGAATGATTCCAGGGATTCGGGCGTCAGATTTTGGGGATCGATGGTCACCGAAGTGGCTTTTGAACGGGCTTCAATGACCCCTTCCAATGTCTCCTTTTCATGTTCTGCATAACCTTTCACCGTATTTACAAGGTTGGGTATCAAGTCGGCCCGTCGTTGATATACATTTTCAACCTGTGCCCACTGGGAGGAAACCTTTTCATCAAGATCTACCATGGTGTTGTACCCACAACTACTCAGGAACAGAGCGGATACGAAAATTAACGTGATGTAAATAATCTGTTTCATATATTTTTTTTTACGGTTACACAAATATTGATAAAAATATGTGAAATATCATCTCAATTTTCGGGGAAAGGCACTAATTTGCCGTTAGATTTCCAAAATTAACAGATAAACCAATCGAATGAGCTATGACTGAGGAACAATTCAAGCGAGCTGTAAGTGAAGGGATACCAAAGAAGTTGCCTTCCAGGCCACTGATGGATCCGGCTGTGAGCCGTGCTCCCCGGCGAATGGATCTATTAACCATGGAATTGAAAAAGCTTGCGTTAAAAAATGCCTTGCGTTATTTTCCGAAGGAGCTTCATCGGGAACTGGCTCCTGAGTTTTTTGAAGAGTTGCAGCAATATGGGCGAATCTTTATGCACCGTTTCAGGCCCCAATACGAAATGTTTGCCCGACCGTTGGATCACTATCCCTGTCATTCGACACAGGCGGCATCCATTATGTTGATGATCCAGAACAATCTGGATCCCCGGGTGGCGCAATATCCATACGAGCTGATTACCTATGGCGGAAACGGATCTGTTTTTCAAAACTGGGCTCAATACCTGCTTACCATGCGCTATTTGTCTGAGATGACTGACCGTCAGACCTTAGCCATCTATTCCGGCCATCCACTGGGACTGTTTCCTTCCCATTCCGATGCCCCACGGGTTGTGATTACGAACGGCATGGTGATTCCAAATTATTCATCCAGAGAGTTGTATGAGCAGATGAGTGCTTTGGGTGTGACGCAGTATGGACAGATGACGGCCGGATCGTATATGTACATCGGGCCTCAGGGGATAGTGCATGGGACAACCATTACCCTGCTTAATGCTGCCCGCATCCATTCGAAGAATCAATCGGTGGGAAAGGTGTTTGTATCCAGTGGATTGGGTGGGATGTCGGGTGCCCAGGCCAAGGCGTCTGTCATGGCCGGAATGGTTGGTGTCATCGCAGAGATCAATCCGGCAGCTTTGAAAAAGCGGATGGATCAGGGATGGGTTGATGAGGCGTATGATCATCTTCCAACGCTTATCGATCGGATTCATCGTGCCAGCAGGGCGGGAGAGGCTGTTTCCCTGGCTTATCAGGGGAATGTGGTTGATTTATGGGAAATGTTGGCCCGCGAGAATATTCAAATCGATCTGGGATCCGATCAGACCTCGTTGCACAATCCATTTGCCGGAGGCTACTATCCCGTTGGTTTATCTTTTGAAGCGTCGAACCGGATGATGACAGAAGAGCCGGATCAATTTAAAGAAAGGGTGCAGATGTCACTTCGCCGGCAGGTAGCTGCGATTAATCAGGTGGCAGACCGCGGCATGTATTTTTGGGATTACGGGAATGCATTTCTGTTTTTTCTATTTCGGGGAATTACAGATATCCATCTTATGTGCAGGATATTATGGGGCCTCTCTACTTTGATTATGGCTTTGGGCCTTTTCGATGGGTTTGCACCAGTGGTGATCCGGAAGATTTGAGAAAAAGTGACCTGATCGCGGAGGAGACTCTTGTTAAATTGCTGAAAAAAGCTCCTCCTGAAATTACCCGCCAGATGGAAGATAATATTCACTGGATCCGTCAGGCAGGCCGTAACCAACTGGTGGTTGGATCCCAGGCCCGCATCCTATATGCCAATGGTGCCGGAAGAGTCCAAATTGCCCGGGCATTGAATCATGCCATCCGCAAAGGCTATATATCAGCTCCTGTTGTATTGGGCCGCGACCATCACGACGTTTCAGGAACCGATTCCCCTTACCGGGAAACCTCCAATATTTATGATGGTTCAGCATTTACCGCTGATATGGCTGTTCAAAATTTTGTCGGTGACAGTTTCCGGGGAGCTACCTGGGTATCGTTGCATCATGGTGGAGGCGTCGGTTGGGGAGAGGCAATCAACGGAGGATTTGGCCTGACCATCGATGGTTCGGAAAAAGCTGACAGAGCGATTCAACGTATGTTGTACTGGGATGTGAATAACGGATTGGCCAGACGCTGCTGGGCACAAAATTCACCGGCTGTTACCGCCATTCGTCGCGCCATGAATGAGAACCGTGAACTGAAGGTAACCATGCCTCACGCAAGCGATCCCGAACTGCTGGATGCCGTATGCAGCGGATCAGCGTCATCATTGAATATCAAATGATAGGGGCGGTCGATTTCTCTGCGTAATTCATCAATGCCAAAGGCGCGGCTTTTGCGAATGAACTCACGACCATCAAAAAAGAGCAGTAGGGTTGGTGCTGCAAATACGCGGTATTGCCCGGCAATCTCAGGGTAGAGATCCGATGATATATAGACCAGCTTTATGTGCGGATACTCTTCCTGAATCAATTGAGACACCTTAGGTTTCAGTGCTTTACAAACAGTACACTTTTCGGTGGAGAAGTAGCAGAGAATGGCTGCCTCCTGCTCTGTTAAGCGGTTAAATGCATCCAGTGACCGGATCTCTTCAAACATGGTAATAACTTAAAATTGTCGGGTACGCAACATTACCAGGGTGCACCCTTCAACGGTTTCAATGCCTTTTGAACTGAGTTTGTCTCTAAAAAGCGTGTTCTCGGTTCCGGGATTGAAAATAACACGTGCCGGATTTAATTTTTCAATCAGATCGAAATAGGGCTCCTGATGCTGCTCACTAATATAGAGGGAAACCGTATGAATTGAATCCTGGTCAGGAAATGCAGTTTGTATGGGAACCCCATCGATTTCACCTTCCCG
>CAZILU010000014.1:21589-36263 GCA_964540165.1 uncultured Mariniphaga sp.
ATATAAGGTTTTATTTTTGGCTGTTGGGCAGCCAGTGTGGTATCAATATTAACGATATCATATCCCTCCTCCCGTATCAAATGATGAGTTTTTTGCAGCAGAATCTTGCTGTCGATGTTTTTGTACTGATCCGATGTGTCTGGAAAGTGGGTGCCAATATCTCCCAGACTCACAGCACCTAACAGCGCATCGCATATGGCATGGAGCAGCACATCCCCGTCAGAATGGGCAACCGTCCCCTTATGGTGTGGAATAAGAACTCCGCCCAGCCAAAGGGTTTCTCCTTCAGCCAACCGATGCACATCGTATCCCTGACCAACTCTGTACATGCTTATCTTTGATTCTGGAATGCTTCAACGTCAAATGCCAGCGTAAACCGCAGGGTGTTGGCCAACGGATGATTCTGCTGTGTGGGCAGCATATAGGAGAAGTCAAGAGAGAATACATTCAGCTTAAAACCAGCACCGAGTGTCAGAAATTTTCGGTTTCCCTTGTTTTCATGCTCGTAGAAATACCCGGCACGAAGTGCAAATTGATTGTTGTACCAGTATTCAACCCCTGCCGAGAGGTTGATCTCCTGTAGCTCTTCTTTCATGCCTCCCGGAGCATCGTTGAATGACTTGAACACTCCGGCAATTACCGATACATCGGAGTTGATGCCTCCCGGGTAGATGATGGCACCTTCCTCATAGTCCGTAGAATCTCTGGGAGGTGTTGGAACCAGTAATTTGTTCGCTTCAACAGCGAATGTAAATTTATTATATGCGTCAGCCTCGGTTGTATAGGCTGCTCCCAGTTTTAACATGGTAGGAATAAAGTCTTTGACTTCCCCTTCCGTGTACGATATTTTCGCTCCGATATTTTGAATGTTGATGCCGGCAGAGAAGATATTATCCTTTCTGTTGGCTCTGAATTCATTGAAATAGTAAAATGCAACATCGGCAGCGTATGAATTGCCGGGTCGTGACTCTACTCCACCGACCAACTGTCCTCCGGTCAGATCGGAACGGATATAACGGATCGCAACCGATCCTGAAAAAGATTCAGACAATAACCGGGAATACCCCAAATCAATACTAAACTCATTCGGACTTTGCTGTCCAAGTTCCGAGTTGTTTTCATCGGTAAACATGATATCACCCAACGCAAAATAGCGCAATGAGCCGCTGACCGTCTGTACATCATCCAGTTTTTTATACCCCACCAGGTAGGCCAGGTTGATATCATCAACCAATGCCCTCAACCAGGGTGAGTAGGAGAGGCTAACCCCCATTTCACTCTCCATAAATGCATATTTGGCAGGATTCCAATGCTGTGAGCTCAGGTCGGGTGTCGTACCAACGCCGGCATCGCCCATACCTCCGGCCCTCGAGTCGGGTGTAATGGCAAGGAATGGTACCGCAGTAGTGATGGTGTTGGCTCCCGATGTCGTTGCCTGACCGTTCGCATATGGAGTAATGAAAATAGTAAACGATAACAAAATTAATAAACGAACAAATTTGATCATAATGCTTTAAATAATTGGCGTTGCAAATATATAAATTGAATTGAATGGAACAATTTATCTAAACTCATTGAACGGTTCTTTTTGAGAATTAGTACGTGGCTTGTTAAATTTTATCGGCCTATAACCAGCTTCCCCGATTTTGAGGTGATATTTCCGTCGGAATTTTTTGCCGTAATTCGATAGATGTATAATCCGTTTCGTAGCGGCAATTTTGTTTGGGAGAAGTCCCATCGAATGGGATTGCTAATGGTTCCGCTTGATCCGACCGAATGGATGAAGTGGTCGATTCGTTGCCCGTTAGCGTCGAAAATTTCATAAAGAACCTCTAAAATGGCATTTGACTGGTTGTGTTCAAAGGAGATGAAGGTGTAGCTAACCATTGGATTAGGGTAACAGGAGACCCCGGAGATAAAAAAATCATCGGTTACCTCAAATTCGATCTCCTTTTCTGATGAGTTGTTGGCTACATCCCAAGCTTTAAGCTTCAGGCGATGTTTTCCAACGGGGAGGTTTTTCAGCTGAAACCGGATGGTTCCCCTGGTATAGTCATTGATTTCTGATTGATAGTGATTGTTTAAGACCAGTACGTTGGAGGGGTCGGAACTAACCAGGGCTGTTATGTCGTGGCCGATGCCGGAGCCGGCGGTGTTAATGCCGTTTTTATCTTCAAGCCGGGCTATCAGCAGTGGATTCCTGCTCACCTTGTTCCCGGAGACAAACGCTTCAGAATCCAAGTAAAGTTCAATGTGAGGCCCTTCGTTATCGACCAGCGGGTTGGCCTCTCCTCCGATCAGGAAGTTTTCAAATGCCCCGGAAGCATCGGTTATTCCGTTATCGGCATAATAGGTGATTTTTCCTGCTCCTACGGCATACGACACATCTTTAGGAACTACGAAACTAAAAGAGAATTCTCCGTTTTTAACATCGGTTTCTCCCCGGTAAATGATGTTTTCCTGTACGGAAAATTTCATCGGTTTTTCTCCGGCATTACCTCTGCTGGTAACCATCTGTTTCTTTTCATATACGGTTGATACCAGGCGGCCGTTAAATCCGGTCAGCTTGTTGTTTTGTTCGTCAGCGGTATAACCGGTGATAGTAATATGTTGGAGTGCACCCAGTGTGTCGGGCGCAGCGGTTGCATTACGCCCGTTAATTGACGTGGTAACAACCTTGTGGTGCGGGATGGAGAGCTTGAGCGCCGGATTGGCTAATAAGCTGAAGTTTCTCTTGTTAATCGTATTTGCCGTGTTGATTTTAGCCAGACGCATAATGTCTCCCATCCGGTAAGGATTGCCCTGGTTGTCTTTTCTGAATACATAGGTGTAAAAGCTTCGGCTTAGCAGGTAATTGGAATAGGCAAAAACCAGCCGGGTAGTGGAGAATAGCCCGATACCTCCGCCATTCTGATTGAAAAGGATGTATTCCCCTGCCGATATTTCATCGGCATCAAACCGGCTGAATTCACAGGTAGCCGTAACAAAAACCGGGAGGTTTTTTCGGTTTGACCAGGAATTTATGTGGCTGACATCCAGTACATTCTCTTTTGCCAGGTAACGGGTGTTGGCATGTCCTACATAATTGAGAATCAATACACCATCGTTTACTTTTTGGTTAATGGCTTCCGTAACTTCCGGATAACTTTCACCTCCCGGGCCTGTTATTTGCGGAAAGGCATCGAAGTAAATTTTTTCAATCAGAAAATCGCTGTGATTTGTATTGACCAGGGTTGCCAGCTTCTCGGTATCTTCCATGTGCATATTCTCATCCTCATCGTCGGCAATGAAACACAACTTGTTTTTCCAGTCACCAAAAGCCTCCGGAGAGTTATACTCCCGGTTTTTTCTAACCATTAATTCTGCCTGATAATTGGTCGATGCCGGCAATCGTCCGATCCCAAGGTCTACCGCCCCGCTATAAACGCTTTCTCCGGGATCCAACAAGGCAAAGAAATCATCGGTTACAAAGGAGGTTACCGGTTCAAGGGAACTGATTGACTGGTAGGTGGGGATCAGGTTCAGGCTGCCGGGATTAATTCCCCGGTTATCGTAACTGCCGTCACCAAATAAAAGAACATATTTTAATCTTTTGTTTCTGTCGTAGAGCATTTTAATAAAGTTCCGTATCCCGGTGGCATCTCTATTTCCGGAACTAAATTCGTTATAAATTGCCTGGCTTGAGACGACTTCTACCTGCATGGCATCGCGAGTCCGGTGAAAGTCGGCTAGTTCATTGGCCTGTTTGGTGAAGGATGGGTTTGTGATGATCAGAAATTCAGGTGTATCGAGTCCGTGCAGATTTTGATTGACAACGTTTCCTGTCAATTCCGGGACCGGAAATTGATTGTTTGGAGAGAAAGCAACCAGTTCGCGGAGCTCCGTTGCATCGATCATGCCGATTGCGCTGTTGCCATTGAATTGAAGCGCGATCTCTCGAACATCAAACAGGTCGGTCACATCCCATACCTTTAAGTCGGAGGTGGCTGCCTCAACCGTAAACTCAACAACCTGTCCGGGACCATAGGCATTGATGTTTTGAAAATAGAGCGGATTGTTGCTGTTTTGCTTGATCTTTCGATGATAATTGAGTAAGATATAGTCGAGCCATGCTTCGGCATTTCCTTCGTTACTCAGATATTTCAGACTGACCGTCAGGTTTTCTCCCGATGGC
Organism: uncultured Mariniphaga sp.; assembly: GCA_964540165.1. Classification (GTDB taxonomy): domain Bacteria; phylum Bacteroidota; class Bacteroidia; order Bacteroidales; family Prolixibacteraceae; genus Mariniphaga. The sequence goes on from CAZILU010000014.1 coordinate 25,764, forward strand.
GAAACGGTTAATGTCTGGCGATTTTCGTGGGCGAACAGGCATTCTTTACAATCGATGCTTACTTTTGAGAAATTGATGCTGGCTGTTCTATTCTGGTTGGCAGTAATAACCATCTGAGATGGGTTAGATGATCGTGCCGCCGCATTTATGAGCAGGGAGATTTCACCCGAACTTGCCGGATCGATGATCGGAAATTGGTAGTTTCTTGTCGATCCGCTGACAAACTTATCTCCAAACCACTCTCTGCCCGACTGGATCAGGTTGTAGCGGTCAGTCTCCTCTATGGCATAATCGAGAAAGGAGTTAATGGTTTGGGTTGCCGGGCCGGTTGGAGTATCTGCCAATTCAATGTTTTTTACCGTTTCCGGCGCTTCGCTCAAAAAGAGATGACCTTTGGTTGTATAGGGATTCCGTCTACGGGTAAGAAAGGTTCCCGACGGATCTGGCATCCACTGAACAGATCCTGGTGCAAAGAAAAACAGACAGTCGGCTCCACTATTTTTTCCATGCCAGACCGGGATTTGAGGCAGGTCATCGTAATCAATTTTTCCCGGATCTTCTGAAAGAATCGATCCCCCCGCACCAAAAACCTTCACCTTGGATGGATCTGAAAATCCCCATTGAGATAAGGTTGACCATGGTATTTTATGTATCCCCCGTTCAGAAATGCTGATTTTTATCCACTTTCCATCCTTCAATAACGATTCTGTTTTCCAGTTGAATTGGGCAGCGTGGGCTGATTTTAACCGGACTGGTATCTGTTTTAGTTCAAATTTTTTAAGCAGAACGATTTCGTCACCTTTTCTGATTATGGCAGGAATCTGAAGCTGAATAATTCGCATTTCCCCTGACTGAAGATCTGTTTTATCGATGATTAGTTCTGTTGGCCATTCGTCTGTTGTCTGAACCGGATGATCAATAGTTATCGATTCAAAAACAGGATTTTCAAGAATGAACCGGAAATCCTGTCCGGGATGCCCGGCTGGTACTGTTTTAAAATAGTAAGGAATTTGTGCCGATGATGTTCGATAGACTGCTTCATTGAACGTATATCCGATTCCGTTTCCCGGATCAGCGGAGATTTGCCAATCAATGGTTATGACCTCTTTTCTGAGATCATCTGCCGTAAATCCGAAAATCAGAGCTGTTATAAGGATTAGTAACCTGTTCATTCTACTACAACAATTAGATAATAACAAAAACGCCATCCGAAAATAATTATTGCAGACCGGACGTTTTAAGATAAAACAATTATTTTTGCCAAACGACTGACAAAGATAATCGGGCAGAACTAAAAACCGCTAAATTTTGCCCTTAAAGACAATAAGAGATCGACAAATCAGTTATATTTGTGACAAAAGAAAAAAACAACGGATTGCTAACGCTCTTTTGACTTGTTAATATATTGATTTATAGCGTTTTAATACTGATTAGTAAAATACAGACAGATACGAATGAAAAACACTGATTTAATGAACTTTAGGATATTCCTGATACTGTTATTGGGAGTTATGGTGTCGGGATGTCCCAAGGGTATTGGTGGAAAGAAGGAAAATTCCCGAACCACAGGATGGGAGTACAATTCGGAGGAGTCAGGTAATATTCCTTACCTTTCGGGTTACGAGCAGGCCACCGGTCCCGGACTTGTATTTATTCAGGGTGGAACTTTTTCTATGGGGCGTGTTGAGGAGGATGTCATGTATAAATGGGACAATCATCCGCGCCGGGTAACGGTTGCATCTTTTTATATGGATGAAACAGAGATTTCGAATCAGGATTACCGGGAATTTGTGCATTGGTTAAACCGGGCTTATGCCGGTGACCGGGATAAAGTAAACCGTGCGTTACCTGATACGGGTTTGTGGCGAAGTGAGCTTGCTTACAATGAACCTTATGTGAATAACTATTTCAGGCATCCTGCCTACAGCGATTATCCGGTGGTTGGTGTTTCCTGGGAGCAGGCCAATGAGTACAGTGCCTGGCGAACCGACCGGGTCAATGAGAAGATTCTGATTGAAAGAGGGATCTTGCAGCACGATAATACGCAATCGGGAGAAAATATTTTTACTACCGATACCTATCTTGCCGGTCTTTACCAGGGGACCGAGGGAGAACGGCCACAACAGAATCCCGATGGAACGAATCGCAGGGTTCGCTGGGAAGATGGTCTTATGCTGCCTAATTACCGGCTTCCTACCGAAGCTGAATGGGAGTATGCAGCCTATGGTTTAATTGGAAATACCGAAGGGGAGTTGCTTACCGATCGGAGAATATTTCCGTGGAATGGCGCTTACCTGAGGCAGGATTCCCGCAGAGATAAAGGCCGGTTGCGTGCCAACTTCGTCAGAGGACGTGGTGACATGATGGGTATGGCCGGTGCCCTGAACGATAATGCCGATATTACTGCTCCGGTATTTTCTTACGATCCGAACGATTATGGATTATACTGTATGGCAGGTAATGTAAATGAATGGGTCGCGGATGTTTACCGCCCACTCTCGTTTTTAGATGTCGAAGAGTTTCAGCCTTTCAGGGGAAATGTGGTTACAGAGTATCGTCGTGGCCCCGATGGTGGATTGTTACGCGATCAATACGGAAAGCTGATTCAGGATACCATTGCCGATTACCGGAACTTCCGTGATGGAAGTGTTGATTCCCAAATTATAGATGGTAATGACTGGAACACCGAACAAGATAAGGGTACGGCAAATATGTATGTACAGGGTGACCATTTCTCTTCCCTGATTTCGGATGAGGTACGGGTATACAAAGGAGGTTCCTGGAAAGATCGTCCATACTGGCTGGTGCCCGGCACCAGAAGGTACCTGGAACAAACCAAATCACAAAACGATTTGGGATTTCGTTGTGCCATGACCCGCGTGGGCAGTCCGGAGGGTTTCTAAGATGGTGTTAGAACGGCTTTACGACCTCTTTTTAAAGTTTCGCAAGGTAGAGACCGACTCTCGGAAAATTACAGATAACAGCCTCTTCTTTGCATTGAAAGGCGAAAATTTCAATGGTAACATATTTGCCCGGGACGCACTCGACAAAGGTGCCGCTTTTGCTATCGTAGACGAGGTACATACGCCGCTTTCTCCCCGAATAATTGTCGTTGATGATGTTTTATCTACACTTCAGAAGCTGGCTAAGCTGCACCGGGATAAACTGGGAATTCCTGTTTTAGCCATAACCGGATCAAACGGAAAGACAACCACGAAAGAGCTGATTGCAGCGGTGCTTTCTGCCAAATTCAGGGTAATCGCAACCAAAGGCAACCTAAACAATCATATTGGTGTTCCCCTGACCCTGTTACAGATGGATGAACAGACTGATATTGCTGTGATTGAAATGGGTGCCAACCATCCCGGCGAAATTGGAGAACTCTGCTCTATTGCCGATCCCGACTATGGCCTGATAACCAATATCGGAAGAGCGCACTTAGAGGGTTTCGGGTCTTTTGAGGGAGTTAAAAGAACCAAAGCTGAACTTTACCAATCCATACAGCGTACCAATGGAACCATCTTTTTGAATGGTGATAACTTCACACTGACTGAGTTGACAGGCAATTATGAGCGATGTGTCACCTATGGAGAAAAGGATGCTTTCATTACCGGCGAGGTGGTTGAAGTGTCTCCTTGTTTATCAGTAATGATACACTTTCAACATATATCTTTGCCCGTTAAAACAGCGTTAACCGGAAGTTATAATTTTGAAAATGTGTTGGCTGCTGCTACCGTTGGATACTATTTTAACATAGATCCCGCAACCATTTGTCGATCCATCACTGGCTATATCCCTAAAAATAACCGGTCACAGCTGATTCAAAAAGGATCGCTGACATTGGTAATGGATGCCTATAATGCCAACCCCTCCAGCATGCAGGTGTCGATCGATAGTTTTGTGGCCGGATTTCAATCTCCCCGATACGTGATCCTGGGCGATATGCTGGAACTTGGCGATGAGTCAACGACAGAGCATCAAAAGATTCTTCATCTAATTGATTCGTTTTCTTTTGATGACGTATGTCTTGTTGGTCCGGTCTTTTCACAAGTAGCAAAGAATTCCGGATACCATACGTTTGATCATACCGGTGAACTTATAAAGTACCTTCAGGAATTTCCAATAACAAAAGGATCCCTTTTGGTAAAAGGATCCAGGAAAATGCAATTGGAAAACGTGTTGATCCTGTTTAGTTAACTGCGGGTTTTTCAATTTTCAAAACGTCTGAAATCGCCTGCTCAAAGGTGTTTTTCGGAAGTGCACCCATGGCCATCTGAGGCTGACCATCCATAGGTACAAAGAGCAATGACGGGATGCTCTGAATACCAAAAATGCCGGCAAGCTCCTGCTCCTGTTCCGTATTAACTTTATAAATTACCAGTTTGTCACCGTACTCTTTTTGCAGCTCTTCCAATACCGGTGCTACCATTTTGCATGGCCCACACCAGTCAGCATAAAAGTCGATCAAACAGGGAACTGTTCCTTCATATTTCCAATCTTTGTTTAATTCCCAATTAAATACTTTTTCTTTAAATGTCTCTTTTGTCAAATGTTCCAACATGATATTATTGTTTTAATAATTTATATATCTAAATTGTTAAATATGATTTGACAAAGATAGTGCCATATTCATAAAGAGAAAAAAAAAGAAATTATTATATCACAGTATTTTTTCTGTCATTTTAACCTTATTTCGATACGATTGGTACCTGTTTTTCAACAAGACGCCCAGTCTGTTTTTATATTAATGATGGAATCAGACCGTTTGATTTTTAGGCCCATGGTTCATAGACTGAACGAATGAAGGGTCTCCTTTATTTACAGGAATGATAAGCCATTAAATGGTTCATGAATTTAATTGTGTTGTTTGGAGGTGGCAGCCAGTCACTGTCAAAATGGAGATTTTTCGACAAATAGTTGTAATTTTGTCACAATTTTTCCTGACAGGGCTCTATTTTTAGATTTAATAAGCGGAAATCATTGTATGGGTATGAGTTTAAACTCCATTATATTTAAAAGAATTTCGGAAGCAGCAGATGCATTGCAACAAGATACATTTGTTATTGGTGGATTTGTCCGGGATCTTTTATTGCAGCGCGATTCGAAGGATATTGATATTGTAACCCTTGGCAGTGGAATAGCGTTGGCCGAGGCGGTATCATCCCGGTTAAGTCCGAAGCCCAGGGTGACTGTATTCAGGAATTTTGGAACCGCGCAGCTGAAGTACAGGCAATTTGACGTGGAGTTTGTTGGCGCGCGGAGAGAGTCGTACCAGCGGGATTCAAGAAAGCCGGCTATTGAGGATGGTTCGTTAGCGGATGATCAGAATCGACGTGATTTTACGATTAATGCGCTTGCCCTGGGGTTGAATGAGCACAATTTCGGACAGTTAACCGATCCGTTTAATGGTGTAGAAGATTTGAAAAACCGGATTATCCGGACTCCCCTGGATCCATCAATTACCTTTTCAGATGATCCGTTGCGGATGATGAGAGCGATCCGGTTTTCCTCGCAACTGGATTTTGATATTGAGATCAAGACCTTACAGGCGATTGCTTCAAATCGCGAACGGATTTCTATCATTTCTGCTGAACGTATTTCGGAGGAGCTGAATAAAATTATGATGTCAGAGAAACCTTCGAAAGGATTTATTCTATTGGAAGAAGCCGGATTATTGCGTTTGATCTTTCCTGAATTACAACGGATGAAGGGCGTTGATGTTGAAAACGGAATCCGTCATAAGGATAATTTTTTTCATACGCTTGAAGTTCTTGACCGGATAGTCCCGAACACCGATAATTTATGGCTTCGTTGGGCTGCGTTGTTGCACGACATTGCCAAGCCGGTTACTAAAAAATATATAGAGGGACAGGGATGGACTTTTCATGCCCATAATTTTGTGGGTGTGAAGATGATTCCGAAAATTTTTTCGAGGTTGAAATTGCCGCTGAATGAGAAGATGAAGTATGTGCAAAAGATGGTGCTATTGCATATGCGTCCTATTGTCCTTTCGGAGGAGGAGGTTACCGATTCTGCGGTTCGGCGATTATTGTTTGAGACGGGCGATGACATCGATGATTTGATGACCCTGTGCGAGGCGGATATTACCTCCAAGAATCCGGATAAAGTTCGTCGTTACATGAAAAACTTTGAGATTGTCAGGCAAAAGCTGAAAGAGATAGAAGAGAAGGATGCCATCCGGAACTTTCAACCACCGGTGTCTGGAGAGTTGATTATGGAGTTGTTTGGTTTATCCCCCAGCAGGGAGGTTGGAATGATCAAAGATGCCATAAAGGATGCCATTCTTGATGGTGTTATCCATAATAATTACGATGAAGCTTATGCTTTTATGCTTGAAAAGGCTGCTTCATTGGGATTAAAGCCGGTTAAATAGCCTGTTGTTTTATCAGGGATAGAGGTTTAATCCTCTATCTTCAGTCGTAACATCACAGGAAGGTGATCACTGTACCCCCCTGTATATTGGTATCCATAGTAGGTGCGTTTGATTTTTTCTCCGCCATACCTCTCATCTTTTTCGAGCAGAAAGGGTAGTTTGACGATGGTTGCCCACTCTTTTTGGGTATAGATGCTTTTTTGATTCAGCAGGAGTGATCCCGAGGTAATGATTTGATCAAAAACAGACCATTGATCCCGATATTTCAAGGTGCCAGGTTCTGTCTCTTTCCACTGGAACGAGAGGTTATACAAAGTGTCGGCGAATACCGGCGGAGATTTCGGGGGTGGTTTTGCATTCAGGTGTAAGGCCAGACTCTCATCGTCGGGTTGATCGTTAAAATCACCTATAATGATAATTTTTGGTGATTCCCATCTAATTTGGAGCTGGTTGATCTCTCTTCTCAACACCCGGGCTGCCAAAGCTCTTTTTGGGCGGCTCTCCAACAATCCGGAATACCTTGACGGCCAATGGTTCACAAAGATGTGCAGGGTGTCTGTCTGTTGGACAATGCCGGACACATAAAGAATCTCCCTGCTATCGGGTACCGAATCCTTAGCTCCGGTTAAGGGAATGTAATGGTAGGTAAGAGGACGGAATTCTGATGGATTATAGATCAATGCCACATCGATGCCACGCGGATCGGGTGAATCTTTATGAATTATTTTGTAATTAAATTTTTTCAGGGGAGTGTTTTGAATGAGCATTTCAAGAACGAAAGTGTTTTCAACTTCACAAAGAGCAATGATCTGGGGTGGGATATAGCCGGCACTGGTAATCAGAACCCTCGATAGATTGATAAGTTTTTTGTTAAAACGGTTATTGGTCCATCGTCTGTCGCCGCAGGGAGTAAAGGCATCGTCTGAAGTATCCGGATCATCATGGGTATCGAATAGGTTTTCAACGTTGTAGAACATGATAAAGAAATCGCCCGGAGGTTTTTGTGCTGAGGAGATGAGCGCCGGGAGAATAACCAGTATGAGGATTGATATCCTATTTTTCACTCTTTTTTTCAATTCGCTCATAAGCTCCCAGGTCCGGTCCGATGTCGGCTGTGCGATCTTTGTTCAGAATATCCATTGGAAAAAACCTGGCTATTTCGGCATTTCCGATATCTTTTGCCGGCGACAGGGTGTCGAGGGCATAATTATATTTATCGTATGGATCGATAAAGAGGGGATTATATTTCGCCCCTTTCCACACACTTCTGTAGTGGTCTTTCAGTGTGATATTAAAGGTATCCGGTACCTGGAGGATACAGTGATCAAAGAAGTAGTTAAATTTTTTATCTTTATTTTTTCCTAACTCCAGCTCCAGCGGGTTGTTCCCATAGATGATGCTATTGCCAAAATAGGCTTTTTCCATGTCTTCTGAATAGGTAATTTCAGAACCATCTGATCGTTTGACGATGAGGTTATTTGAGATTACCAGAGAGGCTGTTTTTCTTGGCCTGGAAGAGTATCCGCCCCAATAGTTGGCTATGGTAGTATGGTAAAATTCATAAGATCCTCCAACCAGGAGTGCGACGGCATAAAAACCACAATTCCCGACAACGTTATTGTATCCGGATATTTTTGAGTTGAGGGCAAACAGTCCGGCATAGGCCATGTTTTCGATTTTTGTATTGGATAGTTCCAGCGAAGCACTTCCTTCATCTTCAATGGTTCCAACCTGTATTCCGATATTCGCATTTTTGATGGAGGCGTGGTTGATTGCGTTATTCTGACTGCCGGAGAACAGGATAATTCCATTCCATTGGTCGGGAACATCCTTATAGGTATCTTCCAGCCGGTCGGCTGTAAATAGGATGGGATTCTGAAAGCTCCCTTCTGCTTTGATGGTACCCCGAACATAGAGTCCGGCATCTTTGTGAAAATGGATGCGTGTGCCCGGCTCAATGGTGAGCGTTGATAAGCTGTCGATGTAAGCATATCCGTATACCAGGTATGGTTTTTCAGACGTCCAGGTCGTCGTCTCAACGCTCTCATTTTTGATCAGTTTGAAGTCCTGACCATAAGCAATCAGTTTTATGTTTTGTAAATTGGTATTGGTTGTAAGTTCTATGGAGTCCTGGACAACCATCGGCAGATTTTCGCCGGTGGGATCGATGGTGACCTCTACAAAAATAAAGATGCTGTCTTTGGCCGGAATTTCTACCTCAAAGGCTTCATTTGTTGGTGCTCCGTTGATATTTAGTCTAAAATTGGAAAGATCACCACCAGCGACCCGAATGCGGGAGATTAAAATGTCTTCATTGTAATTATTGTAAATTTTGATGTGCTGTGTGGTAGAGCCAATGGAGGTGAAGATGGTATCGAACATGACAGTATCGGCGGAGAAGCGTAACATGGCATCAGGGGAATTCATATAGCCTTCATCTTCACACGATGAGAGCGAATAAAGCATAACACTTACAAGCACTATTTGAATTAAATACCTGATCAAATCTTTAGGTTTATTGCTTTAACGTTTTCTTTTCGATCTTATTATTACAAATATAGGAATTTCGTTCACAATTATTAACAATTATTTACAAATAATTCTGTATTCTAACCATCTTTTTCAGAAATGGCCCACAATCCTAACATAGTCAATAATCCGTTGAGAATTAGCAGTTCAAAGCCGAATCTGTATCCAAAGAGAAGTGTTTCTGAGTATTTTGAGATCATGAAGCATGCTGCCGGTGAAACAAATGCGACCAACGGGACCCAACGATCTTTGATTTTTTTCCGGGTATAGATACCAAAAAGGAAGAGGCCAAGAATAGGGCCGTACGTATAACCTGCGACGGTAAAAACAGCAACGACCACGCTTTCGTTACTTATTGCCCTGAACAACAGGATAACAATGATCAATAGTACAGAGAAGAGAAGATGTACCTGTTTTTTGATTTTTTGTCTTTTGATCTCTTCATGTTGTTCAATGTTCAGGAAATCGACACTAAATGCCGTGGTGAGGGCTGTCAATGCCGAGTCGGCACTTGAATAGGCAGCCGCTGTGATGCCCATCAGAAACGCTATTCCGACAAACAGGCTCATATGGTTCATGGCAATCAGAGGATAGAGATCATCGCTTTTTTGAGGTATCGCTATACCTTTGTCTGCGGCAAATATATAGAGCAGTGCCCCTAAGCAGAGAAACAGAAATACGCTGACCAGGAATGAGAGACTGAAGACGACCATATTGATCTGTGCCTCTTTTTTTGTCTTACAGGTGAGGTTTTTTTGCATCATATCCTGATCCATTCCGAACATCACCAGTGTCGTGAACATTCCGGCGAAAAACTGTTTAAAGAAATTATTCCCACTGCGCCAGTCCCAAAAGAAGATTTGCGCATTGGAGTCGGAAGCGATCAGGTTGACCAGGGAGGCGAAGTTCAGTCCCAGGGCACGGGCAATGGCAATGATGGTTAAAACAACCGCGCTGATTAAAAAGAGGGTTTGCAGGGTGTCGGTCCACACAATGGTTTTTATTCCACCCTTAAAAGTGTAGACCCAAATGAGAGCGATGGTTACCATTACGGTAACTGAAAATGGAATGTTGAAAGCGTCGAAGAAGGCAATCTGAAGGACTCCGGCAACCAGGTAAAGCCGGAAGGCTGCTCCTATCAGTTTGGAAATAATAAAAAAGAAAGAGCCTGTTTTATAGGATGATGTGCCAAATCTTTGTCCGAGAAATGCGTATATGGAGACCAGATTTAGCCGGTAATAAAGCGGCAGAAGTATTCCGGCAACCAGCCAGTATCCGACAATATTCCCAAAAACGAATTGCAGGTATGTGAATGCCGAGTTTCCTACCTCTCCGGGCACCGATATAAATGTTACTCCGGAGAGGCTGGCACCAACCATGCCAAAGGCTACCAAAAACCAGGGTGACTTCCGGTTGGCTGTAAAAAAATCGCGGGTATCGGCATGGCGGGATGTTAACCAGGAAATTCCGATGAGAATTAAAAAATAACCTAAAATAAGGGTTAAAACCAGGTAAGGATTCATAATTATTCAAAATCGGGGTAGAGCAGGTATTTTTTTCTGATGGATCTGTAGTGA
>CAZILU010000015.1:0-12436 GCA_964540165.1 uncultured Mariniphaga sp.
TCCTCCTGAACCGTTCTTTTCAGGTCGATACCGGCCATATAAAAGAGAAGAAACAGGAGGATGTGAAACACCAGGGTTCCCATCACTCCGTATATATTTTTTTTATATAGCTGATATATTCTCCCCATAGCGCAAAAGTATAAAATTAACTTATACCTTCGGGAGGTGAGCAGCTTTGGATACTTCGTTTCGATGTATTATGATTCGTTATGGTTCTGTCATCGAAGCTTTAACGAAAATTAACAGTAGATTTTCTCCAACAGAGGATTGAAATTTCTATTTTTCCGAAAGATTGGTTATGAATATGGATTTCAGTTTTCAATGATTCGATCCATATAACCCATAAGGGCATAATGTGTTGGTAATTTGTTGGTATCCACGGTTAGTTATCCGGTTGAATCACCGGATATCGAACGGATAATATCAGGCAGATGAAGGGGGTATTTTTATATTGGTTAATTTTGTTTTTGACAGGAATGAGTCTTCTGGTTGGCACGGTAGCAGTATCGGCCAGGGAGTCGATTGCTGACTCGGCATCTTACCATACACCTTACCCTCAGGATGCATTTTATGACAGTTTGAAGCAGGTGGCCAGTCAGAAGCGAATTACCCGGTTATTATTTGATTATCTGGTTGTTACTCCTCGTCCTAATGTGGATAAGCGGGCGTTGTCTCTTCAATACTATCGCCGAATGGAGGATAAGATTATTTCGGATATAAAGATACAACCGCTGGAAGTGTTTGGTCCTACATTTGAAGATACAACCCGGACCGCCCGGTCGTGGTTGGAGCGGGGAGCCAATTCCGTTCATACAAAGTCAAATCTTAAGACGATCAGAAAACTTCTGCTTTTTTCTGTCGGTGATGCTGTTAACCCGGAGTTGCTTTATGAAAATGAACGAATCATTCGCGCTCTTCCATACATCCAGGATGTACGGATCTTATTGGAACAGGACTCGGTTTATTCGGGATTTGTCAGTGTACTCGTATTAACGAAGGATCGGTTTTCCATTGGTCTTTCGGGTGGCGTGGAGGGGAGTAGTTCCGCTGCGCTGGAGCTGTATAACCAAAATATTTTTGGTGTCGGGCACGAAATTTCTGTCGGTTTTGTTGGCCACCTGAACCGGCAACCCTATGCCGGGCTTGAAACCTATTATAAAATAAGTAACATCCGGGGTAAATTTATTGATTTGTCAGCGGGTTATTTGAATACCTTCCGGAACGAAGGGTTTAGCTTTAATCTGGAAAAACCTTTCATAACCCCATTCATACCATGGGGTTATGGATTGTCAGCGAGGCGGATGTATCGCTCCGACCGGATTTCTGCCAACGATCCGATTGAGTCGGAAGTGCCTCTTGATTTGTCGCATTTCCGGATATGGGGAGGGAAAAGCTTTCAGATCAACACCCACCAGCAACCTTCTCAACTGGTGATAACGGCCGGGATCTCCGATTTCAGGTTTTTTCAAAAGCCATACGATACCTACTTTAAAAATTTGTACTATGCCAACCGAACCATCGGCCTGGCCGGCTTGACATTTTCCAGGCAGAAATACCTTCAGGATCACCTGGTTTACGGATATGGGATTATTGAAGATATACCTGCCGGCCATAAATATGAAGCGGTTTACGGTTATGACATGAATGAGTTTGGAAACCGGCATTACCTGCATATCTATCTTTCGAACGGCAGCATCTTACCCAGCTCGCTCGGGTACCTGTTTTTAGCCGGGAGTATTGGTGGTTATATTAAAAAGCACGCTTTTGAGCAGGGGTTGATCCAGGGTGATCTCAACTACATTACTCCCATGGGAACCCTTGGAAAAAACCGTACCCGGCTGTTTGTGAAAACGAATTATCTTATCGGTATCCGAAGACATGAAGTTGAAACACTAACGCTGAACAGAGATGGACACATCCGGGGATTTTCAAGCAGTATGGCTAACGGAAAGCAGCGATTGAGCATGAATCTGGAGTATGTCCTGTTTTTAAACCATGAGCTTTATAAATTTCGAATGGCACCTTATGTATTTACAGATCTTGGAATCATTGGAACAAACCATCGGGCAGTTTTTCGTGAAAATTATTATGGCGGCGTGGGCCTTGGTATGCGGATACACAACGAAAACCTGGTTTTTAAAACGATCCATCTTCGGTTGGGGTTCTATCCAAATGCCCCTTCCGATATGAACTTTTTTGGTTTTATTCTCGAGGAACAATTGAAGAAAAATTTTTACAATTTCCGTCCGCAGTCGCCTCATGCCCTTTATTTTCAGTAAGGTTTTTGAAAGATTAGTGGAGGGTGAAACGTTGTCAATTGGAGATTGTTGATGTGAATAAATATAGCGTTAGCCGGTGAGGGTTCACGCTGTTTTACGGAGAACCGGGCCAATCCAAATTATTCTGCGAATCTTACTCCTGCGGTTGTTTTTTAAGGAGATAATCTTCATATTTGAAAAAAAATTTTCTATGATCCTGAATTTTCACGCTTCGGTTGTTTTGATTCGTTCCCGTTACCTGACCTCTCTTCTGGTAATGCTTGTTTTCTCCGTTTTGGTTGCTGAGGCTCAACTGCCGCCTGTTTTTAAGCATGGAGAAACAGGGCCTGTCAGGTCATCATCATTAACAACAACATACCTGTCCCCGGTTCGAGTGGTATGGATGTCTGATGATACCGGCACCTTAATAAAAAACAGTGACCAGATTCTGGTGCCCGGCCTTGGTCAGGCCGATCTGAATAAAGGAAAGTACCTTACCCTGATAAATAAAGGAGAAGTAACATCGGGTATTATCCTCGATTTTGGCAGAGAGATTCAGGGAGGCATTGAGATTGTCACGACCATTAATAACCGTAAACCGGCAGGCCGTGTAAGGATCCGGTTTGGGGAGTCTGTTGCCGAAACGATGAGTGAAGTTGTCAAAGACCGGGCAACCAATGATCATGCGATGCGCGATTTTGAGGTGACATTGCCCTGGCTGGGCCGGCTGTATATCGGTGAATCGGGTTTCCGGTTTGTGCGGATCGATTTTCTTGATCCGGATGCTACGCTGGAGATCAAAGAGGTCAGCGCTGCCTTTACATTTCGGGATATTCCCTATTCCGGATCCTTTAACAGCAGTGATCAGCGTTTGAATGATATCTGGACGACCGGTGCCTATACGGTTCATCTGAACATGCAGGAATATTTGTGGGACGGGATAAAACGCGATCGCCTGGTATGGGTGGGTGATATGCACCCGGAGGTGATGGTTATTAACAGTGTGTTTGGATATAACGATGTTGTGCCGAAGAGTCTGGACCTGGCCCGCGATCTGACTCCGCTTCCGGGATGGATGAATGGCATCAGTTCCTACTCCATGTGGTGGGTTATGTTGCATCGCGACTGGTATTATTATCAGGGTAACCTGGCCTACTTAAAGGAGCAGAAAAGTTACCTGTCCCAACTACTCCGCCATTTAGCCACAAAGATCGATGGTGGAGGAAGGGAACGGCTGGACGGAAACCGGTTTCTTGACTGGCCGTCGAAGGGAGATACTGCTGCCGTGCATGCCGGGCTTCAGTCGATGATGGTTATGACTTTTGAGGCGGGAGCAGAACTGTGTGAGATTTTGGGCGATAAAGAATCCAAAGATATCTGTCTTGAAGCAACGAAAAAATTGAAACGACATCAACCGCAATTGACTGAATCCAAGCAGGCTGCGGCTCTGCTGGCTTTATCGGACCTGGTACCTTCTGCCGAGGCCAACCGGAAGGTACTCTCCCAGGAGGGAGCCCGGCGAATGTCCACATTTTATGGTTACTACATGTTGCAGGCACGGGCTTTAGCGGGCGATTATCAGGGAGCCATCGATAATATACGTTCCTATTGGGGTGGAATGTTGGATCTGGGAGCAACAACTTTCTGGGAAGATTTTAATATTGACTGGTTGAACGATGCAGGACGTATTGATGAGGTTGTTCCGGAAGGTAAAATTGATATTCACGGAGCCTATGGCGATCACTGCTACGTCAGTTATCGCCACAGTCTTTGTCATGGATGGGCGGCGGGGCCAACGGCATGGCTTACGGAACATGTACTGGGGGTGAAGGTGGTTGAACCCGGTAGCAGAACCCTCCGGATTGAACCCCGATTAGGCGATCTGGATTGGGTGGAAGGAACCTTCCCGACCCCCTGGGGCGTGGTTGAACTGAAGCACCGGAAGCTCAGCAACGGAACGGTCAGATCCAGGATCACTGCTCCCAAAGAGGTGAAGATTCTTATGTCTGACAGCCGGGGGCGGGAGAGAGCCTCGACTGATTTGCCACAGAGAGGCCTTTGTGCCCATCGGGGGGCCATGGTAACTCATCCCGAAAACACCCTGCCGGCATTCCGTGAGGCGGTGAAAGCCGGTGCTCATATGGTTGAGTTTGATGTGAGACTTACCAAAGATCATCAATTGGTGGTGATACACGATCCTACCGTCGACAGAACGACCAACGGGTCGGGAAAAGTGGCGGATATGACCCTTGAAGAGATTCGTTCACTGGATGCCGGAAGCTGGAAATCACCGGCGTTTCGGGGCGAGAAAATTCCCCTTTTACAGGAGGTGCTCGATGAGATGCCGGTAAACGTCTGGTTGAATGTCCATTTGAAAGAGGCGGGACTGACAGCCAAACTAGTGACAGAGATGCTGGCCCGGAACGACCGCCTGCACCAGGCTTTCATCGCTGCTGGTGCCGATGCGGCCGAAATGGCGCGAAGTGTTGCACCGGAGGTGATGATATGCAATATGGACCGGATGGATTCACCCGTGAACTACCTGAAAAAGACCTTTGAGATGAAGGCTGATTTTATTCAGTTAAATGGTAAAATTGTGCTGGCGTTCAGAGATTATGCCATTGAGCTGAAAAGCAAGGGAGTGCGAATCAACTACTTCGGTACAGATAAGCCGGATGAGATCATACGATTGTTTGATGATGGGATTGATTTTCCGCTGGTCAATGATATTGTATCAACGATTCAGGTGGCTGTGGAGAGCGGTATAGAACCAGTTACGCCGGTGTTTAGAACAAAAAAGTGATATTTTTATAACTAAATCAAAACATGATGCAAAAAGAGAGATGGTTCATGACTTTCGGAACAGGTTGGTCCCTGTTCATAGCCTGTATGTTCCTCGTTTTGGCTTGTGCCAAATCGGATGATGTTGTCGTTAAGAGTCTTCAGGTTGAGTATCAGAAGAACCCGTATGGTGTTGATGTGGATCAGCCTCGTTTCTCCTGGCAGTTGGACTCGAAGTTGCGGGGGGTTCAACAGCAAGCGTGGCAGGTGATCGTTTCGGAAAATCCCGGTGAAGTGAGAAAAGGTAGCGGATCTGTGTGGGACTCCGGCGTGAATCGTGGGGACGAAACGGCTCAACTTGAGTATAAAGGCGCACCGTTAAAGAGTAATACCACCTATTATTGGCGTGTCTGTGCCTGGATCGATGGAGAGACAGCCGTATGGAGCGAGCCGGCTTTTTTTCATACCGGAATATTGAATGAAACGGAGTGGCAGGCGGAGTGGATTACTTCATCTGAAGCTATTACCCATGGAAGTCCGTTGCTTCGAAAGGAGTTTGTGGCAAAGAGAAAAGTGAAGCAGGCAACCGCTTTTGTTACGGCTTGCGGCTATTATGAACTGCTTCTCAATGGTGAGAAGGTTGGAGATCATGTCCTTGACCCGGCTATTACCACGTTTCAAAAGACCATCCTCTATTCGGCTTACGATGTGACTTCTATGTTGAAGTCCGGGAACAATGTGGTAGGTGCGATGATTGGAAATGGTGGCTGGAATCAGCGCAAAACCGAGGGTCGCTGGAGCTGGGGAAAGGAGGAGGAGGCCTTTGGAAACCCTTGTCTGATCGTTCAGTTGATGATCAGCTATAGCGATGGCACACAAGAGTCGGTTGTTTCGGATGGAACATGGCGATGGAACCATGGCCCCATTCTCTATAACAACATCTACGGAGGGGAGGATTATGATGCCCGAAAAGAGCAACCGGGTTGGGCCTCTGCCGGCTTCGATGACCGGAACTGGCATCCGGTAGCCATCGCAGATGATCCCGGAGGAAAATTGAAAGCGCAACTGATGCCCCCAATGAAGGTGAACCAGACCATCCAACCCGTACGGGAGATCAATCCGGAACCGGGGCTCTATCTTTTCGATCTGGGACAGAATATGGCCGGTTGGTGGAGGCTGCAGGTGAAGGGAAAACCAGGGCAGGTTATCCGGATCCGCGGATCGGAAACCCTTAACGACTCCCTCTTTTCCAAGCCGTTGGAGGAGGGTGACAGGCTTAGTACCAAATTTAAGTATCATGCGGAGGTATGGACCGACTATACGATTGCCAGCGATCAGGTTGAGGTGTATGAACCCCGCTTTTTTTATTCCGGATTTCGTTATCTGGAAGTAACCACCAGCGATCAGACCAATCCGGAACAGCTGCGTGTGGAGGGAAGGGTGATCTACTCTGCATTGGACAGAAACGGAACCTTTGAGTCGTCCGATACCCTGTTGAATTGGACCCACCGGGCCGGACTCTGGGCACAAAAAGGAAACCTTCATGGTTATCCTACCGACTGCCCTCACCGCGAAAAAGGTGCTTATGGTGGCGACGGGCAGGTCATTGCCGAGTCATCAATGCACGACTTTCATATGGCTCCACTCTACGTGAAATGGGTGAACGACATGAGAGACGCCCAGGAGGAGAACGGACGCATCCCGAATACCACCCCGACACTGGTTGGTGGTAAGGGGGGCGGCATCGCCTGGGGTAGTGCTTATATTTTGATCCCCTGGTGGATGCATCACTATTATGGCGATACCCGCGTATTGAAGGACCACTATCCAACCATGAAAAGATACCTTAGCTATATCAAAGAGGTCGGAACCCGCGATGAAGATCCTTCAGAACCCTTCATTATCGACTATTTCGATGGTTTCTGGTTCTCGCTGGGAGAGTGGTGTGCCCCCGGGCAACGCGATTGTCCCAACCATGCCGTTGTCAATACCTTCTATTTTTACTACAATTGCCGGCTGTTGTCAGAAATTGCCGGATTGTTGGGGCACCCGGAGGATGTCTCATACTATGCCAGCCTGGCTGATACCGTGCGGCAAAATCTAAACCGCCGTTTTTTTAATCCCGAAACAGCCCTCTATGGAACCGATGAAACCTACCAGACCTACCAACTGCTGGCTCTTATGGGAGATATTGTTCCCGAAGGGTACCGGGAGAAGGTCTTTCAAACCATTGTCGATGATATTGAGCAGCGCAATAATCATTTGAATACGGGAATTATTGGAACCAAATACCTGTGGCCGATACTGGTGCAGGGTGGCGAGCATGAACTTGCTTTTAAGGTAGCTACGCAAACGACCTATCCGGGTTTTGGTTACTGGTTCGAGAATGATGCAACAACCCTGCTTGAAAAATGGGAGGGGCTCAACTCTCATAATCATCAGATGTTTGGATCGATCACCGAATATTTTTATAAATTTTTGGGGGGTATTCAGTCTCCTATGGAGGGGGTGACTTCGAAATCGTATAAAAAAATCCTCATAAAACCCTTTATTCCCGAAGGACTTGATTTTGTCAACTGTTCTGTTGAGGTGAACTCCGGAAAGGTGGTTTCCAATTGGAAAAAGAGAGCTGACGGAATTATTTTTGATGTGACCATTCCGGCGAATAGCAAGGCAATCATTGCTCTTCCAATGGATGAGGCAGGTCAGGTAACGCTCCTGGAGGGGACGGAATATCTATGGAAAGATGGTGAATCAATGACCTTGTCCGATGGAATAGAATCGGTTACCCGGGATGATGACCGCATCGTTATTCAAGCCGGATCAGGGAGCTATAAATTCCGGTTGGAATAGTGTTTTTTGAGTATTTTACCAACCTGACCGGTTTTGAAAAAAACGTCTGATATTGAAATTTTTTGTTGTTTATTCTGTTTTATGTTGTTTTAATTTATTACATTTCTCCGGTTTAACCGATTAATTATTTTGTTATGGAGAAAAAAACAGATCAGGAGCCTGGAAAACCTAAGAAGGAGTTTCTGGACAAAGCCAAGGATGTGGCTGATAAGGTATCTGAAAGCAAGGCATACAAAAAAGTGGAAGACTTTTTTGAAAAAGCCGAGGATTTCATTGAAGACAAGCTGGATGAGTTTAAGGAGAAGGGGTACGATGAAAAGTTGAAATCTTTTGCCGACAAGGTAGAGGATAAGGCTGATGAGTTTTACGATAAAGCCCGTGAAAAAGGGAAAAAGTTTGCTGACAAAGCCGATGATCTTATCGATGATCTGGATGAACGGTTCAGGAAAAAAGATACGGACAAGGGACCTTCAGAGCCACCTTCAGAATTAAAAGCGTAATCATTAATAAAAACAGATCATGGAAGATATTTTAGGTGCTATTTTGTCGAAACTGGACGATAGCTCATTGCAGGCAATCAGTAATAAGGCGAATGCTTCACCCGATCAGACGAAGAGTGCGATGGCCAGTGCGATACCGATTTTGATGAATGCTTTGGCACGGAACAGCAAGTCAAAGGATGGAGCTGCCGCATTGCAGAGTGCTGTACAGCGGGATCATAATGGAAGTTTGCTTGACAATCTGGGTGATTTTCTTTCCAATCCGGAAGCAGCTAACGGTGCAGGCATTTTAAAGCATGTCCTGGGCAGTAAGCGGCAAAACGTGGAGCAGTATATCAGCAAAGATTCCGGGCTCGACAGTGGCTCTGTTGGAAAGATATTAGAGATGGCGGCGCCGTTGGTGATGGGATATTTAGGGAAGCAGAGCGGTGGTGGACAGGGAAATGTTCTTGGCTCTATTCTTAACTCTTATCTAAAAACAGAAAAGAAACAGGCTCCAGGTTCTCAGAGTGTTATTAATCAGCTGCTTGATCGCGACAATGATGGCAACGTGATGGATGATATTGCCGAATTAGGCATGTCATTCCTTGGACGAATGATGAAGAAAAGATAGATCGGAAGCTCCGTGATTTTCGGTAGCTGACCGCATGTGCCTATGGTGCCTTTATATCCGGTAATTTAAAGGTTGTATTTTATGTAATGGTCTGTCAAGAATTTGTTCGTAAGATCATGATCGATTTGATACCATCAGAATTATCCGGATATAACTGTTTTAATAAAATGCCAGGTCATCCAACCGGAAGTAATCAGCTTGATCAGTGTCCCTGCCAGGAGGCCAATAAAGGATCCGAACCCGGCTTTGAAGGCAGCCGATGACTCTTTGCCGGCTGAAAGTTCTCCGAGAACAGCTCCGATGAATGGTCCGAGGATAATACCAATGGGTGGAAGAAAAAAGATTCCGGCAATCAATCCGATGATGCTGCCCCAAATGCCTTGTTTGCTTCCGCCAAAGCGTTTGGTTCCCCAAACGGGGATGATGTAGTCGAGCAGATATACTATAGCGGTAATTATGGCCCAAACGACCAGAAACCGGTGGGAGAATTGGTGCGCCTTTGTAAAATGGAGCAGCAGCAGTCCGGCATAGCTTAAGGGTGGGCCTGGAAGCACCGGGAGAACTCCGCCCAAAATTCCACCAATCATGAGCAGGACTCCAAAACCGATCAACAGGTAATCCATCAATTTATATTTTTACGTTTGCAATAAAGCGGCTTCAAGAATTTTCAGGGGTACAAAAATGATTAATTTTTAGGTTATATTTCGGAAATGGAGAAGCAAAATGTATCTTATTGTGAAATTAACATTTCGATGTTGATTGTTTTTTTAAAAACTTGTCGCTCTGCTTGATTATTTATCAAAAAAGTATTTTCTTTGCAACCCGTTAAATGAATGTGTTTGTTTGTACATCAAGAAATTATATAAAAATGTCAAGAGTTTGTCAAATCACAGGAAAAAGTGCGATGGTTGGGAACACGGTTTCTCACTCGAAGCGCAGGGCTAAGCGGAAATTTAATGTGAATCTGTTTAGAAAAAGATTTTTTCTTCCGGATGAAAAACGTTGGGTAGAACTGACTGTTTCTGCTTCAGGAATCCGCACCATCAATAAAAAGGGCGTTGTTGCCGCTATCAGGGATGCGAAAGAGAAAGGTTTAATTGAAAAAATTTAAAATAGGGAACCATGGCAAAAAAAGGAAAAGGTAACCGGATCCAGGTCATCATGGAGTGTACCGAGCACAAAGAGAGTGGGATGCCGGGGACTTCCAGGTATATTACGACTAAGAACAGGAAAAATACGCCTGACCGGTTGGAGATGAAGAAGTATAATCCGATTTTGAAAAAAGTAACAGTACATAAAGAAATTAAATAGGATAAATTATGGCAAAGAAAACGGTTGCAACACTGCAAAAGGGAGCCGGAAGGGGTCATTCAAAGGTGATTAAAATGATCAAATCTCCCCAGACCGGAGCTTATATTTTTCGGGAAGAGGTTATCATTAACGATGACTTGAAGGATTATTTCCAAAAACAATAATAGGATATGTCATTGTATAAGGAAGCTTTCATCGTGTGGTGAAAGCTTTTTTTGTTATTTTTAGGATCACAATTTTATTTCAATGGGACTATTTGGAAGTTTTACCCGGAAGAAGCGGGAGAATCTTGATCAGGGGCTCTCAAAAACCAAAGAGAGTGTCTTTAAAAAGTTAAGTCGGGCGGTTGTTGGCAAGTCAAAAGTTGATGATGAGGTGCTTGATAACCTTGAAGAAGTATTGATATCGTCCGATGTTGGGGTAGAGACTACGTTAAAGATTATTGACCGGATTGAAACGCGTGTTTCGCGCGATAAATATATGGGTGTTGAAGAGTTAAACCACCTGTTAAAAGAGGAGATAACCAGCTTATTAGAAGAGAATAACTCAGGAGATGCTTCTGAGTTTGATTTGCCGGAAGGTATTAAACCTTATGTTATTATGGTGGTTGGAGTCAATGGCGTTGGAAAAACCACAACCATTGGTAAACTGGCATACCAGTTTCGGGAAGCCGGCAAGAATGTTTGGCTGGGTGCTGCAGATACATTTCGGGCGGCAGCTATTGAGCAGCTTGAGATCTGGGCTGAGCGGGTGGGTGTACCGATAGTTAAGCAAAAGATGGGGGCTGATCCTGCTTCGGTGGCGTACGATACGCTCTCTTCGGCCAAAGCAAACGATGCTGATGTTGTCATAATCGATACGGCGGGAAGGCTTCACAACAAAGTGAACCTGATGAATGAGTTGTCGAAGATTAAAAAGGTTATGGAACGGATTGTTCCCGGGGCTCCGCATGAGGTGTTGCTTATTTTAGATGGGTCAACGGGTCAGAATGCTTTTGAACAGGCGAAACAGTTTGTAAAGGCAACAGAAGTAACGGCACTGGCCCTGACCAAGCTCGATGGAACAGCCAAAGGGGGCGTTGTTATCGGGATTTCCGATCAGTTTAAGATACCGGTCAAATACATCGGTATCGGAGAAAAGATGGAACATCTGCAGATTTTTAGAAGAAAGGAGTTTGTAGAGTCGCTCTTTTCTGATTAGTCCAAACGGCCTCATGCCGGCGATTGGCTGATGAATGATGGCAGCGGAGGGGACTTTGGGTTCTCTATTCCGGTAACGATTGTTTAGTCTGAATTCCCGTTTCAATGCTGTTCAGATCCTCAGATACTAATTCCCAACCGACGGAATCTATCAGTTGTTTGATGATAATGATCGTATCGGTTACTTGATCACGTGCAATGTCAAAGAGGTAACTCTTTTCTACTTTATCCCGGATAAAAGCCTTTGATTGCTTATTTATGTCTGTGAGCTCCGTTTCAGAAAATTTATTCATCATCCCCTTTTGGACATCGTAATATTCTAAATCGGTCTCCATGCTTAGAATTTCAGGATCCGGGAAATGCGACAGATATACCTCTCTTTTCTGGTTGTTCATATCAATTTTAATTTTGGAAAGATCAAAACCAACCATGACTTTGGCTTTAACGATGACCAAGGCTTTTTTTTGAGATTGTAATAGTTTGAAAAATAAGCTTTTGTCGTTGCGATGGGCAAATACTTCTGAAAATTCTCCCTCAACGGTAATCAGTTTACAGACCTTATTAATTTTTTCCAGCAGAATAACCGATTGGTTCTTGACTTCGCGCAGTTTCTTATTTTTAAAATAGGAGGTTGTCAAAACGATGCCCCCAAAAAGCCCGATCATTAATCCGAACAGAACTAAAATTTCCATGATAGATCACTTGTATTGCGAAGTTAGAAATTTATTGGTTATATCATTGGCTCACCGGTTATTTTTAGTCTATTCTGTTTTTATGCTTTGTTCATCTCCGTTCTCTGTCTCTATGGGAGGAAGGAAATGGCTGGCGATTGAAAAGACGGGAAAGTTATCGGTGTTTACCTCCATGTTGACGGCAAAGGCGACAATCAACATCAGCCCCAACCAGAACTGAGGTATTGAC
>CAZILU010000015.1:12446-35868 GCA_964540165.1 uncultured Mariniphaga sp.
GCGGAAAGCGCTGAGGGGGTGAAAAATCCAGGTCGGCAAAGGCGACAATCAACTGTTCTTTGGGATAGATTGCCAGTGCTGCGGTTCCGCCGATAATCTTACTGCTACGGCCATAAATGTCGCGGCCTTCCCGGTCTTTAATTAATATCCATCCATGAGTCATATTGGTAACCCGACCATTTTTTAACATGGGAGGTTCAAATATCTCTTTTCTGGTCTCTTCCGGGAAATAGTCTGAAAAGAGTATGGCATTGCCAAATTTCACTAAATCTTCGGCATTGGAGAGTAACCCTTCGGAAGGAGCTTTGTATCGCAAATCCCGTGTAAAGGCATTTAATACCTGAAACAAGAAATCCTGAATGTAAAAGTCACTCCGTTCTTCGATGGTTATCAATGGGTTGTCAACCAATGTGTTGGTCAATTTCAACGTATCTGTTATGTATGATTTCAGCAGATCGGAATAGCTCTTTTGGGTTGCCTTTTCCATAACTGCTCCCAAGAGGTTATAGTTGAAGGATGATGGAATTTGCAAGATGCCTGGTTCAATGATCAGGGTGTCATTCTTGAAATCATCAATTCCGTTAAGGATGGATGGATTTAATTCCGTTTTGTCCTGCTCTTCCGGTTTTGGTTCTCTTAATCCCGAAGTACAGTTGATCAGATGTTTTAATTGGATTTCAAACCGTTTTTCAGGAAATTCAGGATAGTATGAATAAACGGTGGAGTCGGGATGTAGTAATCCCGCTTCGACCATCTTTTTGTAGATGGCTGAGGTAAAGAGTTCGGAAAGGCTTCCAATCCTGAATTTTGTGTTTTTGGTTACGGGCACTTTCAGATCTTTAGAGGCAGTTCCCAATCCTTCGGAATAGATAATTTTTCCCTCTTTGGCGATGGCAAAAGAGCCTCCCGGAATAGCGTTCTGAGACATGAAAAGGAATATCTCGTTTCGGGCTATTTTGATTTCATCAAGGAATTTTTTATCGTATTGAATGTTCGGATTTTTATTCCGGCAGCCGGTGAGACCAGAAATTAGAAAGAAAAGGGCTATGATTTTTACCAATAGCTTCATACAATTCCAGTTTTTGAAAATTTGATTTTATGCTTTTAAATTGAATCCTCTTGTATGGTTATTATCTGTTCAATGTTAACTATTAGTCAATATTAAGTTAGCAAAATTAGCTATTTCCCCGGTATGTTGATGGACCATTCTACCGGGCCACTTTTGTCTCTTCGTTTTCAGAGCGGGCGATGATAACTGCTCCGCAGGTATCGCTCCATACATTAACCGCAGTTCGGGTCATGTCTAAGATCAGATCAACGGCAATGATCAGCCCTATGCCCTCTAACGGCAGTCCGGCAGCCGTAAGTATAACCGTCAGCATTACCAGTCCGGCCATTGGAATACCGGCGGCTCCGATGGAGGCCAGCAGGGCGGTAATGACAATGATCATCTGTTCCAGAAAGTGCATCTCAATGCCATAGACCTGGGCTATGAACATAGCTGCCACACATTCATAAAGTGCGGTTCCATCCATATTAATGGTTGCCCCTAATGGGAGTGTGAAACTGGAAATTTTATTGGACACCCCACTTTTATGTTCTACAGCCTCCATGGTTAACGGAAGGGTAGCACTTGATGAGGCTGTTGAAAAGGCTGTTAACAGTGGGGTTAACATGTTTTTCAAGTGTTTGTAAGGTTTTGCTTTCCCGAATATTCTGACAATAACCGGGAGGGATATCCAGGCATGGATCATAAGCGCCAGGAAGACGGTGAACATATAGATCGCCATGCTGCCTGCCAGATTGCCTAACTGATCGGCATTTCGGTGGACCTCCCTGGCTACAATTCCAAAAATGCCCAGCGGGGTGAACCGGACAATAAACATGGTCATTTTCATCATCACCTCAAAAACAGCTTCAAAAAAGGTCGTCAGGCTTTCTCTGTATTTTTCGGTTGCCTGGGTAATGAACACACCGAAAAGCAGGGCAAAGAAAATTACGGGAAGAATTTCTGCCCGGGCCATGGCATCAAATATGTTGGCAGGGATAATGCGCATCAGCACATCCGTTAGTGATCCGGTCTGGGCTGGCAGGTTGTCAATGGTTTCCGAAAATCCCATTTCCACGCCTACGCCCGGACGAATGATATTGACCAGAAGCAGTCCTGTAATGATGGCGATGGTGCTGGTAGAGATGTAATAAAGAATGGTTTTTGCACCCAGTCGCCCCAGGTTTTTCCCACCGCCCATGCTGGTTACTCCGGAAATGATAGAGCTAAGGATTAAGGGAATAATAACCATTTTAAGGGCGGTCAGAAAAAGTTCACCGATCCAGGACACATAGGAAACCCCCGAAGGAAAAAAATACCCGAAGAGAACTGCCAGGATGAGTGCAATTAAAATTTGCCAGTGCAATTTAAGTCTTAAAATTTTCACGTCTGTTGGTATTACAAGGTTTCAAAAGGCTTGCTAAATTAGTTTTTTTTGGAAATCCGGCAAATTGCGTTTTCAATTTTAGATATAAGGTATTGTTTATCCGTGAAATCTTTGGAGTATAAAATTCTGAAAATGAGGTTTCCGGGATTGCAGAAAATGAACCGGAATCAGGTTTTACTTTTTAAATGGAAACAGCTCCGATTCGTTACGGGCTGATAACATAAGTTTTGACAGCTCCATTACGATATCCGGATTTGCATCCGCTACATTGTTTTTCTCTCCCGGATCGGTGGCAATATTGTAAAGCTCAGTCGTTGTTTTTTCGGGATTAAACACGTTGTAATTCACCAGTTTCCAGTCGCCTTTCCGAAGGGCTTTTCTGCCGTCCCTCTCATGAAACTCCCAATACAGGTATTCATGTTTCTGTTGCGCTTCTCTATTTCCCAGTAGGGTAGGCAAGAATGAAATGCCATCGATATTTTCCGGCAAGGCAGCGCCTGTGATTTCAGCAAATGTTGGGAAAAGATCCCAGAATGCCGAAGGGTGACCGGTTTCTGTTCCGGCTTCAATTTTCCCGTGCCAGACGGCAATCATCGGTACGCGGATTCCTCCCTCATAGAGATCACGTTTGTATCCTCTGAACGGGCCGTTACTGTCGAAATAATCGGGATGGGCACCCCCTTCCGTGTGGGGCCCGTTGTCGGAAGAGAACAGGATGAGGGTATTTTCATAAATGCCCAGTTTTTTCAGCTTGGCTACGATCTCACCTACCATATCGTCAAGGACATTGATCATCGCCACGGTGGCAGCATGCGCTTCCGGTTGTGAGCCGTAAGGTCCTTGCCGATATCTCTCTCCACTGTCTACCCCTTTATAACGGTTTTCCGGAGCAAATTTTCCCCGGTATTTTTCCATATACTCTTCCGGTGCAATCATCTCTGCATGGGGAATGGTTGTGGGATAATAGAGAAAAAAGGGTCTGTCCTTATGGGTCTCCAGGAAATTTAATGCCTGTTGATGAATTAAATCGGGACTGTACTGTCCGGTTGCTGAACCTTCGTTTTCTTTCAGTACGATCTTTTCCTGATTGTGCCAAAGGTGGTAGGGATAGTAGTGGTGGGCCAACCGCTGACAGTTATAACCGAAGAACTCATCGAATCCCTGGTTGTTGGGATCGCCTTCGGAGCCGGGATAACCCAGGCCCCACTTGCCGAAAGCTCCGGTGACATATCCTGCATCCTGCAGCGCTTCGGCCAGGGTAAAGGCTTCAGCTTCCAACGGATACTGGCCTTCCGGTTTCCACTCTTTATTACCCCGGATAAACGTATGCCCGGTATGCTGTCCGGTCAATAGGGACGAACGCGACGGGGCACAAACGGTGGAGCCGGCGTAATGCTGGGTGAACCGCATTCCGGTCTCAGCCAACTGGTCGATATGGGGTGTGGAAAACAACTTTTGTCCATAGGAGCTTATGTCATTGTAGCCAAGATCATCGGCTAAAATGAAAATGATGTTGGGTTTCGGTGGAGCCTGTTCATGTTTTTGCCGGCTTTGGCAGGCTGTTGATAAAAGAACTAAAACAGGTAAAATGATCGTTGTTTTATTCATGATCACAGATTTTCACGGAAAACAATCAGGCGTATTTTAAGAATAGGTTGCTTCATCAAAGATAATTTTTTTATTCCCCGGAATTAGGTATTTCTGTTTTTTTAATTTTGTGATTGTTCCAAGGATCAATTTGAGTTACCGTTTCTTTTTCAGCTGCATTGTATTACATTATCACCGATTTCAATAACAGCTCTGTTCAGGACAAATTTAACCTGGTAATTATCCAGTTTTCATAGATTCTCGTAGTTTGTGAACTTGCTGTCAAAAATGAAATATCTGAACTTGTTGTTTTTGTCCTGCTTCCGTTAGAAGTTCAGTAACTCAAACATCACTGTACTTTCATCCTTCTGCTGTATATAAGCATGTCCTTAATTGATCATTCCGCTCTCAGGATTATGAGCATGAACAGCAAGCATGCTGCAAAGTATTTTCACACGTTTACCGGACCAGTTATTTTCCAGGTGGCTGTCGTCTCCTCATTAGGGTACTGTTGTTCAATCATGGTTGACCGTATCGTCCAGCCATCCATGGCAGAGTCGTAACTGGTGAAGTTTTTTTAGAAAACCGCGGTTCATATCCCTTGTTGCCATCGACTAAGCAAACGTGAAAACCTGTGATGATTATCAAATAATTTGATTCTTTTACCGGTTCAATACTCCTTTAGTAGAAAGTACAGTTTCATTTGTGCGCAATCGAAAAAGGTAAATGCCATTTGGCAACATGCCAAAATCCCATGATTGCTCCTGTATTCCCTTGTTGAAATGTTTTGTCAATGAGTCGATTAGTTGTTTTCCGGAGAGATCAAAAAGGCCTATTTCACACCAACCCGTTTTTTCATGAGAAAAACGGATTGTACCACCTCCTGTTGAAGGATTTGGGTAGAAATCAATCTTTTTTTCAGACGGTAATATCTCTCGTGTCGGAGCGGAAACTATCTCTCCTTTTTTATCAGCCACTTGCCGGATGTACAGACTGACCGGCTCAACCTTCTTTCCCATAGCATCCCAGTATCCATAGCTAATTCCGAATTTTTCCAGATTCCAGTTATGAAAGGGCCCATTTATTCGTTTTCCGGTGTGACCTATTGTCCAGTTTTGGGCTGTCGGAGGCTGCTCACAGACCAAATCTCCCTCTGTGTTCCATGCAACGTAATTTACGCCCGCCCATCCATGACCGCTACCGTAATTCAAACGATTCATCAGGGAAATCATATCTTTTACATTGTCGTATAATCCCCCGACGGACCAACGATGATGGGGCTCACTCCATGTAAGACTGTTCTCGCCGTAGCAGTTAACAAATACATTGGGGCCGGTCACCTTTGAGTCGAAAACAAATGCATGACGATTATGAAGAGCATAACAATTCTTCACCAAGCCGTGCTGTCCGGCAAATTTGAAACCATAACGCCCGACATATACATCTGTTTCGTAAAATGTTCGGCCACTTGGATCGTACCCGGGACCGGCATATAATGTACGTGGTGCGATCAGTGTGGATGAATTTTGAATGGTGACTCCGTAACTGCCTCTGCCGGCGGTGACTGCTGCGTTCTCGTAAAAATGCTCCAAAGTAATATTCTGAGCCCACCCGTCACGAATTTTGTCAAGCAACAGAAATTTGTCGGCATGCCGTGTGTCGTCAACGCCATTGATGTTTGTTTTCCAGAATGAGATAGCCCGTAGGTTTTCTACCCCGGAGCGATTAATCCTGCCCGAATCGCTATATTTATATATACGACCCCCGCCCCATTGTTTATCGATCGCATTTACAATCGATGAATTGATGGTAATGTGATTCCCTCGGATGGCTGTAATTACATACTCAAACTGAAGATTAAGAGGACTCCATTGAACAATGCTGGCACCATCGGACCGAGGAGGAATAGCGTTCATTCCTATCTCATTGATCCAGAGTGCATTGCCTCTGCGTTCCAGGATGATCTTATCGCCATTGTTAAAATTCTCTGCGTTGTTGACCATAAAGGTATTGGCTCCAACGGGTACATAGTTGTCAAAGATTTCCGTAGCAGTAGAGGCGTTTCCTGATACTCCCCCCGATCCTTCCATCCTGATCAGCCATCGCCGTTCCCCTCCTGTAGCGATCAAAACGGTGGCCTCCTTTTCTAACAGTGATTCCTTTAGCTCCACGAGAGACTGACCTTTGGCCGGATCGAGCCAAAGGGACTTGAAATCACCCTGTCCCTCACCCCGAAGAACAACTCCGCTGGCATTAATCTTTAATGTACCCCCGATTTCATAGGTGCCTTTTTTTAGTAACAAAGCCCCTCTAAAACCCTCCTTATCCGGAGTCATAGCCGACACGGCATTAATTGCCTCCTGTATCCTTTTGGTATCATCGCCAGATGAAGGTTCCAGCGTCATTTTTACTGGAACATTTGGTAGATCTTTTCCTTCACAATATCCTACACCGGAAAAGTCGGGAATCCGATTACCCCGGAAGTCAGGGGTGTAAACCAGATTTCCATCCTCTCCTGGATATGCTACAACACTATAATTCGAGGGTAACTGATTTATATTTATGACAGTAAAATAGTATGCATCCTGAAAAATCAGTTTTGAAGCATCGAACATGCGGATTCGTATGCTATACTTCCCCTCATCCGGTATCCCTGTAAAGGTGAAAGTGGTATTTTGATATACACCCATTGACATGGAAACTTCCTGGTCAATTACCCCGGTCTCCTCATTCACAATTTTGCACTCTATTTTCCCCGCATCCAAGGTTAAAACTTTCACCGAAGGATAATCACCACCGGGTGCAATAATGGCGGGATACCCAATTCGGATATCCATGGTGCTGTGTAACAGTTCAATTTGTGCCCTGCCATATGTTGTCACAGTGATGAAGAAAAATAGATGATAAATGATACAAAAACGGTTCATTATTTATTTTTTTTAATCAGATTTTACCGAACACCATAAATTACAATTTACTGTTTCTATTCCCTTCAGAATGATAATCATTAAGGAACCCTGTCTGTACGCAGAAATTTTTTATTTAGCTATTAAAATTTCTATTTAAGCAGTAACTTCACTACACTGGCAATTTTATCAGGAGCTTCCCGTGGCAGAAGGATTTTGATCCCTTCATCCGATAAGGAAGTTTTTATTTTTTCTCCTGTGGCCAGTAAATAAGCATCTTGCACTTCACTGTTCAGCTCTGGAATAATCAATATTCCATCCGCTGGCCAGTCAAAAATTGAAAAGTAAAGGATTGTTTTTCCGTTCTCCACTTTTTGAGTGCAGCGTCCCCATGGAAATCCGCCAAAAGAGCTTTTTTGGGTGCCATAGATCGATTCACCATTCACATTCATCCAACGGCCTATCTCTTTCAATCGCTGGATACTCTCCGGTGGAAAGGTTCCATCAGGTTTTGGCCCTACATTGAGCAAATAGTTACCCCCTTTTGAAGCAATATCAACCAGATTACGAATTAATATCTCGGTTGACTTCCATTTATTGTCATCTCTCCATCCCCATGAACCATTCATTGTCATACAAGTTTCCCAATTGATACCTTTCATCTCATTTAAATCAGGAATATGCTGTTCAGGGGTCCTGGTATCACCCGGGAAATTGGGCCGTTTCAATCGATCATTGGTTATAATGTTGGGCTGTAATTTCAATAATTCCTGCAATTTAAGTGCAGCTTCATCTGTCATACGCGTTGGCGTATCCCACCAGAGAACGGAAATTTCTCCATAATTGGATAATATTTCGCGTACCTGCGGAACGGCAACTTTGTCGATATATTCATCAAATGTGGAAGTCATCTGGATAGGATCCCAATGGCCTTGATTTTCAGCAGTAAACATATCAATACGTGCTGAATCGGGATTAGGCCAACCTTCACTCATCACTTTTCGGGCAACTGCACCACCCGGATTCGTCCAGTCCTGGGCCTGCGAATAGTAAAATCCAAGCCTGATTCCATATTTTCTGCATGCTTTAGCCAGAGGTTTCAGAAGGTCTTTCCCATAAGGCGTGGCGTCTACAACATTCCAGTCACTGGCGTCACTTTCGAACAGAGCAAAGCCATCGTGGTGTTTTGAAGTAATAATCAAATATTTCATGCCGGCTTCCTTTGCCATTCTTACCCATTCATCCGGATCGTAATTTTCCGGATTGAACTCTTTCGCTCTTTCTCTGTATTCAGTTACTGGAATTTTGCATCGGTTCATAATCCATTCTGCGCCTCCCCGGGCTTGCTCATGACCATTGTACTGACCTGCATACAGCGCATAAATCCCCCAATGGATGAACATGCCGAAGCGGGCTTCATGCCACCAGACCATGCGTTCCAGTTCAGGTAACTTTTCTATTTCCGTGTTATGCTGCGGAAAACCATTTTTACCCACGAACAAACAGATTAAAAGAACAATCATATTTTTCATAATTCTCTTTTTGATTTTTTATCGATAATAATAAGTTTAGATTGAATTGGATAAAAAAGAGACTGCTTATTATAACAGTCTCTTTTAATCAAAATTTATTTACTACTTGCGAATTGCCTTATAACGTCCCAACTGGGTGTCCTGATCACTAATGACGATTATAAACATCCCGGACGGAACTTGTTTCAGTGAAATAATCTCCAGGTTGTTTTGAGCCTTAATTTCGCTGATTAGTGTTCCTGAGGCGCTGAACATCTGGATTCGATTTCCGACATTAACACCTTGAATATTAATTTCTTCATTTGCCGGATTTGGAAAAATCTCAATCTGTTTTTGCATACTCGTTGAGATGGTTGAGGTAAGATCAAGGGCCAGGGTGTAGGTGGTTACAATCTTGCCGTTGGCCGAGGTAACCACCAACTTATCGCCATCGTTCAGATCGCCAGAAGTCTTTACTTCACCATGCTTGTCGACTACTGCCAAGGTAGCTCCCATACTTGGTGTCAGGTAGCTCACAAACTCATCCAACAGGGTTTCAGATGTCAGTAAAGCCAGTCCGGCCGAAATAATATAATCCACCTGGTTGATGCTATAAGCTTCCGACAGCACATAGGCCAGGTAGGTGGTTTGCGGTATGGTTGATGTGGGCAGGAAGGAGATATAGTAGATCCGGGTGGTCTGGCCGTTGGCCGAGGTTACTGACACTTTGTCGTCTTCCCGGATATTGCCATAGACCCGTTCAAATCCCATCTTGTCGATCAGCTTTAGCGAAGCACCCAGCGACGGGATTATGTTGGCAAGAAAAGCATTGAAGTTGGTCCCACGAGGCACAAAATGGATCAGGTTATCCAATTGTGAAACCTCATACACGTCGGATAGGATAAAAGCATCGTTTTCCGAAGTATTTGGTTGCAGTTGGTAAACAATTCGGGTTACACCATCTTCGGCAACTACATCCAGAAATATATCGGGATTAACTGTAACACTTACATAAGTGGTGTCGAAGTTTAATACTTTATAAGGGACATAGGAGCCATTCCCATTAATGACCGTAAGGGTTGCTCCTGCTGGAACAGTGATGTTATCAACAATGGTACGGATAGTCGTTCCATAGTCAAACCCGGCAACCGAGCCAATACCGTCATTTTCATTAACCGCTTCAACACCGCTTTTAGGGGCCAAATCAATTTCGACTGTCCAACGGTTGGATGTAATGTATGCATTCGAACTAAGGCCGGTCTCTGTAACATCGAGCCTGTAATGAGTTGTATTGGACTCATCGGCAGAAACGACAATCAGCTTATCGTTCATGACTATGTTGGCATCCATGCCAAGTTCTAATCCCGTGGCTGCCGAAGTGACCTTTAATGTCTGTTCGTTATCGTCCTTGTTGATAAAACTCAGGAATTCATTCACCGTAGTGCCGGTTTTTAATCCCAGGATCGATTCTCCCGGTCCAAATCCATCACTTACCTTGTAAACCGATGAGTTAACGGTAGATTTATAATACGTCGGTTCAATCATGTAGTGGTAGTTTAGACTGCTAAGTGCTACACGATAACGTTCAGGAACAGAGATGTGTCCATACACGATGTTTGGCAGAACGTAAATCCATTCACAATTATCAGGATTGGTTCCCATAGAACCGGTGTAAATAGGATTAAACCAGGCCCCGGACCAGGCAGGATTGCCTTTCGATATTTCTGGTTTTCGGATAAAAAAACTATTCTTAGAATTATTGGGATGAGCAACTCCACCAATTACCCAATAGTTTCTATCAGCAACACCCCATAGGTCAATTAACTCAAAATCATTGGGATCGGAAATTGATTTTAATCCTTGTTTTATGGAGTCATTTAAAATTTTAAAAAGACAAATAGAGTTTGCACGATTGCCATTATGTGGCCAGGGAGGATAGGAGACATTTTCATTCCAATTATTTGGAAAGCCTTCAGTGTCATTACTTCGGAACTGCACATCATAAGGAGGAATCCATGAATTAATATCAGGATAAGTACTTAACCCCCGATTAATATTAGCCATGGTGAATGTTTTGCCACCAGGAATAATGGGATTCACCGTGGGATCAGGCAACATAATGTTATGCACGATGGCCCATGTCGCTTCATCAACATGTTTTAAGCCCGGAATATAATGACGATACCTGTTTGCCCATGATGGCCTGCTTGTATTTATCACGCTGTAAGGATCGCTTGGATGGGCCATATATGAAATCATATAGTTCCTTAAATCAAGTGGTTGATTGCCCGGATTAAAAAGTTCAACCCAGCTATTCTCATTCGGCCATGCATTATTAAACTCGGAAATGAAAGGATCGGCAATGAATGGCTCGATTTTATCCATTGCTTTTTCTTTCACCAACTCTACGTAGTATGTTTTTTTTACGGTATCATTTTCTGCAGTAACCTCAAAGGTAATGGTCCGGTCAGCAATAGTGCCTGTAAGTGATTTTGCCCGGTTAATCCTGACCGAAGCATTTACATTTACGGGAATTGCCTTTAGGGCTGGGATTCCTTCTACATCCAGTGGAACTTCAATGCGGTAGTTGGTTGTTCCGGCGGCAAAATTTGGGATGGTATCCTCTCTCCATCCGAAAATTCCTCGATAAAATTCAGGTATATCGGGCCAGTATATTGATGCCAGATCTGCATTGGAGCTGGGCCAATGAGTTTGGACCTGTATATAATATTCTTTCACTTTGCCACTTTCAGCGGTGACCTTCAGCTTATCTCCGTTTTTCAAATCGGGACGTTTCAATCCGTCTGACCAAACAATTTCCCATGTTGCTTTTTCCGGCTTTTCCAGGTACTTCAGCAGGGTATCGGTGCGCAGGTCAAACGTAAGACCGAAAGCGGATCCGGTAATCGTATCGATTCCTGATCCATGCCGGGTAACTCGCGGCCAACTAAGAATCCCATTTTGCGCCCGTGTGGTAATCGGGCCTGTCATGCCGGCTTCTCTCGTTATGGGATGATCGATTGGAATAACGATATTATCATCTATGGTAGGTTTCTTTACCTCAATATCGAAAACGATAGACTGTAAAGTATTTCCTGCAACATAAACCGTAAATTGATCCCCGGTTCGGGCAGAACGGTATAGTGAGTCTTCCCGGATTGGATTGAGATCATATTGCCAGGCAATTCCTGGCTTCTTTTTCATGTAACTCATAATCTCGTCAAGCCTGAGCATACCCCAGGGTACCATAATCTTTTTAGAGGCATAATCAATATTGATGAGATCCGATTCTGGCACCAACGTTTTTTCATCGAGTTGATAATTCCCGTGGTTTCCTATTGTCCAGAAAATATCACGCCATGCATTGTATCCTTCAGGCAGTTGCAAAGGGATCCATTCAGAGTCATCCAAACTAATTCCACGCGCATTGGCAAAATCCACATTTCCTTTGGTGACTATGGCTTTACGGATAAGAATTGAATTTCCTGTAGCTTCAGTTACTCCGGCCACAGCGTAATATTCTTTCCTGTTGTGGCCATTATTATCAAAAACCCCACCCACCTGGTCAACTACGATTGAATCTCCTTCAATGTAATGATGCTCTATATAGTATACTTCACTAATTCCGTCACTGGAAAAAAGACCAGAGTAACCATAGCCAACATGGCGGAGTTGTTCAGGATCATTAAAGGCTGTAGAAATACTATCTCCCGGATAACTTATATTAGCGATTTTTTCTTCTTTATGAAGAAGTTTATCTGCCACTTCGTATAATCCAATCTGTTTTGGACGTTCAGATCCACCAAGTCGTCCAAGTCCGGCTTTATAGTGCCGCGGACCATAATCATAGGCATTAGTAATTACATACGATTTTCCCGGCTCCAGCATCCTGCCGGGAAGGAAAATATATGAGTCCTCAAAATACCAGGGATCACTGCACAAATCAAATATTGGACTTGAAGCAGCAATGTAAGAATTTAACCTGCCAACTTTAAAATTTGACAATGATACAGGTGAATTTCCAACATTGGTAATTTCTATGTACCCATCTGCTCTTGGATTCAATCTGATTTCGGTAATGATCAGAGAGGTTTCCACTCCTTCGGGATAGTCACACACAATTTGTGCATTCATTATCCCGGCAAAAAAAAGAGAAAGTAGTAAAATTTTTGATTTCATAGGATTAAATTTTAATTAGTAAACCACCTTAATTATTATTGTAAACCTTTCCATTCATGCTTTTAAATATTTATTTTTAAATTAGTATAATGTTTAGTTTGTGATGATTAGCCTATTGTTGGATTTAATGGCCGGTTTCAATATTTCCATATACTTTTTGTATTCCGGATTCTTAAAAATTTTTTCCGATTCTTTAATCAATTTTACCATTCTGCTAAGTTCAATCGGTTCCGATTGCGGAAAGGGCCACTGATCCTCTTTCCCGATGAAACTAAATAAATAGTCACAAGCTGCCTGAATACTTTGAATAGGCATAATCGGGTCATTCCAGTAATCAATTTCCATGTAACCTGCTATTTTCCCTATAAGAAGGTGTCCCTCGATGTTGAAACAGGAGTTGGTAAATGATTGCGAAGAGAAAAGCTCATGTTTTTGAAGCCCTTTTTCATCAAATTGGCCCGGTATTCTTTTTGTAAGTGAATGTTCAATCGTATTTTTACCAACCTCTTTTTTGTCGGAAAACAGCGCATATACCACCATTTGAGCATCGAACCAGGTTCCACGGAAGTCAGTCTGACTTATTTCATCTAATCCTGCTTTGCTCATTAAAAGCCATTGCAGATAATTCGAAAACCAATTTTTCACCTTGCCGGTATCTCTTTTATTCCAGAATGCACCTGTTTCCAGAAGAGTTATGGCATCAAGAATATCTATATATTTTCTTGCAGTGAAAAGGCTAATCGCGTTAAATTGCATCTCTTGCAAAAATCGCTCGTTCTGATTGGCATTATTTATTCTATTTTTTTTACTATTAATGAACCAGCTAACGATCAGTTTAGTCGCCTTGTCTGCATATCGATCCTCTTTTGAAAAAAACCATGCCAGGGTCAATGTGGAAATATCGCTTGTCATTTCAAGAAAATGCTGATCATTTAGCTTAATGACATTTTCATGATTAATAGGATGATTTCCATCTAATTGTTTCGGGTGGTCATTTTTGTTAGTGTTTTTGTTTAAGGGCACCACTTTTTTCAAATGATTTATTGGAGCGGTACTGTTCAGAATAAGATCCTGGCCGGAAATATAAAAATTGTAATTTTTGAGTAAAGCATTCTCTGCCTCTTTGCATAACCGGGTATATGCAGGCAAGTGAATTGGTGATTTCTCTCTAATCCTGCTTTTTATTTCATTCAGATAATAGTAATCCATAAGAAATAATTTAGGATCTGGTTGAAACCTATGGACACAACCTCCAAAATTTAGTAAGAGCAAAATGAATGTCGAAATGGCTCGAAACATCATCGCTTTGTTTTTATTACTACAAATTTAAAGCACAAAAAAATAATTTCTATTCTCTTTTGTTCCAAATTTTTACGATCATGTTTCCTGACTTCACAATTGTTTCAATTATGGAACATATGCAAAAATCAGTTGTGTCATTTATTTGTATATTGCGTCAATTATTTGTTGGATTGGATATCATCCGGATAACAATATGGACAGTAAAGATGTTAAACATATCAAGTCTCTTTGGATATTATGGTTTATGGCTTTTATCTTTTTTCAGGGTGGTGCTTCGGAGAGCAGGAATCTGATTTTTAGGACTGTATCACCACAAGGTGGATTTACTCAAAGAGGTGTAGAAAAGATCCTTCAGGACCATTTGGGTTTTATCTGGATAACCACTCAAGTTGGCATCTTCAAATATGACTCCTATACATTTACAGAATATAACTGTCAAACTCCTGACTTGTTTTTTAACGACAATGATATTATTAAGGATATCATGATCGATTCAGAAAACAGAATTTGGGTGGCAAGTACAAATGGGTTGTATATTTACAATCGGAATACCGATCGGTTTGATTTTCTTGAAATTGATGCAATCAAAAGAGGATTAATGATATCATGCATTGAAGAAGACTGGGAGGGCAATATTTGTGTTAACCAGGCTAAAAATTTATTTTTTCTAAATTCTGACAGAAAGATAGAAAGAGTGATTCTTCTTCCGCATAGCAATGTTCGAAAAATATTTGTTTCCAATGACCGAAAAATATATGTAGCCTTTGCCGATCATGGAATTTTTGAGATAATTCAAGATTCAGAATTCAGGCAAATCATTCCTCCCGGAAAATTTCCTTTACGATCGGTCTCTTTCGGCGATTCTGTTATTTACATCGGTTATGATGGAGAAGGACTTAAGAAATACAGTCGAAATGGGAAACTTTTAAAACATTATACCCAGGAGGCAGGGCAATTAAGTCATAACATTGTGAATATTATTCACCAGGCATCGTCAGAAGAATTATGGGTTGGGACATATCGTGGATTGGATATTTTTCACAAAGATACCCGGACTTCACATTATAACCATAACCTGTTGGATCCAAACTCCATCCCTTACAGCTCTGTTTATGCTATATATGAAGATTCAAAAAACGGCTTCTGGATAGGTACCTATTCGGGCGGCCTGGCTTATTGTAATCCGTTTGACAATAACTTCTACCATATATATCAACATCTTGGGAAATATTCCATTTCAAATAATTATATCAGTAGTTTTGGTGTTGATCAGGATGGATTTATTTGGGTTGGAACAGAGAGGGGAGGATTGAACCGAACCCTTACCAATTCTGATCCGTTTAATTTTGTGCAGTTCAATTTTGAGAAAGATGAACCGATGAACATCAAATCAATTCTTTGCACAAAAGAGAATGATATGTACATCGGAACATTTAAAGATGGACTTTATTTTGTAGACAAAAGAAGAAATGCACATCGGATTAAAGTAGATCCTATTGAAAAGGATTCCGAAAAAATCTATGCCTTTGCTGAGACTGATTCCGGAATATGGGTCGGGGACTACAGACATGGTTTATTTTATATTTTGAAAGAAAATCATAAGATAAAAGATCATTACAAGATGAGCAATGACTCGTTAGGGTTAACATCCTCTAAAATCCTGGCACTTTATATCCACAAGGGAGATTTGTGGATTGGGACTTATAATGGTCTGAACGTGAAACCAGCCGGAAAGAACTACTTTAAACATTATGTCTCGAAAAACGATGATCCTGCTTTGTTAAGGAGTAGTATTATCAATACTTTCGCGTCCGATTTAGATGGCAATCTTTGGATTGGCACACGAAACGGTGGTCTGAATATGTTTGATGCGAAGAGTGAGTCCTTTTTGTCATATACAATGAAAGATGGACTTGGTGGAAATGACATTAACGGGATGCTATGTGATGATCAGGGGTATTTGTGGATCAGTACAGAAAACGGAATCAGCCGGTTTGATCCAAAAGATGGTTCCGTCAACAATTACAATGAGACAGATGGACTGCAGGGAAAGCAATTTATTAGTGGAGCAGCATATAAGAGTCCGGACGGGCGACTTTTTTTTGGAGGGACCAATGGCTTTACGGTTATTTCGCCCGATCAGATTAAGATAAATCCGGTAGAGCCAAGACCCATTATATCAGATCTGATCGTAAATAACAGACGAATTTTAGCCGGGGATCCGGAATCCCCACTTTCGAAACCAATCTTTGAAACGGAAGAGTTGAAATTAAAATATTCTCAAGCTTCTGTAAAACTGGAGTTTGTCTCAGATAATTATCTCAATCCATCCAAAAACAGATATGCCTTCCGGCTACTCGGATATGATGATATTTGGCAGTATAGTACTGTTAATCATGTCAGCTATTCCAACCTGAATCCGGGTAAATATACCTTTGAGCTCAATGCTGCTAATAACGACGGGGTCTGGAGCAGCGAGCCCATCAGGCTGAAATTAACCATATTACTTCCATGGTGGAGAAATCCGATTGCATTTATCGTTTATATTGTTCTTGTGGTTTCAACATTCATCTTTCTCAGAAGGAATATTCTTTACAGGGAGCGGATGAAATCGGCGGTCGAGATTGAGAAGCTGAAGCGGATCAGTGAAGAGAAGATTCACCAGTTAAAGTTGCAGTTTTTTACCAATGTCTCGCACGAGTTTAAAACACCTTTGACTCTGATTCTTTCGCCTATTCAGCGCCTGATATCAAAGAGGGATCTTGATCCGGAGATTCAGGAAGATCTGCGGTTGGTTGAGAAAAATTCCCTGCGGCTGAAAAATCTGATTACCCAGTTGTTGCAGTTCAGAAAGATCGATCAGGAGAAGCTTACGTTATCTGT
This sequence comes from uncultured Mariniphaga sp., assembly GCA_964540165.1. Classification (GTDB taxonomy): domain Bacteria; phylum Bacteroidota; class Bacteroidia; order Bacteroidales; family Prolixibacteraceae; genus Mariniphaga. The sequence goes on from CAZILU010000015.1 coordinate 29,250, forward strand.
CTCACATGCCGATGTTGTCAGTGTTTGTGAGAGTGTTTACTCCTGTTTTAATGATCTGGCAGAACGAAAAAAAATCGATTACGCTTTTCATCCGGTTATTGACAACCGATTTGTCTGGATGGATGTAGTAAAGATGGAGGATGCATTGTTCAATATTCTGTCCAATGCTTTTAATTATACTGAGGAAGGGGGGCAGATTCAATTTACGATCAGAAATTCCCACCCGCCTGTTTCTGATGGGTGGAGTATTTATACCCAGGGAAACTCATTGAATGGTCATGCAGTATATCTTGAGATCACGGACACTGGGATTGGGATACCTCCCCGGGAGCTATCAAAGATTTTTGAACGTTTTTACCAAATTGATAATAGAGCTGAAAAATCGGGAAACGGTGTTGGCCTGTCATTGGCGAAAGATTACATTCTTTACCATGGCGGGATGATCAGCGTGGCAAGCCTGCCGGGTGAAGGCAGCCGGTTTGTGATTGGGTTGCCTATGGGAAAAGAGCACTTTCAAAATCAGCCTCACGTTGTATTTAGCGATGATGTCAGCCGTACAGCCCATCTGCGAAAAGCAGAATTCATCCCTGCATTGATCGAACAAAAAGAGATCTCTTTCTTTTCAAAGCAGAAGAAAAGAGAAACGCTGCTGCTCATTGAAGATAACAGTGATCTCAATCACTACCTGGCTAAAGTGCTGAGCGAACATTACCAGGTGATTCGCTCTGTGGATGGAGAAGAGGGCTATCAGCTTGTCAACCGGTTTCTTCCGGAGGTGGTGATCAGTGATATCATGTTGCCGGGTTTAACTGGTCTTGAAATTTGTCAGAAAATTAAAGATAATCCATTGACCAGCCATATACCCGTGATCCTTATCACAGCGCTTTCCGAAGATGTCCACCAAATTGAAGGACTGGGAAAAGGTGCAGATGCCTACCTGAGTAAACCGCTGGATATTCAGTTGCTCTATTCAACCGTTCAGAATATGATTGAAAACAGAAACCGTTTGCGGATCAGTTATGGAGGGATCCATCAGTCTGTCACCAGGGATGAAAACATCTCTGCATACGATCATAATTTGATTAAACGATTACAGGCGTATATTCTGAAAAATATCTCTACGCCGGAAATTTCGACTACACAACTGGCATACGAGTTAAATACCAGCCGAACCAATCTTCATCGGAAGTTGAAATCGTTGCTGGGTATGTCCACCACCGAATACATCCGAAAGATCAGGCTGGAGAAGGCAAGGGAGATGTTGGAAACCACTGATCTGACCTTGAGTGAAATTTGCTATGAAGTGGGCTTTAACTCCAACTCCTATTTCAGTACGAGTTTTAAAGAGTTGTATGGCGTTAATCCCAGTGAATACAAACGATTTAAAGAAAATACTCATCTGCTGGGAAAGGGGAGAAGAGACCGTAGTATGCTGAATTAAATAAAGCGGCTGTTTAGGACACTTCTCAATAACCAAATAGATAAGTTTGGTTTACCATTTAAGTCTATTTGAACAATTCTCCGTAAAGCTAAAGCGTTAATTGTTTTACTATTTAGCGGATTTCTTTTATATTCGTGGAGAATAATACGAAATAACTATGTTTGAAAAAGAGATTTACATCAATCGCCGGCTTCAGTTAAAAAAACGGATGAAACACGGTATTGCCCTTATCGCGGGAAACATGGAGTCGCCAATGAATTACACCGATAATACCTACCGGTTTCGGCAGGATAGCTCTTTTCTCTATTTTTTCGGACTCGATTTTCCCGGCTTAGCCGGAGTGGTCGATTTCGATGAAGGGAAGGATTATCTTTTCGGCAACGATGTTGATATGGATGATATTATCTGGATGGGGCCTCAGGTTCCTCTTCGCGAGAATGCGGCCCTTGTGGGAGTGGAGCATACGGCTCCGCTGAAGGAGCTCTCTGTTTTGCTTGCCGGTGCGATCCGGCAGGGAAGGAAGGTCCATTTTTTACCACCCTATCGGGCAGAGAATCAGATATGGCTGGAGCATCTGATGGGAATTTCATCTTTTCGGCTGAAGGAGTATGCTTCGGTCGGTCTGGTCAAAGCAGTGGTCGATTTGCGATCGGTGAAGGAACCGGAAGAGATAACGGAGATAAAAAAGGCTTGTGCCATCGGGTATGAAATGCATGTTACTGCCATGAAAATGGCTCATCCGGGGGTGTGGGAACAGAAGATCGCCGGAACCATCGAAGGCATTGCACTGGCGCATGGAGGTATGATTTCGTTTCCGGTAATATTGTCGCAAAATGGAGAGACACTGCATAATCATGATCATTCAAAACTGCTTGAGAAGGGTAGGCTGATGCTTACCGATGCCGGTGCCGAATCGTTGATGCACTACGCTTCCGATTATACCCGCACGGTTCCGGTGGGAGGACGTTTTACGCAAAAACAGCGGGAGATTTACTCCCTTGTGTTGGCTGCTAATAATCACACGACCAAGCAGATCCGCCCCGGTGCTACCTACCGTTCCATTCATCTGTCGGCCTGTGAGGTGATTGCTGCCGGGCTGAAGGAGCTGGGGCTGATGAAGGGCGATGTAAGTGAGGCTGTAACTCAGGGAGCACATGCTCTCTTTATGCCACATGGGCTGGGGCATATGATGGGGCTGGATGTGCATGATATGGAGGACCTGGGACAGACCTATGTCGGTTACGACGATGAAATCCGGCCTTCATCTCAGTTCGGCCTTGCAGCCCTGCGCATGGGACGTCGCCTGCAACCGGGATTTGTGATTACCAATGAACCCGGAATCTATTTCATTCCGGCCCTTATCGACCTATGGCAGAGAGATAAAATGCATGCGGATTTTATCGATTTCGACAAAGTGAATGAATATCGTGACTTTGGGGGAATACGCCTGGAGGATGATATCTTAGTTACCGATACCGGCAGTGAACTGCTGGGAGAGCGAATACCCATTGACCCCGACGATGTGGAGCAGTTAATCTCCGGATAGGCAACGCGGTCCGGGATTCTATTTTATGGCTTACCGATCCGGATTGTCGATTATACAGGGTACATCTGTTTTTTTAAAATCCGATGATAAAAATAGTCCATTTCGGTTTTGATCTCATCCCGGATCTCACGGCATCTTCTTTTGATCTCATCTTTGTTTTTGCTTTTCCTGTAAGGATTTTGAAACCCCAGGTGCATCTTTCGCTTGCACTTTACCGGAGGGAGTTTAAGCTCTTCTACCGTTCCATCGCCTACCGTAATCAGGTAGTCAAACTCCATGTCAGCATACCTGGAATAGTGCTGTGGAACCTGTGGCTCCAGATTAATCCCGATTTCAGCCATCACTTCAATGGCTATGGGACTAATGTGGTCGACCGGATCAATACCGGCAGAGTATATCTCCAGATGTTTGTCGTAGCTTCTGAGAAGGGCTTCAGCAATCTGGCTTCTGCAGGAGTTTTGGTTGCTTAGAAAAAAAATCTTCATAGGTTTTGTGATTTTTTAATTTAGCTGTTGTCGATTCTGATATGTTTTTTTACTTTGGCATTAAAATAGGATAAATATGACAATTTTCAAAATGATTTCAAAATCTTTGAGTATTAGATCGTAATTCCCTATTTTCGTAGTCTTAAATAAATGCACACCATCGTAGCATGGTAATAAAATTTTTTACATGGAACCTAAAGATCTCAAAAAACCCGAAGGGTTAAAAAGTAAGGAAAGTTCTGAAAATGAAGTATCCGAAAAAAAAGCTGTTTTAAATGATGATGCGAAGGATGAAGTTCAGGTTGAAAGCTCTTCGGTTGATCTCTCCCCTGATGGGGTAGTGGCAGCGGTTGATTCTGATGATGATGCTGCTGGTTTTCTGCAAGTTGCAACGGAAGATGCCTTAGATCTTTCGGATGACGAAGAGGTAACGGCGACTGAGGAAGAAGTATCGAATCCGATTGCTGCCGAAAAGGCCCCGGCGACTGAGGAAGAGGTATCGGATTCGTTGGTTGCCGAAGTGACACCGGTTGCAGCGGAAGAGGCAACAGCGGAAGATAAGATGGTTTCGGAGACGGTGGTTGCTGAAGAGACAGCGGCTGTTAGGGAAAAGGCAACGGGATCAGTAGTGGCCGAAAAAGCCCCGGCAGCAGCGGAAGAGGTATCGGAGTCGCTGGTTGTCGAAGAGGCTCCGGCTGCAGCGGAAGAGAGACCAGCGGAAGAGAAGATGATTTTGGAGACGGTGGTTGCTGAAGATGGATCAGCGGAATTGGAAGACGTATCGGAGCCTTCAGGGGCTCAGGAGGATTCGGAGGTTGAACAGGAAATGAAGTTGCCGGTATCTAAGGAAGTCTCAGATACCTCAGAGGCAAAACCGGAAACTGAACCCATTGAAGAAAGAGCAAAACGTTTGGAAGTTCCGGTAGTTCTGCCTATTAAGGCTGAAGCGCGGAAAGTTCCCGATTATTCAGCTTTTTCTCAGATTGAACTGGTCAACGCCCTTCGTGATTTGGTTAACAGCGATGGAGAACATGATATCAAAGAGGAGATTGATGCTATAAAAGCTGCTTTCTATCAGCAGGTAAAAGATGAAGTTGAAGAGCAGAAAAGACTTTTCCTGGAAGAGGGTGGCGTGGAAGATGAGTTCGTTCCGGAGGAGAATCCTTATGAACCAGATATCAGAGATCTGTTAAAACAGTACCGTCAGGTACGACACGAGTTTAATAAAAAACTTGATCAGGAAAAGGAACTTAACCTTCAGGTAAAATATGAGATTATTGAAGAGATCAAGGGATTGATCCATAAAGAGGAGTCGATAAACAAAACCTTTCAGGAGTTTCGTGAGCTTCAGCAACGGTGGCGTGAGATTGGTTTAGTTCCACAGGCAAAGATGAAGGACTTATGGGATAATTATCACTTTCATGTTGAAAATTTTTATGATTACATTAAGATCAATAAAGAGCTGAGGGATCTCGACCTGAAAAAGAATTTGGAGATGAAGATTCGCCTTTGTGAACAGGCAGAGGAGTTGTTATTAGAGTCAAATACGATCAAAGCGTTTAATCAGCTACAAAAACTGCACGAACGATGGCGTGAGATCGGCCCGGTACCGAGAGAGAATAAGGATGATATCTGGGAACGATTTAAAACTTCCACCGCAAAAATAAATAAGAAGCACCAGGAATATTTTGAATCGAGAAAGTCGGAACAGCGCGAAAATCTCGATGCTAAACGAGCCCTTTGTGAGCAGGTAGAGGAGATAATCCAGATGGATATTAATAACCATAAAGACTGGGGAGAGAAGTCAAACGAGGTGGTAAACCTGCAAAAAGTTTGGCGGACCATCGGATTTGCTCCCAGAAAAGAGAATAATCGAATCTACAAGCGGTTTCGTGAAGCCTGTGATGCATTTTTTAATGCCAAGCGCGATTTTTATTCGAAAAATAAAGAGCTGCAACTGACCAATCTTCAGTTAAAAACGGAACTATGTATGCAGGCGGAGGCGCTTAAAGATAGCACCGACTGGGCAAAGACTACACAGGATATTATCAATATCCAAAAACAGTGGAAGGAGATTGGCCCTATTCCCCGAAAAAATTCAGACGCCTTATGGAAACGTTTCCGTGAAGCATGCGATTACTTTTTTGATAAGAAATCAGAGCACTTTTCCAGTATCGACAGTGAACAAGATGAGAATCTAAAGAAAAAAGAGGATCTGATTCGTGATGTTGAAAGCTTTATTGCATTGGATGATCCGGATCAGAATCTGGTAGCTTTAAAAGATTTTCAGAGACGCTGGACAGAAATTGGTCATGTGCCGATCAGAAAAAAGGAGGACGTTCAGAAACGTTTTCGTGATGTCATTAATAAGCTGTTTGACGATCTCAATATCGATGAGTCGAAGCGGAATCTGATCAAGTTCAGAAGTAAAATCGCTTCCATATCGGAATCATCCCGTGGCCAGAGTAAGATGAGGCTGGAACGTGACAAGTATATGACCCGGTTGAAACAGATGGAGGGCGATCTGGTATTGTTAGATAATAACATCGGATTTTTTGCCAAATCGAAAAATGCGGAGAAACTGATTCGGGATGTCAACAAGAAAATTGAGCAGACCAAAGAGAAGATTGAATTTTTAAAGAATAAGATACGCGTGATTGATGAGATGGATCAGTTGGATGAGTAGTTTATAGATCAACATATAAAATAAAGGCCGGTGATTTTTGCACCGGCCTTTATTTTTTTTTATGTCATTGGATTTACGTTACATTAGGAAGCTGAGTATAGCCCCGGCTGCTACGGCCGATCCGATTACTCCGGCTACGTTGGGAGCCATTGCATGCATCAGCAGGTGATTGGTCGGATCCTCTTTCAACCCCAGATATTGTACCACCCGGGCACTGCCCGGTACGGCCGAAACGCCGGACGCACCAATCATCGGATTGATTTTGTTATCTTTCTTTAAAAAGAGATTCATTAACTTCGCTCCTAATATTCCACCCGAAGTGGCTATTATAAATGAAATAGCTCCAAGAATGAAAATAAAGATGGATGAAGGTGTTAAGAATACATCTGCCTGGGTTGAGGCTCCAACGGTAAGGCCCAGCAAAATGGTGATTATGTCGATCAGCGCACTACTGGCCGTAT
>CAZILU010000016.1:0-35622 GCA_964540165.1 uncultured Mariniphaga sp.
TGCTGCCCTAAAATTGGAAAAATGAACTCTAATTGGTTTTTTGTTCCCGGATTTTTGTTGATTTTGGCTTCATGCGCCACCCCGGTTATGGTCCCATCGTATCGGGAAAAAGCCGAATCTGCCTTATTGGCTGGTAATTATGAAGAGTCAACAGAAGCCTGGAAATTATTTTTTCAACAACATCCGGGGATGAACGACCTGGAGGGGTCAACGTATGCAATGGCAGCAAAAACTGCTTATCAGGCAGGGGAAACGGCCCTGGCTGTTGAGTGGTTTGATCAGGCGCGGTATCGGAATTACTCCGATTACGAGATGTATAAAACATTGGCTGCAATTTATAAACGGCAGGACAATCTATCCAAAGAGCTTTCTGCCCTGGAGTATATTAAAGAAAATTTTGATTCACAAGATACTGTAGCCGACAGTCGGCTCTTTACGATATATCATGAAATTGATATGGTCGATAAAGCCTTGAATGCATGGAAGTCTATGTCACAGGAGCATAGAGATGAAGTGGATAATCTGGAGAAATATTTTATGATGAACCGTCAATTGGATAATGAGTCTGTTTGTGATTCCATCAGCCGGTTGTTATTGAATATAGACGCAAATAACCAGATGGCTTCGGAATGGAACGCAATGAAGTATTATCACCGGGCAGAGGCGCGATACCAAAAGGCGATGACTGATTATGAAAATAACCGTACGCGTCGTCAGTACAGGATTTTACTGAACGAATTGGAAATTGCCACTTCCGACTACAAACAGGCTTTAACCTTTTTTGAGAAGCTTTGGAAGCTTAATCCTGGTGACCGGTTGCACTATGCTACATTTATGTCAAACATCTATGTGCGTTTCCGGGATGAGAAGAGAGCATTGTATTACCGGAATTACCGGGAACCATAAATTCTTATTACCTAAGATTGATTCAATGCAGAAAAATGAAAATGCTTTTGGTTTTGTTGGCATTAATTCTGCTGTCCATTCATTATCTTCGGGGAAAATTTGAAAAAGATGGAACCTTTTCTTGCCCGGTGTGCCAACTATATCAATCATAAAAATCCAAATAACCTGGAAAAATCCTGCCTGGTTTTTCCCAATCGACGGTCCGGACTGTTTTTTACGGCCTATTTTCAGCGAATTATTCCCGGAGTTGTTATCGGCCCCCATATTACTACCGTAAGCGATCTGATTTCCGGATACTCTGAACTCATGGCCGGGGAGAGGCTGATGGTCATCTCCATTTTATTCGAAATTTTTAAAAAACATACCCATTCTGAGGAGCGTTTTGATGAATTTTATTTCTGGGGTGAAACACTGCTGTCCGATTTTAACGATATCGACCTTTATATGGTTAATGCCAAAGACCTGTTTACAAACCTGGCCGGGTTGAAGGAGGTTGAGGGCGTTTTTGATTATCTTTCACCCGGTCAAAAGGCGGCCCTTAAACATTTTTGGGGATCAGTTCCAGGAGTTCAACAACGCTCCTTTCATAAAAATTTTGTCTCCCTGTGGCAAAGGCTGTATCCTGTTTATAAGGAGTTCAAAGATCGCTTAAGAGAGGCGCGAATGGGGTATCCCGGAATGATTAGTCGCAGTGTCGTTGAGAATTTTCGGGCTCAGGAACCACACTTTCCATATGATTCATATTATGTGATCGGGCTGAATGTTCTTAACCGTTGTGAACAGTCTTTTTTTAAAAAGTTGAAAGAGAGTGGTAAAGCCTCTTTTTTTTGGGATTTTGATCGTTCGTATGTTGAGGACTTAACGAATGAGGCCGGGTTTTTTATTCGGGAGAATCTTAACCATTTTCCTCCTCCGGAAGATTTTAACCTGGATACTGAACAGGATTATCAAAAGAAATCAGTGAAGCTGGTGGCAGTTTCATCTAATTACGGACAGGCGCAGCAAATTTCCAGCGCTTTGGAAGAGTTTGAACCCGATGCTATCCCTGATTTTGATAATACCGCTATTATTTTGGCCGATGAGTCTTTATTATTTCCGGCCCTGGGAGCCATCCCTCCCACCGCAGGTACGGTAAATGTTACGATGGGGTATCCGGTGAGAAATTCTGTTGTCTATGGATTTCTAAACTTACTGTTGTTGCTGCTAAAAAACCGGTCAGTTGGGAATGACGGGAAGGGTGTTGCTTACCATCGCTATGTAACTGATCTGTTACGGCATCAATTACTGGCAGGTTTTGAACCCGATAAGTCGTTGCAGTTTTTGGCACAAATGAAAGCGCAGAACCGGGTTACCGTTACCCTTGATGAGATTGATTTTTCACCGATGCATCGGTTGGTATTCGATTTGCCAGGCAGCGCCGGAAAGATTGGTGGATGGATGCTTGAAATTTTGAGCCGCATCTATGGAAAAGTAAAAGAGTCTGAACCGGAAAACCAGTTATTAACCGAATTGATATTTTCGGTGTATCAGGCGGTAGAAAAATTGGATTCAGTAGTTACTGCTACCACCGCTGATCCTGAGAGAGAGATCAGTATAGATATCTATTTCAAATTATTAAATCAATATTTAGGAACGGTATCCGTGGCATTTGAAGGAGAACCCCTCCGGGGTATGCAGGTGATGGGTGTTCTTGAAACCCGTTGTCTTGACTTTAAACATCTGATCATTTTAGGGTTCAATGAGGGTAAATGGCCTGCAGTTCAATCGACGCCATCTTTTATACCCTTTAATTTAAAAAAGGGATTTGGATTACCGGGAACGGATGAACGGGATGCCATGTATGCCTATTATTTTTTTCGATTGATCCAGCGGGCTGATCGGATTACGGCTACTTACAGCACTATAAAGGAGGGAATTGGCACCGGAGAGTTAAGTCGTTATGGGTTTCAACTGCTTTACAGTGAGCTGTTTCGTGTTGAATCCGGAACGCTTGATTTTCAGTTCTCAAATAGTCCTGTTCCTCCCATTCTTATTGAAGGATCGAATGAGAAGTTACAGGTATTATATACCCGGAACAGGAGTGGCACTCCTCTGTCTCCAACGTCTGTAAATACATGGCTGCAGTGTAAGCTTCGTTTCTATTTCCGGTATGTGCTTCAATTGCCTGAACCCGAAGATATCAAAGATGAGATTGACAGCCCTCTTTTTGGCACCGTTTTTCATGAAGTGGCCGAAAATATCTACAAACCTTTCGTTGGTAAAAAAGTGACGAAAGATCATCTTGACATGATCCGAAAGAACGGTAGGTTGATTGAAGAGGAGATTAAAAAGTCTATTGGAAGAAACTACGTTAAAATTAAGGACCCTATTGCTGATCAGGTATTGTTGGAGGGAAAAACGGTATTGATTTTTGAGAACATAAATCTGTTTATCCGGCGTTTGTTAGAGATTGACCGTGAGATTGCTCCTTTTGATCTCTTGTCGTTGGAAAAAAGTTGCCGGCGTGAATTGGAAATTTCGGTTGATGGAACTACATATCCTATTTTGCTGGGAGGAAAAATTGATCGGATTGACCGTGTCAATGGGATCGTCCGGATTTTGGATTACAAAACAGGAAATGTAGATTCGCTTAGCTTACAGGCTATTGAAGACCTTTTTGTTTCCGGGCTGGAGCAACCCAAAAAAGAGATTTTGCAAGCATTAATTTACTGCTGGATTTACCAGGATTGTAACGATGGGAATGAAGAGGTCATGCCGGCGATCTATTGTCTCAGGAAATTTTTCAATGAGAATTTTTCACCCAATATCAGACACGACAAACAGGATCTTTTTTTTGGAACGATTAAAGAAGATTTTGAGAAAGAGTTAGGGCGGTTGTTGGGGGCGGTTTTTATGGGAGGGACTGACTTTGACCAGACGTCCCATGTAAAACATTGTCAGTTTTGTCCTTATCATAAGATTTGCCAACGGCTATAGGCGATTTGTCAAAGATTTGGAAAGCATCTCTGGCTAACGGAAACAGATTGAATAGAGCCGGGATTTTTAATTCATGGGAGGATTACTCCTCCTGGTTTCCGGTGAACTTTCGATAGAGGTCGGGTCGCAGTCTTTTAGTCCGTTCAATCGATTGCCGGTGTTTCCATTCATCGATTAGTTTGTCGTTCCCGCTAAGCAAGATTTCGGGGACTTTAAGCCCTTTGTATTCGGCGGGCCGGGTGTATACAGGAGGGCTAAGCAGATGGTCCTGAAATGAATCGGTAAGTGCCGATGTTTCGTCGGAAAGCACGCCGGGAATAAGGCGTATCAAACTATCGGTGATTATGGCGGCGGGAAGTTCACCACCGGTTAAGACATAATCACCTACTGATATCTCTTTGGTAATAAAAAGATCCCTTACCCGTTGGTCAATGCCTTTATAGTGACCACATAGGATTAACAGATTTTTTTTCATGGATAAGCGGTTGGCCTCTTGCTGATCAAACCGGTTTCCATCGGGCGTTGTATAGATAATCTCATCGTAATTGCGCTCATTTTTCAGGGTTTCTATCGCCTTTTCAATGGGTTGAATAGCCATCACCATTCCTGCGCCCTTACTGAATGAGTAATCATCGACTCGCCGGTGTTTGTCATCAGAAAAGTCTCTCAGATTATGCAAATGAATTTCAACCAGACCCTTGTCACGAGCCCTTCGAATGATGGAGTGGTTAAAAGGACTTTCCAGGATTTCAGGTAAAACGGTGATGATGTCGATGCGCATATTTTTTTTGCAAAATTAAGCATTTCAAAAGAATGCTCTCAATGCCACATGACAAAATCAATCTTTTGTTAAAATTGAATAGATCAGGGAACCTTGATTTTTATCAGATTTAGGCATTATTGAATGTTTTTCTCATTTTCAACCGGGGTTTTTTTGTTACTTTTGTTTTCAATAAAAATTAGATCAAAATTAACCCGTTCGGATGAAACGAACAAAACAAAATTTTGCGATAAACAATCAGAATTAACCATATGCGAGTTCCGTTGGAAATTTAGAGGGATTAAAAATTAAAAATGAGGAATTAAAAATGAGGGAGTGGAGACCGGAGATTGAAGACCGGAGACCGGTACCTTTTAACTTTTACCTTTTGCCTTTTAATTATGAAAATATTAGATCAAATTATTCGTCAGGCAAAGAATAAATTACGCCGTATTGTACTACCGGAAGGGGATGAGCCGAGAACCCTGAGGGCTGCAGAATTGATTCAGAAGCAGCAGATTGCAAACGTGATTTTATTGGGAGATCCGGAAGTGATCAGACGGAAAGCCGGGGTGGAGGGTGTTGATATTATCGGAATTGAGTTGGTGGATCCGCGGAGTGATCTTCGCAGGGAGGTATATGCCGATTTGATGGTTGACATTCGCGGGTCGAAGGGATTGACGAAAACAGTTGCGTTGGAAATGTTAAACGATCCGTTGGTTTTTGCTCCGTTGATGATCAAGCATGGTGATGCCGATGGAGAGGTTGCCGGTGCGGTGAATTCTACTGGTGATGTATTAAGGCCTGCATTTCAGTTTATTAAGACTCTTCCCGGTGTTAACGTTGTTTCCGGGGCATTTCTAATGTTTATTGACGGTTCACCTTATGGGGATGACGGGTTACTGGTTTTTGCCGATTGTGCTGTGATGCCCGATCCGAATGAACGCGAGCTGGCTGAGATCGCTGTGATGTCGGCACAAACTGCACGCACCCTGGCAGGCATGGATCCCTGTGTTGCCATGTTAAGCTTTTCAACCAAAGGGAGTGCCCGCCATGAGCGGGTTGATAAGGTAATAAACGCCACGAGGATTGCCCGTGAGATGGCTCCGGGACTAAAGATCGACGGAGAGTTACAACTGGATGCGGCATTGGTCTCTTCGGTGGGTAAGCTTAAAGCGCCGGAAAGTGAAGTGGCCGGGAAAGCCAATGTGTTGGTTTTTCCCGGGCTTGAAGCTGCAAACATCGGATATAAGCTGGTTCAACGCCTGGCAAATGCAGAAGCCATTGGTCCGGTTTTACAGGGAATGGCTGCACCGATAAACGACCTTTCACGAGGTTGTTCTGTCAGTGATATTGTAAACCTGGTGGCAATTACATCGAATCAGGTGGTTGACTAATTCCATAAAAATCAAATGTATGGCAAGTGAAGTAATTTATGAACCCATCGAGGAGTTTGGGTTGGTGAAGAAAAACGTCTCCAGGGCTCTTTTTTCAAAAATTGGAATCATCGGCTGTGGTCTTGTCGGGCAAAATATTGCACGGGTGGCCAGCTTTTACGGGATTGAGGTGGTTTTTATTGAAATTAACCAGGAGAAGATCGATGATGCTTACCGGGGCGTTGAAAAGGTGCTCGACGATCGAATTGAGCATTGGGGTATGACGGAAAGTGAGAAGCGATCGATTCTTTCACGGATTAAGGGTTCTCTCGATTATAACGACCTGATTGGATGTGACTTTGTTGTTGAAGCCATTCGGGCAGTGGATCGCGGTGGAAAGGTAGAGGAGCGAAAAGAGATTTTCAGAAAAATTGAAAAGGTTGTTGATCGGGATTGTATTATTGGAACCAATTCTTCGACCATCGTTATTACGGAACTGTCTTCCGATCTGGAGTATAAAGATCGTTGTGTTAGCTTTCATTTTTCTGTTTCCTCCCGGGAAGCCCGGATCATGGAGGTGGCTAAGGGACTATATACCTCCGATGAGGCCTATGAAAAAGTTTGCAAGTTTGTTCACCTGATCAACCGTCGGTTTATTCCCGTTCAGGAATCGGCCGGGCTGGTCAGCGTCCGGATGTTTGTTGTGATGCTTAATGAGGCCTGTGAAATATTGATGGAAGGAGTAGCATCGCTTGAGGATATTGATGCAACCATGAAAATTGGATTGGGTATGCGACAGGGGCCTTTCGAAGTAGCCGATAAAATGGGACTTGATAAAATTGTTTTGTGGATGGAAAATATTTATACGGAATTTGGTGATGTTCATTACAAACCTTCACCGTATCTCAAAAGACTGGTCCGTGCCAAGCACCTGGGTATTTCTACCGGAAAGGGATTTTATGAATACGATAAAAATGGGAATAAAATTCATGAGGATGGCTCAAAATGCGCCTGAATCTCTGCCTGAGGCAGTCACTGATTATCTGAATTATTAGAAAAATTTCAACGTAAGAAAGATGAAGATATTGGTTCTAAACTGCGGAAGCAGTTCCATAAAATATCAGCTTTTTAATATGGACCAACAGGTAGTTATTGCCCGGGGTGGTATTGAAAAGCTCGGCATGAAGGGGTCATTTCTGAAACATTACCATGAAGATGGACGACAGATTGTTTTTGAAGGAGAGATCCTGGATCATAAGAGTGGGATTGAGTATATCCTTGGCATTTTAACCAGTAATAAGTATGGTTGTTTGGAGAAGCTTGAAGAGATTGATGCGGTTGGGCATCGGGTGGTTCATGGCGGGGAGTATTTTCATGGAAGTGAATTTATCACCGAGGCCGTGATCGATGCGCTTGTGAAGTGCACCGATCTGGCTCCATTGCATAATCCACCCAATCTGAAAGGTATTTATGCCATGATGGAGCTTATCCCCGGTATTGCCCAGGTCGGTGTTTTTGACACGGCTTTTCATCAAAGTATGGATCAAAAGTCTTATATGTATGGCATTCCCTATGTATTGTATGAAAAGTATGCCATTCGAAGGTATGGTTTTCATGGAACCAGCCATCGTTATGTGACGAAAAGAGCCTGTGAATTGCTGGGATGCCATTTCGAAGCGCAGAAAATTATCTCTTGTCACCTGGGAAACGGAGCCTCCATTGCCGCTGTTAAAGGTGGGAAATCGTACGATACCAGTATGGGATTTACGCCGTTAGAAGGATTGGTCATGGGAACCCGTTCGGGCGATCTTGATGTTGGTGTCGTAACCTATATCATGGAAAAGGAGGATCTGGGTGTGAAGTCGGTGAGTACCTTGTTAAATAAGCACAGCGGGATGCTTGGTTTGTCGGGGGTGTCATCGGATATGCGTGAGATTGAAGAGGCAAAAGTTCAGGGAAACTCCAGGGCAGCCAATGCGCTTGAAATTTATAATTACCGTGTTAAGAAATACATCGGTTCATATGTTGCAGCAATGGGAGGGCTTGACATCCTGATTTTTACCGGAGGTATTGGTGAGAATTCTGACACAGTCAGGATGGAGTCTGCCGGCGGGCTGGAATGTTTGGGCATTCATATGAGCCCGGAAAAAAACAGCGGATTCAGAAAAGAGGGGGTGATCAGTACCGATGACTCACCGGTAAAGGTTGTTGTGATCCCGACCAACGAAGAGTTAATGATTGCCCTTGATACCGAAAAGATTGTTAACGAAAAACGAACTTGATTGTTTCCGGATGCAGGGATCAGGCGGTCCATCGGATTTTATGGTCAACAACATAAATAAATCTGCCAATTAATGACTGTTTGTACCGATGAATATTCTATTTTCGTAAGAAAATCGAATTATGGGATTGGCACGTTTCGATGAATTATTCTCTTTGGTAAAACAGCGTCCTACCAGAAAACTGGTTGCCGTAAATGGAACAGACAGTCATACGCTTGAAGCACTGAGTGAGGCTGTGACGTTGGGTTTGGTGTCGGCTGTTATTACCGGAGACAGAAATCAGATTCGGATCAGCTGCGATCTGCTTAAGGTAGATCCGGAGATCTTTGAAATTATCGATGCATCTTCTGTGCCGGAGGCGGCTGAATGTGCTGTTCAGCTCATTCATAAGGGGGCGGCCGATATGCTGATGAAAGGATTAGTTCCGACCGATCTGTTTATGAAAGTGCTATTAAAAAAGGAGTTCGACCTGGTTGGCGCACAGGGAGTGTTGAGTCATCTGGCTGTGGTAGAGAATCCTAACTTTCCGAAGTTGTTAATTTTTTCGGATGCAGCGGTTATTCCCTATCCGGAGTTGAAACAGAAAATTACCATGGTTCGATATCTGATTGATGCTGCCAGGAAGCTGGGAATTGAGACACCCAGGATTGCTGTAATTGCTCCGACCGAACAGATTGTTCCTTCTATTTCTGCATGCACTGACGGAGCAATTTTAGCTAAAATGTCGGAGGTTGGGCAGATCATGGGGGGCGTTGTCGATGGGCCCATGGGCCTTGATGTTGCCATCGATCGTGAGGCAGCTGTCATCAAAGGTTTTTCATCTGTAGTGGCCGGAGATGCTGATTGCCTGCTCTTTCCGAATATTGATGCAGCCAATGTTTTTTATAAAACCAACTCCAAATTGTGTCATGCCCTGATGGCCGGCGTTATTACCGGAGCCAGAGTTCCGGTTATTGTCTCATCACGCGGTGACAGCAAGGAGACAAAATTAAATTCCATTGTATTGGCTTCACTTCTTAGCTAAACTGAACGGTAATGCATCGAATACTTGCCATTAATCCGGGGTCAACTTCCACGAAATTTGCTGTCTATTTTGATTCGAAATGCATATTGAATAAAACAATCCGGCATGAATTGGATGACCTGATGCGTTACAAAAAGGTTGTTGACCAGTTTGACTTCAGAAAAAGCATTATTATTGATTCTTTGGTAGCAGAAGGTATCGATGTTGATTCGATTAAGCTCATTATTGGAAGGGGTGGAATGACCTATCCGGTGGAGTCGGGAGTGTACCGGATTAATCAGTTAATGCTCAGGCATGCAAGGGAGGGAGTATTGGGACAGCATGCCAGCAATTTGGGGCCATTGTTAGCCGATTATATTGCCCTTCAAATTCCGGGGGCTAAGGCTTATATTGCCGATCCTGTCGTTACCGATGAGTTAGAACCGATTGCCCGGGTAGCCGGCCATGTCCTTTTTGAACGACGTTCTATATTCCATGCGCTGAATCAGAAAGCTACGGCACGCCTGCATGCCCGCAGCGTGGGTAAAAAAGTGGAAGAGCTTTGCCTGGTAGTAGCGCATTTGGGTGGTGGGATCTCTGTGGGTGCGCATAAATATGGCCGGGTGATTGATGTAAATAACGGCCTGAACGGAGAAGGCCCTTTCAGTCCGGAACGCTCCGGAACGCTTCCCGCCGGACAGTTGATCGATATCTGCTTCAGCGGAAAATATTCAAAAAGTCAGGTTGAGCGGATGGTGTTGGGAGAAGGCGGATATGTGAGTTATTTAGGGACGAACAGTGCGATTGAAGTGGAGCAACGTGCCGATGCAGGCGATGCAGCAGCCTGGTTCTATCAGGAGGCACTTTTCTACCAGGTAGCTAAGATCATTGGTGAAATGGCGGTCGTACTGGAAGGAAAAGTGGATGGTATTCTTATTACCGGAGGGATGGCTTTTAATAAGAGCCTGGAGATCGCTATCCGAAAAAAAACAGAATTCATCGCGCCTGTATATTTTTATCCGGGTGAGGATGAACTTGAAGCGCTTGCAATGAACGCGCTTTTGGTTGCCCGGGGAGAGGTGGAGGTGAAGGAGTATATTCCCAAAAAAGTTGGCTGAAGGGGGCTGCGAATTCCATAAAGTAATTATTTTTAACGATTTTAATTTCATCCTGCTTTATTGATGCAGAGCGGAATGAATTTTATAATCTAAAATATCTTGAAATGCAGTGGTTTACTAAAGTAAAAGAGTTTCTTCGTTCATTTGGTCCGGGTATTATTCTGGCTTCAGTGGTTCTTGGTCCGGGCAGCATTACCGTCTCCTCCACCATCGGTTCGGAACACGGGTACGCCTTTTTGTGGGTAATTGTAATTTCGATTATCTCCATGTTAATTTATACATCCATGGGGGTGCGGTTTGGCGTGGTGAACCAGAAAACGATTCTTCAGTCAATTGCTGAAAATTATGGCCGGTGGTTTTCGATAATTATTGGCATATCTGCGTTTCTGGCTGCCTCCAGTTTTCAGTTTGGAAACAATTTGGGCGTTGGTGTGGCGATGGAGGGGATTACCGGCATCGATGAACGGATTTGGCCGCTTATATTTACGCCATCGGCCATCGTTCTGCTCTTTTGGGCAAAGAACCTGTATAAGGTGCTTGAAAAGTTGATGATGTTACTGGTATTGATCATGATTCTTGCCTTCTTTTTTAACCTGGTGCTCACCAAACCTTCGGTTGGCGATATTGCCGGAGGATTTGTCCCTCATACTTTCTCTTTTGACAACTTACAGATCATTGCAGCGCTTGTCGGTACTACGTTTGTTCTTCATGGTGCGCTCTATCAATCCTATTTAGCGCAAAGCAAAGGGTGGTCGCAGAAGAATATGCGCCAGGGGCTTAACGACTCTCTTGCAGGAAATATGCTGTTGGCATTAATATCGATGCTGATCATTATTACTTCGGCGGCAGCACTCCATCCCAAAGGAATTGTTGTGAAGTCTGCTGCAGATATGGCTCTGCAACTTGAGTCCCTGTTTGGCAGCTATGCCAAGGTGGTTTTTAGTATTGGGCTTTGCGCCGCAGCCTTCTCTTCCCTAATGGTAAATGCGGTGATGGGGGGTGGATTGCTGGCCGATGGATTAGGCCTCGGAAAGTCTATGAATGAAAAGATGCCAAAGGTGTTTACTACCATCGCACTTCTGATGGGGATGATTATCGCTGTATTCTTTCGTGGGAATGTGATCTATACCCTGATTATGGCTCAGGCTTCATCAATTTTAGCCGTTCCCTTCATTGCCATTGGCATGTTTTTGATTCTTAACAACAAAAAGGTGATGGGGAAATTGAAAAATAATCTTTGGCAGAATATTGTTGCCGTTTTTGGATTCATTTTAATTTCTCTCATGGTTTATTATATGTACAGCAAGATTATTGGTTATCTGAACTCACTTTAATTAAATAAAAGATGTTGTTGCCCGATGTGACAGAGCTGACCCGGAAGTTTATTCAGTTTCAAACGGTTAATCCACCCGGTAGTGAAGCAGCTCTTGCCCGGTATGCTGGTGATATATTGGGATCCTGTGGTTTTCTGGTCGAATATATCCCATATGGAGAAAACCGGTTGCATCTGGTTGCTCAACGGGGTTGCTCTGTTGATAAGCCATCGGTACTGTTTTCGGGGCATTTTGATACGGTCCCATTCGGAGCGGCTCCATGGCAAATGGATCCTTTGGCAGGTGAGGTAGTTGACGGGAAGATTTTTGGCCGTGGCTCGAGCGATATGAAAGGAGGCTTAGCAGCCATGATCATCGCTGCTGTTGCTGCATTTGACGAGGGGGCTCCCGAAGGAGGAGTGCAGCTGTTGCTGACTGCCGGCGAGGAGACCGGATGCCAGGGGGCTGCGCACCTCGTGTCGAATTATAATAATTTTTATCCGGTCAGAGGCGTTATCGTTGGAGAGCCTACGGCCAATCAGCCGGCGATCGGACATAAAGGGGGCCTCTATCTGAACTTGTCTGCGAAAGGCCGGACTGCTCACTCTTCGATGCCGCACCTGGGTGAAAATGCCATTTATAAAGCAGCCCATGCCATTTTGAAAGCCGAGACGTTTGACTTCAAAGACCAGAAGGATCCTCTGCTGGGACGCTCCACCCTCAATGTGGGAAAGATGTCCGGCGGGATTAACCTCAACTCGGTTCCCGATTTTGCCGAGTTTACCATCGATGCACGAACAACATCGCTTGTCAGTCATCAGGAGCTACTGCAACAACTGAAGGATTTATTCGGAACCGAAATTAACATCGAAGTTTTAGTTAATCTGCCGGCCGTTGCCAGCAGCGAAAACGATCCTTTTGTGCACGCTGTCTACAGAGCATGCAACATCCACCCGGACGATGACAATTATCCAAGGTCGTTACCCTACCTGACAGACGGCGCCGTTCTTCAGTCTGCATTCAATGGAGCACCCACCATTATTCTTGGTCCGGGACAGCCGGAAATGGCACATAAAACCGATGAGTACTGCCTGATCAAAAATTTGGAGGATGCCGTGACTATCTATAAAAAAATTATTCTGGATCATGATTGAACTCCGGGAATTAACCATAGATCATGCATCCGATGCCTGGCAACTCTCAAAAGATGAAGGATGGAATCAATCCATAACCGATTGGAGATTCATGATTAGTCATCCGGGGAATATCTGTCTGGCTCTTTTTTTTGACAGCCGCGTGATTGGCACTGCCATTGCCATGAATTACAATGCTGAGGTTGCATGGATTGCTATGGTGTTGGTTCATCCGGAGTTTCGGGGCAGAGGGTATAGTAAAATGATTCTAACCCGGATATTTGAACTGCTTGGCAACCGGATTGTCATTAAGCTGGATGCTACACCTGCCGGGGTACCGGTTTATGAAAAACTGGGCTTTCAGAATGAATACAGGATTTTTCGCTGGGTCGCTGCTTCGGTTTCGGTGCCCGCATTGCATAACCCGGCAACCATGGTATTACCTGTGACCAGTGATGTAAAGGAGACGATGATATCGTTTGATTCAGCGATTTTTGGTACGCCACGTGCCGGGCTGATAGACTACCTGCTCCGGAAATTTCCCGGGAATGGATGGATGGTTCAGAAAGGCCATGCGATGGAAGGTTTTTGCCTTGGGAGGGAGGGAAATCATTATTATCATATTGGCCCAATGATGGCAAATGACCGGTGCACAGCAGAGGTAATTCTAACTACGGCCCTTAACCGGTTATCCGGAAAACCGGTAGTGGTTGATGTGCCTGATTACCAGCCGGAGCTGTTCACATGGCTGAGCAACTATGGATTCAAGGAGCAAAGATGCTATATACGAATGTTCAGGAATAAAAATTTTTTAAACGGCAACCATCGAAATCAGTATTTGATTTGCGGAGCTGAGTTTGGATGAGATTATGTCTAATTCTGTTGGATATGAGTTATATTTAAACCGGATTTTATCAATATAAGAAAATAGTATTTTAATCAAATTTTAATGAGATGAGACCATTTGCAACTGCACTATTTTTTGTCACAGTTTTTACCGTTTTGTTTTTCACCGCGGTTTCTGCTGCGTCAACACCATCCGGAAACAGATCCGTTTCAGAGGAGGAGTTACCTAAGCTTCATAATCCGGTTAACGAAGAATATTTGAAGAAAAACTTACGGAAATCGTTACCACGGTTGGTATTAAATAAAGAGATTGAGAAGGATTTACGCAAAAAGTTGACGCGTGACCCTTTGGTGCAGAATTATTACCAGGCCATTCGGTTAAATGCGACCGGTATTCTGGATGAGCCGTTATTGGAGCGGATTCAGATTGGTCGCCGGCTTCTGTCTGTTTCCAGGGAAATGCTCTATCGCATCAATATGCTGGGCATGGTTTATTTCATTGAGAAAGATCCGGTAATTCTTCGACGGATTAATGAAGAGGTTGTGGCAGTATGTCAGTTTTCTGACTGGAATCCGTCTCATTTTCTTGATGTTGCGGAGATGTCGATGGCAGTAGCCCTGGCGTTGGACTGGACTGCAGGTAAGCTTCCCCGGTCGACGATCCGGTTGGCTCAGACCTCTTTGATTGAGAAGGGGATTAATCCCAGCTGGCCGGAGGATGGAAAAACTCCGGGATGGGTAAACGGAACCAATAACTGGAATCAGGTTTGCAACGGTGGTATGATTGCAGCATCGATTGCCGTTGCTGATATTGATCCGGTTTTGGCTGCCAAAACCATTTATCGGGCACTGGATGGAATTCCCCACGCACTTACCGAATACCGTCCTCACGGGGTCTATCCGGAGGGATCGACCTACTGGAGTTATGGAACCAGTTTCTCTGTTATTACAGCCGCTATGCTGGAGAGTGCATTTGGAACCGATTTCGGCCATTCGGAGTATCCCGGATTTATGGAGAGTGCTACCTTTCGGGTATTAACGAATGCTCCTTCGGGGATGTATTATAACTTTGCTGATTGTGGCGAAACAAGAAGTGAACAGGGAGATATAACGCTGGCATGGTTTGCAGCCAAAACAGGTATAGAGAACTATTTCGAGCGGGAGCGCTTTCTTATGCCCGCTGAATCGATGGGAGAACTGGCCCGTTTAGCCGGGGCTGCCCTCGTCTGGATCTCCCAATATGAAAAGCAGGGGGAGAAAACCCTGCCGGTGGCCTGGAGAGGGGAAGGTGCCAATCCGGTGCTCTTTTTTACCGGAGGAGAGAACGATCCCCGTCAATACTATTTTGGTGGGAAAGGAGGTCGCGGAATGGTAAATCATGGCAATATGGACGGTGGTTCTTTTGTGTTTGAACTGGATGGAGTCCGGTGGGTCGTTGATCCCGGCAATCAGGATTATAACCAATTAGAGCAACTTGGATTTAATCTCTGGGGCCGCTGCCAGGAGTGTGAGCGGTGGACCCTGCTTACAAAAAATAACTTTGGACACAGCACGCTGACGGTTAACGATCAGCTTCATAGAACTGAAGGATTGGCAACGATCATCGATTTTAAGGAGGGTGAACAGCCCGAAGCGACCATCGATCTGACGCCAACATTTATGGGGCAATTAAAGAGCGCACGGCGAAGGTTTGTTAAAGATACTCCCGTCTCTTTGACCATACAGGATATGATTGAAGTATTGGATTCAACCGAGGTAATTACCTGGCAACTGCTTACAACGGCCGATGTCAATATTACCCGTGAAGGCGCCACACTGATTAAAAATGGAAAATCATTGAAGCTGGAAAATCATTCACATCCCCAATGCTCTTTTTCTGTCGTTTCGCTCTATCCGGCACCGCTGGAGATTGACCGTCAAATCAGAGGATTGAAACGGGTTGAACTGAGAATACCGGCATGGACAATTAAAGGCAACCGTACTCAAATTGAAATTCGCCTTACTGGTGAAGAGACAGAATAGTGGATAGATTGGTCAAAAACAGGTTCATGAAAATATTTTAGTAATATTTAGTTAGTTCATAATGAGGTATTTGATTCTATTATTTGTGTTGGTTTTTCTGTCGGTCAGCGGATTTCCGCAAGCCGCTGAAAAGGAGGTGGTTATTGACGAGTCTGGTCAAAATGAGCGTATCGTGAAAATTATCCCGATCGATTCGGTATGGGCAGGCCATCCGGTTGGCTTTTGTCTGATGACCCACGGCGAGAGGCAGTACATTGCCTATTACAACGACAGACGTACTATGGTTGTTGGACAGCGAAACCTTGATGATGCCCGGTTTGATCTTCGTGAGCTGCCGGCCACTTCAAGAGAAACGCATGGAGGTACCAGCACGGTGGTTGGATGGGACAGCCACAACTACCTGACGTTTGAGATCGATAAGGAGGGATACCTTCATCTGGCCGGGAATATGCACGTTCACCCGCTGACCTATTTCAGAAGTAAGTATCCGGAAGATATCACCTCTCTTGAGCAGGTGACGGAGATGGTGGGATCAGAGGAGAAGCGGTGTACCTATCCTCGCTTTATGAAGAACCGGGAGGGTGATCTTCTGTTTCATTACCGTGATGGAAGTAGTGGTAATGGAAATGAGATTTATAATATCTATGATACATCGTCAAAAAAATGGCGAAGGCTTTTCGACCGGAATTTGACTGACGGCATGGGTTTGATGAATGCCTATCAGACACAACCGATGCTCATGAAAGATCACTGGTATCATATTTATTGGGTGTGGCGTGATACGCCCGATTGTGAAACCAATCATGACCTGTCGTATATGAAGAGTCCCGACCTGATCCGGTGGTATAATGCCTTTGGTGAACCGGTGGAACTGCCGGCCACCATCGACAAGCGGTCGTTGATTGTTGATCCGGTTCCTCCCGGAGGCGGCATAATTAACCTGGCAGCCCGGCTGTGCCTCGATAAAGAGAATAAGCCGCTGTTTGCCTATCATAAGTATGACGAAATTGGAAACCTGCAATTTTACATTGCAAAAACAGAGGGGAATCGTTGGATCTCAAAGCAGGTGACCGACTGGGACTACCGATGGGAATTTTCGGGCCGGGGATCGATTAATATGGAAGTGTCTCTTACCGATTTTAAGCTTCGACCGGATGGATGTTATGAGCTTGGATACAGACATGTAAAATATGGCAGTGGTGTTATGTTGCTTAATCCGGAGTTCGAAGTGATTGGAAAGGTATTGAAACGCACCCCGTTCAACGAAGTGCATGTTGAGGGAGCGTTTCCGGGACTGCAGGTTCAGGTATCGGGAGATAAGGGAAGAGGTAATGAGAAGGGGATCCGGTATCTTTTGAAGTGGGAGACGTTGGACCGAAATCGGGATCGGCCCCGCCCGGAGCCATGGCCCCGCCCAAGCGTACTATATTTGTATCAATTAAAAATGGAAAATTTATGAAGAAATTGATAATTTTTGTTTGTGGCGTTTTCATTTTAATGACCTTCTCTTTTGCGCCGAAAAAGAGAAGTGATGCCCGGTTTATCCGGGAGAATGTAAAATTTGCTGTCAAGCAGTATGGACTACAAACCGATGAAATAGAGCGGTCGGGGAAGATGCTGAATCCAAAGAGCCTGATCGATGGTAAGATGAAATATATAGGCCCCAGAGAGTGGACATCGGGTTTCTTCCCGGGAAGCATGTGGCAGTTGTATGCGCTGACCGGTAACAAAAAATGGAGAGAGTTGGGGATCAGGTACACAGAAGCTCTTGATACGATTCAGTATCTTACATCGCACCATGATGTGGGATTTATGATCGGCAGTAGTTTCGGGAATGCTTTAGCCTTAACCGGCAATGAAGCTTATAAGAAGGTCATTATTCAGGCGGCCCGGTCGTTGTCGACCCGCTTCAGGCCTGAAGCCGGAGTCATTCAGTCGTGGAATGTGACCGGAGGCTGGCAGTCGCAACGAGGCTGGCAGTGCCCGGTTATCATCGATAATATGATGAACCTGGAGCTGCTCTTTTCTGCTACGAAGCTTTCGGGTGACTCCTCGTTTTATAAAATTGCCGTCAGCCATGCCGACAAAACGATGGAACACCATTTTCGTCCCGACCATTCAACCTGGCATGTGATCGATTACAGCCTGTCAAATGGGGCTGTGCGCAACAGGCATACAGCACAGGGATTTGCACATCACTCAACCTGGGCCCGTGGACAGTCGTGGGCAATTTACGGTTTTGTCATGTGCTATCGCGAAACGGGAGACCCAAAATACCTCGATCAGGCAATAAAGGCATTTGATGCGGTGGTGAACCGGTTAAAACTGCCCTTAGATGGCATCCCTTACTGGGATTATGACGCCCCCAATATTCCGTATGCAAAGCGCGATGCTTCTGCCGCTGCTATTATGGCTTCGGCACTGTATGAGCTGGCAACCTATGAAAACCATGATTATTTTCGGGGATGGGCCGATAAGATTATGGAGAGCCTGGCCGGACCGGCATACCGGGCGGCACCCGGTGAAAACGGGAATTTTCTTTTGATGCATTCGGTTGGAAGCATCCCTCATGGTTCAGAGATTGATGTGCCATTAAATTATGCCGACTACTATTTTTTAGAGGCGTTGAGACGCAAAAAGGAGCATAAGTAGAAAAGGATGGATCATTCAACGACGAGAAGGACCTTTATTCAGAAATCGGCTGGGGGCATCTCCTGGCTGCTTCTTCCACCGTTGGTCAGGTTAGGGAACCCGGAAGCGTTCCGGCTCGATTTGCATGTTGCAACCCGCTACTTTGATGATGAACGTTGCTGGAGCCATCCCCGCGCTGGTATTATCCCGGGAGATGGGAAAAGGTCCAATCCCAAAGTCGTTATGACAATGAACAGTCTTGACTTAGCGGGCAGCGATGTTTTCCGTGGTATGTATGGTTTTGAAACTGCTGACCTTGGTAAGCGTTGGACCAGCCCACAGGAACTCGATGCGCTCCGGCCCCGCTACGAGATGATTGATGGTGTGAACCGACCGGTAGCTGTGAGTGATTTCTGGCCGGGTTGGCACCGGGCTTCCGGTAAACTTTTAGGAACCGGACACACGGTTGCTTATACATCCGAATGGAAAGTGACAACACCCCGCCCACGACATACGGCATATTCGGTATACGACACCAATTCGGGTAGGTGGAACTCATGGAAAAAGCTTCAAATGCCCGATGAGGAGAAATTTTACAATGCCGGAGCCGGCTGCGCACAGCGCTTCGACCTGGATGATGGCACCATTCTTCTGCCCATCTCTTTTCGACCTCCGGGAAAGAACTCACTGGTAACCGTTTGTCGTTGCTCCTTCGATGGCAAAAATTTACAGTATCTCGAACATGGTACCGAGCTGGAGCTGAAAAATGAAACCCGGGGATTGCATGAACCTTCGCTGACGAAATTCAGGGACTGTTTTTACCTGACCATCCGGAATGATAACCTGGGTTTTGTTGCCCGTAGCCGGGATGGAATTCACGTTGACAGCTACCAACCCTGGACGTTTGATGACGGGCGTGAGCTGGGGAGTTATAATACTCAGCAGCATTGGATAACGCACAGCGATAAGCTGTTTTTAGTTTATACGCGTCGGGGAGCCAATAACGATCATGTATTTCGGCACCGGGCGCCTCTCTTTATCGGTCAGGTTGACACAGAACGACTCTGTGTAATTCGGGATACGGAAAAAATTTTGGTTCCTGAACGGGGAGCACGACTGGGGAATTTTGGTGTGACCGATATAAGCGAAAAGGAGACCTGGGTTACCGTGGCAGAGTGGATGCAGCCCCGGGGTGTGGAGAGGTATGGAAGTGATGGAAGTGTATTTGTGGCACGGATTCTTTGGAACCGATCCAATCGGTTGTTCAGACGTTAAATGCTTTTTGAAGTTAAAAAAATTAAAAATTAAAAATTAAAAATTAAAAATGAGAAATGGTATGATTGCGATAAGTTTTCTTTTTTTGATGATAACCTTCGGGTTTGCACCGGGAATGATGCCGATGGTGAGAGAGTCAGAACAGCAGCCAAATGGCACGACCCGATACCTGAATAACCTCTTTGAAGAGGTTGAAATTAAAAAGGATATTCACTTTACAAGCTCATTGAACGAGAAGGGAGAGATGGTTGATCTTCTGCTGGACATCTATTCGCCGGCCGGTGATCGGGAGACAGGGCGGCCTGCCATTGTATGGATTCATGGCGGCGGATTTCGGGGTGGCGACAGAACTCAGAAGTACATTGTGATGATGGCTACCCGGTTTGCAAAAAAAGGGTATGTCTGTATATCTCCCGAGTACCGGTTGCGTGCCGATCCGCAGGCCGATATCTATGGGACTATTGCCGATGCCGTGGCCGATGCCGGAGCGTGTCTGGAGTGGCTGCGGGCCCATGGTCAGGAGCTTGGCATCGATACCACGCAGATCATTGTAGGTGGAGGATCGGCCGGGGGAATATTGGCATCCAATTTTTGCCTGAGTAACCGGAGTCTCTATCCCGGATTGAACCGTTCGGGAGTGACAGGCTTCGTAAACCTGTGGGGTAGTCCAGGTGGCCGTTGGGGCGGTCTGGAGGTTTCCGATGAAGCGATACCTACCGTAATCGTGCATGGTACTGCCGATCAGTCGGTTCCTTATGAGGGCTCGGTGAAGATGAAGCAGAGTCTCGATGCCAAAGGGGTGAAGTGTGAACTGATCACCTATGAGGGAGCTGCCCATACACCGGTGAAACAGATTGATGACTTTGAAAAACGGATTGCCCGGTTTCTGTATGATATCCTGACAGTTGAAAGATAATCTGCAGGGGCCATCGGTAAGTGCCTGCAGGTTAATTGGTTGAAGCGTGATTGCGTCGTATTTCATATTTGCGTGGGCAGTGGAAACGATTTTGGATTACTTTTTGCAGCAGGGCAGATTCTGGGTATATTTGAAATAGGAGCGGAAATTATGACAGACCGGGAACTGAAGGGGATCTATGTTGAGATATGCAATAATTTGGAATCCAGGCGATTGAAGCCTGCTTTTGATTTATTGGGAAAGCTTATCTCAGAGAATGGTCTGGGCATTTGGTACGATCAGTATCACAATCTGGAGGAGACCTATCATTTCATGTTGAAATATACGGTAGAGGGGATTCGTGATCCGGAGCGCCAAAAGATCTACCGAAAACTGATCGTTTCGGTTTTTGAATTGGCAGATCAGGTGTATGAAGCCACCCGGATGCGCCTGTCTCTCGCTATTGAGTACGAAATGAAGCGGGCATTCAAGGGGAAATTCATTGACAACACGACATCATTTGTCAACCGTCTGGAGGACTTTTATCTGCAGGAAAATGATTTTGGCGTCTCACCGGGAACCCGGGAGGAGCAGCATCGGATGATGCAACGGTTGTTTTACCACGTTTGGTATTGTGACAAATTGACATCAGAGGATGTCGCGTCAATGCACCTCTTCATGATGAGTCCCGTGATTCCTGTTTACTATAAATCGTTTATGGTTTCTGCTCTGATGCTCAGTCTTCAGCGGTTTTTTGACCAGGATAAATTCATCCTGCTTTTCGATGCATACGAATCTGTAGAGATAGAGATAAGTCAACGGGCATTGACCGGTCTGCTTATTAATCTCTATCGATATGACAGACGATTGCCCTTCTATGCTGAAATCATTGGCCGGTTGAAGATACTGAATGAAGATTCCGGGTTTAAAAGTGATATTGAACGAATCATTGTGCAGTTCATTCGGAGTAAGGAGACGGAGAAATTACAACAGCGCATCCGGGATGAGATTCTTCCTGAAATGATAAAAATGAGTCCGACCTTAAAAGATAAGATTAACCTCGACAGTTTGATGGAGGAGGGGCTGACAGAGGATAAAAATCCCGATTGGAAAGAGTTGTTTAAAGATAGCCCCGGGCTTTTAGATAAGATGGAGGAGTTTTCTGAGCTTCAGATGGAAGGGGCTGATGTATTTATGGGATCATTTGCCATGCTTAAATCATTTCCTTTTTTCGGTGAAACAGGTAACTGGTTTATTCCATTTTTTACCGAAAATCCGGAAATCATCCCGGCATTACAGGATCCCGAAAAGTCATTGGTTCAGCTATTGGAGATTATCGGGATGGCACCCATTTTATGCAACTCCGATAAATACTCTTTCAGCTTCAGCATGCAAAGTTTGCCCGAGGAGAGCCGTGAGTTTATGGTGCAGGGAATTCAGGCGGAGATGAATCAGATCAGGGAGTTGGAGAAAGACGAAGAGATGACAAGTCCCGGCAGGAAAACCGGATTTATATCCAATCAATATATCCAGGATCTATACCGCTTTTATAAGCTATTCCCACGAAGATCCGATTTTGAAGATATCTTTACCTGGCGATTTGATTTTCATAATACATTGGCTTTGGGGGAGATTCTCAAAGAAGATCCCGCGGTGTTGAAAAATATAGCAGCGTATTACTTCGCGAAAGATCATTATGGAGAGGCAGTTGAGATTTTTCAGTTCCTGCTTCAGACGGAAAAGAGCGGTGAATATTATCAAAAGGCCGCTTTTTGTCATCAGAAACTGGGCAACTATCCGGATGCATTAGACCTTTATCTGAAGGCAGAGCTGTTTGATATTAACCGGCTGTGGAATCTGAGAAAAATTGCCCTCTGTTACCGGAATATGAAGCAGCCCGATAAGGCACTGGAATATTATCAGTTGGCTGAAAAGCTGGACCCCGACAGCCTGAATAATCAACTGAACATGGGGCACTGCCTGTTGGAACTGAATCGTTATGCGGAGGCATTGAAGTGTTATTTTAAAGTGGAGTATCTGTCGCCTGAAAATAAAAAGGTATGGAGACCGATTGCCTGGTGTTCATTTCTGTCGGGGAAGCCTGAACAGGCTGAGAAATACCTGCTTCGACTGATCGAAGAGGGTCCCAATAAACATGACTTTATGAATATGGGGCATGTTCAGTGGAGCCTGGGAAACCGGAAACAGGCGCTTGAGCATTACCGGAAATCGATCTCTTCAGCGGGGTTTACCGATCGTGATTTTATCGGTGTGTTTGAAGAGGATCTGCCTCACTTGCTGAGCCAGGGTATTGAGGAAGAGGATGTTCCGATTATGCTCGATCAATTGAGGTATCTGCTGGAAGAGTGAGATAAAGGATTCCGGTTCAGCGGATAAACCGGGTTATCTTTCGGGTGAATTGAAAGCCATGTCATAGAGACCCGGGATAAATTTTATCTTTGCAGAAAGAATAATCAAAAAAATCGATACGCATGGCAGAATTTATCTATCAAAAACCCTTTCCTCTGTTGAAGGATGAGACCAAGTACAGGTTATTAACCAGGGAGTTTGTTTCCGAGGTCTTATGTGACGGAAGGAAGTTGCTGAAAGTGGCTCCCGAAGGGCTGGAGCTGATGGCGAGAGAAGCAATCACCGATGTCTCCTTTTTTCTTCGTTCTGCTCATTTGGAGAAACTGGCGCAAATTCTCCGGGATCCTGAGGCTACAGACAACGATCGTTTTGTTGCCCATACCATGTTGCTAAACCAGATGATATCGGCTGAAGGTGAGCTTCCTACCTGCCAGGATACAGGCACTGCGATTGTTATAGGCAAGAAGGGGGAGGATGTCTACACTGGTGTTAACGATGCTAAACATCTCTCTAAAGGAATTTTTGAAACGTATAAAAACAGAAATCTGAGATATTCCCAGGTGGTTCCCTTCTCCATGTTTGAAGAGAAAAATACCGGGTCCAACCTCCCGGCACAGATTGATATCTATGCTGAGGAGGGAAAACAATATGAATTTCTGTTTATTACCAAAGGGGGAGGATCGGGCAATAAGACTTTTTTATACCAGCAGACCAAATCGCTTTTGACGGAGGAGAATCTGGCGAAGTTTGTCCGTGAGAAAATTAACGACCTGGGTACATCGGCCTGTCCGCCTTACCATCTGGCCCTGGTCATTGGTGGCACATCAGCCGAGGCTACGCTGGCCACCGTGAAGAAAGCATCAGCCGGGTATTACGACCATCTGCCCACGGAAGGAAATGCCGGAGGTCAGGCTTTTCGCGATCTGGAATGGGAGCGGAAGGTAGAGGCGATTTGCCGGGAGAGTGGTATTGGTGCACAGTTTGGCGGAAAGTATTTTGTTCATGATGTACGGGTTATTCGCCTGCCCCGACATGCTGCTTCCTGTCCGGTAGGATTGGGCGTGAGTTGCAGCGCCGACCGGAATATCAAAGCAAAAATTACGGCCGATGGAATATTCCTGGAAGAGTTGGAGCGCAATCCGGCCCGGTTCCTTCCCAAAGAGGCGCCGCACTTGCAACCGGCGGTCAATATTGATCTGAACAGACCCATGGATGAGATCCGCAAAGAGTTAAGTCAGTATTCGGTGAAAACCCGCTTGAATTTGAGCGGAACACTGATCGTTGCCAGAGATATTGCTCATGCGCAGATTAAAAAGATGCTGGATGAAGGTAAGCCTATGCCGGAATATTTTAAAAATCATCCGGTTTATTATGCCGGACCGGCAAAAACACCGGTAGGAATGGCTTCCGGTAGTTTTGGCCCAACCACGGCCGGCCGGATGGATCCCTATGTGGATGAGTTTATGAGCCGGGGAGGATCACTGGTGATGCTGGCCAAAGGGAACCGTACTCAGCAGGTTACCGATGCCTGCAAGAAATATGGCGGATTTTATTTGGGATCCATTGGCGGACCGGCCGCCATCCTGGCCAAAGAGAGCATTAAAAAGGTAGAGGTGGTTGACTTCCCTGAATTGGGCATGGAGGCTGTCCGAAAAATTGACGTTGAAAATTTCCCGGCCTTTATCATTGTAGACGATAAAGGGAACGATTTTTTTAAACAGATTTAATCGAATCAAAAGCCCGCTTTAGTCGCAGAAGAGCCTCTTCAAGGATGCTTCGGGGGCACCCGATATTCAGGCGCATCCACCCATCTCCTCCGCGACCAAAGCGGGCTCCGTTATTTAACCCGACTTTCGCTTGTTCCACGATAAACCGATTTAGCTCAGAATCGGTCATGCCGTAGCGCCGGAAATCGAGCCATACTAGAAACGTTGATTCCGGGCGCATGACCGATACCATGGGAAGATGTGTGCTGAAAAATGTTTCCAGGAAGAGGTAGTTTTCCCACAGATAGTCCAGAAGCTGTTCCAGCCATTCGTCACCATACCGGTAAGCTGCTTCCAGAGCGATCGATCCAAAAATATTTCCCATGCCTAAATGGCCAATTCCCAGGGTTTTTTCGTAACGAGCCATCTTCTCCCGGTCGGGAATGATGACAACCGATGATGCCAGTCCGGCAACATTGAAGGTTTTGCTGGGTGCCATACTGATCACGCAATTTTTTGCTGCATCGTCTGAGAGCGATGCGTACGGGGTGTGCCGATGTCCCGGGTAAATCAGGTCGGAGTGGATCTCGTCGGAGATAACCATCATATGGTTCTCCAGGCAGATCCCGGATAACTCATTGAGCTCATCAGGAGTCCAGACGGTACCTCCCGGATTTTGTGGATTGCAGAGCAACAGCAACCGGCAGCTCTTGTCAATTTTTGCTTTCAGATCGTTGAAGTCAAAGGTGTACCTGCCATTTCGAAGCTGCAGGGGATTTTCAACCATTTTTCGGTTGGTCCCTTTTACTACATCGAAAAAAGGAAAATAGACCGGTGGCTGAACAATAATCCCATCGCCCGCATTTGAAAAGGTTTCAATGGCAGTGGAGAGGCCGGCAACGACGCCGGGACTGAACGAGATCCACTCCCGTTGAATGGTCCAGTTGTGTCGCTTCTTCATCCAGGTTATAATCGCTTCGTACCAGGAGTCTGGCCTGATTGTGTATCCGAAAATTTCGTGGGATAACCGTTGGCGGATGGCTTCAACAATGAAATCGGGAGTTCTGAAGTCGGTATCGGCGACCCAAAGTGGCAGCAGATCGTTACGCTTAAATATCCACTCCCTGCCATCGTACTTGATGCAATTCGTCCCCTCCCGGGGAATGATTTCGTCAAAATTATATCGTTTCATCTCATTGTGACCTATATAACGGTTTGGTTTTCGATCTTATGGAGCGTATAATTATTGCTGTCGCGGACAACCCGAAGAACAAAATTGAAGGTATTCAGATTGAGACAGAGATCGAAATCTTCTTGCGGTGCCCACTGCTGGCTTTCTGTTCCAAAGAAACGGCTGCCCGTACCTTTTCTGATAACCTCCTTCATTTTGATGATATCGTTGGGTAGTCCGGTAATCTCATTACGAATATACGTTGCACACAGGGTGTCCTCATCGGTGGGGTAAGCACAGGCATAACCCATGCCAACCAGCGATACCCGCTCCGGTTGCCGGTTTTTAATGTATTGAACAATGGCCCCTGCATTGACAAAACTGCCCGTAATTATCTCTTCTGCATTAACCGCCGCTTCAATCCCCTGGGTGCCCGAACTCGTTGTGTGTATCAATGTCTTTCCCATCAAATTTTCACCGCTTAGTTGAAAGGGAGAGTTGCCAAAATCAAATCCGGGAGGCCGCTTTTCATCCCGTTCTCCCATTAACAGAAAATGTGGATTCTCCCGTTTTAACTCATAAGCTCTCTCAATGCTACCAACCGGAATGATCTGCTCTGCTCCCCGGGCAAATGCATAACAAGCTGTGGAAAAAGCCCTGAACACATCAATGATTACCGTTAATCCCCTGGCCGCCCTGGCTCCATCTAAAAGTTGCAGAATCTCTATCTTCATAAATATTGCTTTCTACAAAATAAGTAAAAAATATTTAACATATCAATTGGAAGAAAGGCACAGTTTTTGATATGACGCTATTGGTTGTATAAATATATGATTATCAATATATTACAATAATAAAATACCAACAAGTATTCTATTGTTTACATTTATTTAATGCAATTTTAAGATATGTTTTACAACATAGTAAATAAATT
This sequence comes from uncultured Mariniphaga sp., assembly GCA_964540165.1. Lineage (GTDB taxonomy): Bacteria > Bacteroidota > Bacteroidia > Bacteroidales > Prolixibacteraceae > Mariniphaga. The sequence continues at coordinate 26,718 of CAZILU010000016.1, forward strand.
GGGGTAGGTTTGCACCAACATTAACAACTAAAAATTAATGAGATGATAAAAATGAGAACAATTTTGGCCATAGCTCTGGTTGGTTTAGGTATGGCAACTTCAGCCATAGAGAATCCGACGATGAACATTATTCCATTAGGCGCTGAGAAAGCCGTGGTAACCGTTTTAAATGACCGTCCGGTCTTCTACGAGATTAGTTTTCGGGCTGCGAATGGAGACCTGGTTTATTACAAGAAGACCACCAATCCATCGGTCGATTTCCGTCAGGTTTACGATGTGAAGAATTTGGAAGAGGGTAATTATACGGTTTCCCTGCGGGTTAATGATACCAAGGTGATCAATAAACTGGAAGTGTCAGACAGCGGTATAGTAATTGGGGATCAGAAGATTCTTCTGGCTCCTTATTTTAGCTTTAAAGATAATGCGTTAAAATTTTCCTATTTGAATTTTGAAGAAGAGAGTCTGACGTTGGTGATCTATGGATCTGACGGGCTTGTTTTTGAATCGGATCTGGGTCGTGATTTTAATATAACACACGGATATGATCTTTCCAAACTCGAAAAGGGAAGTTATCGGGTGGTATTAAGTTCTTACAGTAGTCACTATACCTACGATTTAGAGAAGTAAACCGGGTTAACCGGTAAGAAGGAACCCTGCTTCAGTCAGGGTTTTTTTTATTTTGGAGGATTAAGATTGAATACTAATTAAGTTAAAAAGTCGTTTGGTTATAGATATTTGTTTGACATAATGGGTGTTGTAACCCCTTGTGGGAAGAAGATGAGATGGTATGGTGCGATGAGCGCTGTCATCGTTCTCTTTTGAAATATAAATTTGTGATTATGGAAGAAAAGGTAAATCTGAATCGGATTGTAATTACCACCGGTTCTGAGGTTGAAAATCAAAAGTTTCCGGTTTTTATCTGGCTCTCTCTGGCCGTCGGAACAGTTGCGGGTGTGGCAATTACATTTGGACTGTTTTGGGGCCTGGATCGGCTGGTAGGATTTTAATATTGTATGTGGGAATTTGGTTAATAAAATTAAGCCCCGCCGAAACCGGCGGGGCACTATTTTTTACGCCGCAATGCAGGAGAAAACCTCCTCCAAAACATCGGGATACCTATCTCTGAAATTTTCATAACACCAGTCGTGCAACTCTTGTACCTCGGCGGGCTCTACCCATTGAAGGCATTTAGTAAGTTCTTTTCTGAACAGTTGCTTACTAAAACTCACTTTTGGTAAAATAATTTTTGCGTAATCGAGCATGGCTATACAAATTTAATTGTTACAAATTCGTCCTTAATATAACCGTTTAAATTGAGTAAACGTATGTTGTAAAATAGGGTTTAACATACATTAACAATGCCATACCATATTGTCTTTTATTACCCTGCTGATTGGTTGATAGTTATTGGATTTTTTAAAAATCGGGTTAAAAAAGATTAACTTTTTTTTTATCCGGGCCGGGTTGTTCCCCGGATCTTTTCGATAAAATTTTTTACCGTGGTATTGAGTTCATTATTTCTCCCCAGTTCGTGTACAAATGCGCTGCCGATGATGGCGCCATTCGCATACTGGCAGGCATTATCGAACGTGTTGTGGTCGGAAATTCCAAATCCGATGAGCCGGGGATTTTTCAAATTCATATGGTTGATTCTCTGAAAATAGTCCCTGTGAAAGTCTTCAACTTTTTTTCCCATGCCGGTCGTTGATGCCGAAGAGACCATATAGATAAATCCCCGGGATGCCTGATCAATCAGGCGAATGCGTTTTTCGGGCGTTTGGGGAGTGATCAGGAGAATATTATGCAGGTTATTTTTGATAAACCAGGGTTTGAAATGTTCTTCGTACTCCTCCAGGGGCAGATCGGGAATAATGGCACCATCAATCCCTGTTTCTGCACATTTCAGACAGAACTGTTCCACTCCGAATTGCATAACCGGATTAAAGTATCCCATCAGTATGAGTGGAATTTTTACCGATTGCCGAATATCTTTCAACTGATCAAAGAGATGTTGCAGTGACATCCCATTTTTCAGTGCCACCTCATTGCTGTGCTGAATAACCGGTCCGTCGGCCGTAGGATCGGAGAAGGGGATTCCTATTTCGATCAGGTCGACTCCGTTTTTTTCCAGTTGGCGGATCGTATCAGCTGTGCCGTCAGGATTTGGAAAGCCTGCTGTAAAATAGATCGACAGGATATGACTCTTTTTTGCTTCGAAAAGCTGGTTGATTCTGTTGTTCATTTGTTTAATTTTTATACGCTGAATTTGCAGATGGAGACAACGAGTGATACCGGTTGCATAATAAATTTTTTTTGTTCTGTGTATGATGGGCATTCACCTAATACCCAAAGTATTTCAGATAGGTTTCCATATCCTTGTTACCACTTCCTGAAAGGTTTACTACCTGAACCTCATCGTTTTTCATGGTTATTTTATTTAAGCCGGCCAGGGCATGGGCTGATTCAAGCGCAGGAATTATTCCCTCCTTTTGTGTCAGTAACAGGGCTGCCTGCAGCACCTCTTCATCGGTTGTCGCAATATAGCGGGCCCGTTTTGACGTGTAGAGGTGGGCATGCAGGGGGCCTATTCCGGGATAGTCGAGTCCTGCGGAGATGGAGTAGGGTTCGGTAATCTGGCCATCGCTGTTTTGCATCAGTATGGTGTGGCTGGCATGCAGCACCCCGGGCTTTCCCACCAGCAGTGTGGCAGCGGTCTCTGCTGTTTCCACGCCTTTCCCGGCTGCTTCCACGCCGATCAGCTCTACCTCATCGTTGTCGAGGTAGTGGAAGAAAGCTCCGGCAGCATTGCTGCCACCCCCCACACAGGCTATGATGCGCGCAGGATTCTCTTTGCCGGTCTGTTCCAGCAGCTGGCTCTTCATCTCCAGGCTGATTACCGACTGAAACCGGGCAACCATATCGGGATAGGGGTGGGGGCCTACGACCGAACCAATGATGTAATGGGTCTCTTCCGGATGGTTGATCCAGTCGCGCATTGCTTCGTTGGTAGCATCCTTAAGCGTTTTATTACCGCTGTGCACGGGGATTACCTCTGCTCCCAACATCTTCATCTTTTTAACATTGGGAGCCTGGCGTTCCACATCGAGAGCTCCCATGTAAACAACGCAGGGCAGCCCCTTTAACGCGCAAACCGTGGCTGTGGCAACCCCGTGTTGGCCAGCTCCCGTTTCTGCAATGATCCGCTTTTTCCCAAGCCGTTGAGCGAGCAGTATTTGCCCGATCGTGTTGTTTATCTTGTGGGAGCCGGTGTGGTTCAGATCTTCACGCTTCAGAAATATGCGTGTTTGAAAGTGCTCCGACAAACGACCGGCATAGTATAACGGTGAAGGGCGTCCAGCATAGTCTTTCAGTAACTGATGGAACTCCTGCTCAAATTCAGGTGAGTCGATAATCTCCCGATACCGATGCTTCAGTTCGGCGATGTTGGTATACATCATCTCCGGGATCCAGGCCCCGCCAAAGGAGCCGTAATATCCCTTTTCATTTACCTGGTATTGCATATCTGTTGATTGGCTTTTTATAATGGATTAATCTCGGCTATAAATTTCTTGAGTTTTAATCTGTTTTTCACTCCGGGAGCATCCTCAAAACCGCTGTTCAGATCAACGCCGCAAAATTTGGGATGGTTAATTTTGGTGATGCTTTCTGCATCATCGGGACCGATTCCCCCGCTCAGGAAGAAGGGCGTTTTGCCCTGGTAATTTTGCAGAATATCCCAGCTGAACTTCGTCCCCGATCCTCCGGGCAGCTCACTTCGGGTATCAAACAGCAGGTAGTCGACTGTAGTCTCGTAGGGTGTCACTTGAGAGAAGTCAAACGCATCATGTAGATTAAATGCCTTAATAACCCTGATTCCCTGCTCTTTTATGATTCGACAGGTTTTGGGATTCTCTTTGCCGTGAAGTTGAACATACTCGAATCCGAAGTTTTTTACCAGACCGAGGATTTCAAAGATACTTTCATCGACAAAAACGGCTACCCGTGGTTTCGAGGCGTGAAGCAGGCCCTGGTCCGGCTCTTTCCCGATATACCGTTTTGATCTCTCGTAGAAGATAAAACCCAGCAGGTCAACCGGCAGCTTTTCAATTTCAGCCCGGTTAAGGGTCTGTTTCATTCCACACACTTTTATGAGTAATTTGTTCACTTTTTTTATTTTTGGTTCAAAGATGCAAATATCTTCAGAATCATTTACTCCGACAGCTCTTTTATCAGTTTTTTGCAGGCGGCGCCCGGATCCCGCTCTTTCATAAATGTTTCTCCGATGAGAAATCCGTTGAACCCATGGGTTTTCAGGTGCCGGATAGTTTGGGGATCGGCAATGCCGCTTTCCGAAATTTTAAGCAGACCAGCCGGTATATGGTCAGCCAACTGCACGGAGGTCTCAATATCTACGGAGAAGGTTTTCAGATTGCGGTTATTGACCCCGACAAAGTCAATATATTGGTTTATCATCTTCAGCTCTCCGGAATCGTGTACCTCCATCAGCACTTCGAGGCCCAGTTCTTTGGCTTTTTGGGCCAGCATTTCGGCTTGTTCTTTTTCCAGAATGGAGGCGATGAGCAGGATGACATCGGCGCCATATGCTTTGGCCTGGATGATCTGATAGGGATCGATCATGAAATCTTTTCGCAGGATTGGAATGCCGGGATTGGCCGTACGGGCCCGCTCCAGGTTGTTTAAAGATCCGCCGAAAAAGTTCTGATCGGTGAGCACAGAAAGCCCTGCCACCCCGGCTGCAACATATCCACGGGTTACATCCTCAACCGTGGCCGACTCGTTGATCACTCCTTTCGATGGTGATTTTTGTTTGAATTCGGCAATGATGCCGCTGGATTCGCCCGATAGAAGTTTCGTTTTTAAAGAGTTGCTGCTACGGGTGAACCGGGTTCCGGTCATGAGTTGCTCTTCACTCTCTTTCAGCTTTTGAAGTATAATCTCCTGCTTTTTTGTTTCGACTATTTTCTGTAGAATGTTCATTCTCTTCTCTGATTTTTAGGGTTGTTATCAAATCAATGATCTGTTGAGGCCTCCTCTCGGGGCACTGAGTTTTCAGATTCATTGTTCTTATCCTGTAACTGCCTTCAGCTTTTGCATTGCCCGGCCGCTATGCAATGATTCATCGGCCAGGGCAACGCAATCGGTCAGGCTAAGATCCGGATAAACGAGGTTAAGCCCTACGGCGGCATTGGCTATAACGACACTATTCTGCTCGGTTGATCCCTCTCCTTTCAGGATCGTCAGGAATATATCGGCTGCGTCTTCCATGGTATCTCCCCCATAAATGGCCTCAGGCCGGATGTTTTCAAATCCGAAATCGGAAGGCGACAGGTATCCCTCTTTTTTGTTCCGGGCATAGCGGGTGGCGGCAGTAAGCGAAACTTCATCGTAGCCATCTTCACTGTTGATAACGGTGTAGTTGACATCCAGCGCTTCATACACATGACGGTAGTGATTAAAATTATCCTGATTATTAACACCCAAAACCTGGTACTTGGGTGAAGCGGGATTAATCATCGGGCCCAGCATGTTGAAGAAGGTTTCAACCCGCAGTGCCCTGCGCACCGGAGCAATGTGCTTCATCGCCGGATGGAACAACGGGGCATGCATGAAACAGAAATTTCCCTTCTCCAGGTCGCTCTTTAGTTTGCCCGGATCGTTGCTGAACCGATAGCCCAGCAGTTCCAGCAGATTGGATGATCCGCTGATGGAAGAGACGGCATAATTTCCGTGTTTGGCAACCTTTACTCCCGACCCGGCAATGACAAAGCAGGCGAGGGTGGATATGTTAAACGTGTTTTTGCCATCACCGCCGGTACCAACGATATCGATGGGATCGTAATCAGATAGATCAGTGACCAGGCAGAGTTCCAGCATGGCCTGACGGAAGCCGGCCAGTTCCTCTGAAGTCACCGGACGCATTTTAAATACGGTCAGGAACGATGCAAATTCGATATCGGTGTATTCACCGGTACCCACCTGAAACAGACATTTATAAGCAGCTTCTTTCGTGAGGGTATTCCCGGTAAACAGATATTCTAATGTCTCCTTCATTTTCAATTTTTCAATTTTCATTTTTCACTCTTCTTTTAATACGATTTGTTTTCCGGGGTAGTGATATTCTCCTCTTTTCCGGAGGCAGGATCAGTGGCGTTTAACCAGTTTTCCAGCATCTGTTCACCCAGGGGAGTCAACACCGACTCGGGATGAAACTGTACACCTTCAACATCAAAATCTTTGTGCTTCATCGACATAATTCTTCCCTCTTCATCGATACCGGTAATTTCGAGACATGAGGGCAACTCCTCCCGCTCAACAATCCAGGAGTGGTACCTTCCGGCAGCAAAGACTTCGGGAAATCCCGCATAGAGCTTCGAACGGGCTCCGGTGATTCGTATGTTGGTTGCCATGCCATGAATGACCCGCTCCATATTCTTCAGCTTCGCTCCGAAGACTTCTCCAATGGCCTGATGTCCCAGGCATACGCCGAGAATGCTCTTTGTCGGGGCATACCTGCGGATGATCTCCGGCATCTTGCCTGCTTCCTCCGGTAATCCGGGACCGGGAGATAACACGATTCGGGTATATTTTTCTATCTCATCCAATTCGATGGCATCGTTGCGTACAACTTCCACCCGAAGTCCGGAGATTTTTTTAATGGCATGTACCAGATTGTAGGTGAAGGAGTCGTAATTATCGATTACCAGCACGGCATCGGTTTCAGCGGCCGGATCAGCCGGATATCCCTTTTTTAACGGTGTTGCGTATCTGTTTTTATGTTTCATTTTTTTTATATTACTGTTTTTATTTTTTGGATCCGGGAGAATTTATCAAATCACAAAATTTACTCTTTCCGGCAGCAACCCTTATTCTGACAAGTCTGCCGCTATTTCTCAGTTGATTGTTTTGGCCATTTCAATGGCTTTCTTCAAAGCAGCCAGCTTATTGTTGACCTCCTGCAGCTCACTCTCCTCTTTGGAGTCGGCAACAATGCCGGCACCTGCCTGATAGAACAACTGGTTGTTTTTACTCAGGAAAGTCCGGATCATGATGGCATGGTTGATGGAATGATCAAATCCCAGGTACCCGATGCATCCGCCATAAAAACCGCGGTTTTGGTTCTCGTAGCGGTCGATCAGCTCCATGGCTCTGTATTTTGGGGCTCCCGAGAGGGTTCCGGCAGGGAAGGTCTCCCCCAATACCTTGATCAGATTGGTATCTTCGGAGATCTCCCCCGATACCTGTGAAACGAGATGAATGACATGTGAGTAAAACTGAACCTCACGAAAGGTCTCAACCACCACATTGCCGGCATTTCTGCTCAGGTCGTTTCGTGCCAGATCAACCAGCATCACATGCTCCGCATTCTCTTTGGGGTCTTGGCTTAACTGCTCTGCCAGCTCCCGGTCCTGTTCATCGTTTCCGGTTCGTTTCACGGTTCCGGCGATGGGATGGATGTATGCTTTATGATCCTTAATTCGCAGTTCCGCTTCGGGACTGGATCCAAAAATCCGGTAGTTGCCATAATCGAAGTAGAAAAGGTAGGGCGAGGGGTTGATGGATCGCAAGGCCCTGTAAACATTGAAGTCATCACCTTCATAGGGTTGTGTGAACTGCCGGCTCAACACGATCTGAAACACATCCCCCCGGTAGCAGTGCTCTTTTCCCCGGGTGACCATCTGACGGTACATTTCATCGGTGATGTTGGATCGCTCCTCCTCCAGGGGTTTGAATTTGCCGGTAGTGAAGTTGAGGTTGATCAGCAGGTTGTGAATGTAATCCAGTTGGGAGGACTCTCCTTCCGGCAGATTCTCGATCATGTGGATCTGATTTTTGTGATGATCGATGGCGACCACATATTTGTAGAAGCAATACCTGACCTCCGGAATATGGTAGATCTCCTTTTTTTTTGAGCAGAACGTGATGCTTTCAAAAAGGGGTACGGCATCGTAATTCATATATCCAAACAGACCATTGACCGGAAGCTCAATGGCTTCAGTGGTTACATCAAAGATTTTAAAAAATGCATCCAGCTCCGTGTGAAGCTTTCGCTCTGCCGTTAATCTGAATTTCTCTTTGTCACGGCCGGGTAAATCCCGGGTTACCTCTCCTTCATTTACCGTGAAACAGGCTATTGGCTGGAAGCAAATAAATGAATAGGCATTTTCATGGCCATGATAATCTGAGCTTTCCAGAAGGATCGCCTTTGGGTAGAGGGCACGCAGGCGCAGGTATATGCTAACGGGGGTAACGGTATCTGCCAGGATCTTTCTGACTACCGGATTGAATCTGAGTTTTTCCATTTGTATGTTATTTTTTTATTCTGTTCTGTTTCCCCTGTCGGGGTGGTTAAAAAAAAACGGCTCACCGTGATTCGATGAGCCGTTCTTTTGTCGTTTTGGAACATAGCGCTATCTCTTTTCACGGATTTGTAAAAAGTTGCTGCGCCACCACCAATTTGTATTATTCATTAATCGTATCATGATTCTCTTTTTGTTAAAACACGTTTCTTTCTCTTTTTGTTCTGTTTTTATAAAAAAAACCTGCTCTTTTGAGGAGCAGGTCCATGTGGCATATCTTATAAAAATACCAATATGGCTATAAACTCCTCACGTTAAGTAAGAAGACCCCACCACGGCAGCCATATTGTATTTGTATTCTTCATTTTTTTTATGATTTCGGATTCAAAAAAAGAAAAAAATATTGAAATAAAAAAATGAAGTTGTTTTTTTTATCAAATTTAAATTTTGATGTGCATATTATTTCAAATAAATAGATACGTTAGTTAATACTTTTTCCAGGCGTTATGAAATGTCATGTTCGTTTCGAGCAATTTTACCATTGGCTGTTTTTGGAAGCTGGTCGATAAACCGGATTTTCCGGGGCT
>CAZILU010000017.1:0-6412 GCA_964540165.1 uncultured Mariniphaga sp.
CGCCTTCAAATTTTGGTTTGGGCCCTTTAATCACTTTGGAGGCCTGAACACGCAGATCTTTCTGAGAAGAGAGGCAACGTGCGAACACCGACTCTCCGATGAGTGTTAACGGGATTCCCAGATCAAGCGCCGAAATCCCGGTCCATTTTCCGGTGCCCTTTTGTCCGGCCGTGTCAAGGATGAAATCAACGGTCTCTTCACCATTCTCATCTTTGTATCCCAGAATATCGCGGGTGATCTCAATCAGGTAGCTGTCCAACTCCTCTTCATTCCACTTCTTAAACACCTCATGCATCTCTGCATTGCTCATGCCCAACAGGTCTTTCATCAGTTGATACGCTTCGGTAATAATCTGCATATCACCATACTCAATGCCATTATGCACCATTTTCACAAAGTGTCCGGCGCCACCTTCTCCCACCCAGTCACAGCAGGGAGAACCATCCTCCACCTTCGCGGCAACGCTCTGGAAGATCTCTTTAACATGAGGCCAGGCCGCCGGCGATCCGCCGGGCATCATCGAAGGGCCTTTCAGCGCTCCCTCTTCACCTCCGGAAACGCCGGTGCCGATAAACAGAAATCCTTTGCTTTCAACATAGTTGGTGCGACGAATCGTGTCGGGAAAGTGTGAGTTTCCTCCGTCAATGATGATGTCACCCGGCTCCAGGTGAGGCATTACCAGTTCGATGAAATCATCGACTGCCTTGCCCGCTTTTACCAACAGCATCACCTTCCGTGGCCGCTCCAGAGAGGCAACAAACTCTTCAATGGAGTGCGCGCCGATAAATTTTTTCCCGGCACCGCGACCCGCCATAAACTTGTCAACTTTCTCTACCGTGCGGTTGAATACCGCTACCGTGTAGCCTTTACTCTCCATGTTTAACACCAGGTTTTCGCCCATAACAGCTAAACCAATCAATCCAATGTCAGCTAACTTTTTCATTGTTATTATTTTAATATGTGATTATTTTACTTACTCTCCATCTCAAATCCCAGCATTCTCAACCTGCTCATCGTCTCCTCTGTCACGTTCACAGCATACACTGTATAGGTTCCAAACTCCCGGCGAACGGGGTAATTTCCCCTCAGGTTTTCAAAATCCTGCGGAGCACTCCGAAGTGCCAGATCATCTTGTTCGATCGTATACGTTGCCCTGACAGCCTCAATAAGTATCTCCTCTTCACTACGGCCGGCACCGTCGATCTCAATCCGGACCGATTCCGGCAGTTCAACATGCTCCGGTTTCCATGCATCGAGGCCCAGGTGGAAAAACCGGCTGATCGCCTGAACACTCATCATCGTGCCATTTGCTTTTCCGTCTTTCGAATATCCGGCAATATGAGGTGTCCCTATCATTGCTGAGTCTAATAGTTTCAGATCAATGTCGGGTTCATTCTCCCAGCAGTCAGCGATAAATCCCCCGATTCTTCCCTCATCCATGGCCCGTTTCACAGCTTCTGTCTCAACAACTTCTCCACGGCAGGAGTTGATCAGCAGTGGTTTCTTTTCAAGGTTTTGAAAAAAGAGATCATCTGCCATGTGGAAGGTAGCGTCGGCTCCTTCTTTGTTGAGTGGTACATGCAGGGTGATTATGTCAGCTTCTTTCTGAATGGTCTCCAACGAGACAAACCAATCAGTACCTTCCGCGCGCTCCCTGGGCGGGTCATTCAGCAGCACGTGCATACCCAAAATTTTACAGGTGCGGGCCACCTTTGACCCGACATGCCCGACTCCGACAACCCCGATCGTTTTCCCTTTCAAAGGGGTTCCCGTTCTCAAGGACCAGGAACAGAGGGCCGAAGCGATGTACTGATTTACACTACCCGCATTGCATCCCGGTGCATTGGTCCAGGCAATTCCCTTTGATTGGCAATAATCAACATCGATGTGATCGTATCCGATGGTTGCCGTAGCAATGAACTTCACTGCCGATCCCTCTAACAACTCCCGGTTACAACGGGTTCGTGTGCGGGTAATCAACACATCGGCATCCTTCACCACATCGGCAGTCGTTTTACTTCCCGAAAGGTAAACAACCTCTCCAACCGGTTCAAAAACACCCTGAATGTAAGGAATTTTATCGTCAATGACTATCTTCATACTACCTAAACAATTTGTTCATCGTATTATGGGTGGTAATATCCCTTTACCATCTCCTCCAGAACCCAATTGGTTCGTGCGGCAGAATCTCCGGTGCTCACACAGCTTCCGATTCCCCGCAATTCATCAACGACCTGCTGAACAAGAAGCTGAGAGATATGTTCGGGGTTCGTAAATTCCATGGTGGTGGTACCCTGATCGGTTTTCAGCTTCAATGCACCATGTGCAAAACAGGGAAAAACGATCTCACCTTTCTCTCCGGTGATTATAATTTTGTCGGCATTAGAGGCATCGTTGCCCACAAAGCACCAGCTTCCCGATCCGATGATCCCCGATGCATGTTTCCATACGCCGGTCACAGTATCCTCGGCAGGGTATAGTCCGGCCCTGTTGACGGCAATCCCGCTGACCTCCGTAACGGCACCGAAAAGGAAGTCGAGGTAATCGAACTGATGAGAGGCCAGATCGTAGAAATGGCCTCCGCCGCTGATCTCCGGGAATACATGCCAGTGCATCTCTTCCGGTCTCTTTAGCCGTTCACTGCCCGGTTTCAACAGCCGGATATGGACGGTCAGCGGTTTTCCGATCACCCCGGATTCAATCAGCTCCTTCACCTTCAGAAATGCAGGCAGTGTGCGACGGTAATAGGCAACCCGCAACGGCATGCCGGTCTCTTGCGATGCTCTCACCATGTCGAGGCACTCGGCATAGTTCCGGGCCATTGGCTTCTCTACATAGACCGGCTTACCGGCCCTCATCGCTGCGATGGCATAAAGGGCATGCGAATTGGGCGGGGTGGCAATGTAGATCGCATTCACCTCCGGATCGTTGATCAGCGCCATGCCATCGGTATACCATTTAGCAACGCCATGCCTTCGCGCATAATCGGCCGCCTTCCCGCCATCGCGACGCATAACCGCCACCAGGCGGGAGTGCTTCGTCTTATACAAAGCCGGACCGCTCTTTACCTCCGTAACATCGCCGGCGCCAATCATTCCCCAGCAAACGGTGTCTCTCTTTTTATCCATCAACACTTTTAGTTACAAATTACCTACACACTCCCGATGATTCAATATCAGATATCTTCTGCCGGAAACCGATCCGGCAGAAAAAATGCAGCGCGTACGGTTATTAATATGCAAACCGATCCTTATAAGCCCACAGGCCAATGGCCGGATTGGAGATATAAAAAATCTCTTCCCCGTCGGGCATGATATTAAATCCGTCTTTTAACTTACCCGGATCATATATGGCGGTAACCTCATCGATATCGGCATATTGAAATCCAACGCTCTCAATCTCTGCGCGGGTAAGGTTTTTCTCGCCCTTCCCCGGACAATAGGTGATGCTGAAGCGTCCTTCGGAGGAGCCGTGGATCAGGTGGGCTGCAGCGCCCAGGTTCGACCTCAGGTCCTCATTCTCCTCCACCATTTTGAGGGTATGAGGCGTGCCAAAGTAGCCATATTTCCGAATCAGCTGGTCGATCTGTTTATCTTCACCAAACTCGACCAGGGCTGGTGCCAGCACGATCAGTTCGCCACCATCGGCCAGCGCCATACGCGTTCTGTAAACGCTTTTGTTTCCGAGCCAGGTGCTTTTAAACTCAGAAGGATCGAGCCATACCACCACCTTTTTCAGTGGTTTTTCGACCATCTCAAAGTTAACCTCCAGCGATAGCTTAGCGGCCTTGTCGAACACGCTGAAATCGTCGCCGACATAGAGACCGTAAGTCTGCAGTTTTCCCGCTTTGTTCAGACCCACCACGGTCTGCACATAGACAATGGGAAGGTGGGCGGCAAAATGGTCGGAGGCATAGTTAAAAATTTTCCGAACCGGTGTATCGGCACGGCCCATCATCTTCTCCATACCATAGGCAGCGCCAATAAAGTGGCTCTTGTTGATCCCTTCCGATCCACCGGTGCCAACAAAAATATTTTTGTTATAGTTGGCCATGCCGACCACGTCATGAGGCACTACCTGACCGATGGAGAGGATCAGGTCGAATCCGCCCTCCTGCAGCAATTTGTTCACCTGTGCAGGCCAGGGATAGTCAACCGCCCCTTCCGACACCTCTTTCACCACGTCGGCAGGCACCGTTCCCAGGGTGATCACATCGTTTCTCCAGTCGTGATCACGGAACAGATGGCGCGGGGTATGCCCAAACATATGGTGGATCTGCTCATCCGTCATGGGTGAGTGAGTTCCCAGCGCCGGCAGTATATCGGTCAGCTTATCGCCGTAATACTCCCAGGCAAAGCGGGTGAGCTCACCGGCACGGGAGGGGAGGCGGGTGTAGTCGGGCGGGATGGCCAGCACCTTCCTTTTGGCTCCCATCTTCTCAAAGGCGTCAAAAAGGCCCTGCTTCAGATCTTCGGCTGAGAGTGCATGCTGTTTTGAACCAATTTCGTAATAGATCATAATATTAAATGCTAAATTCTATTCAATGTCTCTTCAAAAAGAGAAGGCAGCAGGCGAAAAACATCCTTTTGTGAATCACCTGCACCTCTACTTCTGTTGTTCGTTTATCGTTTTACGCGGGCATTTCCTTTCCAGATGCTCCACACCATCTCCTCATCGGCAGGCTGTGCATAGTCGGTCAGGAAAGTAGCGGCCATCGCTCCGGAGGCCCATCCAAACTGCGGCCATTTTTCGGGTTCCCAGTTTTTGAGAATACCATAGAGCATGCCACCCACAAACCCGTCGCCGCCGCCGATGCGGTCAAGCACCTGGATGGTTTTTGGTTCAATGACATGCCAGTTGTTACCTTCTAACATAATGGCGCCCCAGAGGTGCTCATTCACGCTGACCACCTCACGCAGGGTATTGGCAAATACGGTGGCATTAGGAAACGACTCTTTCACGCGCATGATCAGGCCTTTGAATCCTTCTATTTTGGCTTTGATGCCCTCACCGCCGGCTTCAGGTCCTTCAATGCCAAAACAGAGCTGGAAATCTTCTTCATTACCAATCAGAATATCGGTAACAGAGGCGATCTCTTTGAAGTTCTCACGCAGCTCCTTTTCCCGGCCTTTCCAGAACGATGCCCTGTAGTTCAGGTCGAAAGCGATGCGGGTACCGTGTTTTTTGGCTGCGCGTGCAATCTCCAGGCAGAACTGGCTGGTTTCGGGCGACAGCGCGGCGATGAGACCCGACAGGTGTACAATTTGCACCCCCTCTTCCCCGAAGATCCGCTCCAGGTCAAAATCTTTGACATTGAGCGTACGGCCTACCTCACCGGCACGGTCGTTCTGAACCCTGGGTCCGCGGGTCCCATACCCACTGTCGGCAATGTTAAACTGGTGGCGGTATCCCCAGGGATCGCCCTGTTCCACTTCGGGACCTTCATAGTCCATGTGCCTCGACTTCAGGTTGCTTTTAATAAATTGGGCAATAGGACTTCCTTTTACAAAGGTAGTCAGCACTTTTACCGGAAGGCCCAGGTATGATGCAACGCTGGCTACATTGGTTTCAGCACTGGTAGCCTGCATCATAAACATGTTACTGCTGTGTACCGGCTGTCCGTTTACCGGTGTGATCCGTACGCCCATGCTGGTAGGGACCAGCAATGCATACTTCGCATTTTTTTTCAATTCAATACTCATGGTTTTTTATTTTATACGTTAATACGATTTATTCGGCATAAACAGCTCCGCTGCGCTCAATGCCCAGCTCCAAGCCGCGAAGCTCAGCCATTCCCCGCAAGAGGCCGATTGCTGAGTAGCCCGGATTGGTCTTTTTCTTGAGGTCGTCGAGGATGGTGTGGCCATGGTCGGCACGCATCGGGATGCGATGATCGGGCCGGTAAACACCCTGGCGTTTCCGCTGCTCTTTGAGGATGGCCAGCATAACGCCGTACATATCCACGTCGCCCCGCAGGTGACCAGCCTCATGAAAGCCGCGGTACTCATCGCGCTGGGTACTCCTGAGGTGAGTGAAATTCAATTTGGCACCGTGCCGCTTGACAATCCCCACCAGGTCGTTGTCGGGCCGCACGCCCAGCGATCCCGTGCAGAGGGTAAATCCGTTGTAGATACTGTCGTAGATATTCAGAATAAATTTTATATCCTCCTCTGTACTGACTACCCTTGGTAACCCAAAGAGGGAAAATGGCGGGTCATCGGGGTGAATGGCAAGCTTTACGCCACTCTCTTCAGCCACGGGAGCCACTCTCTTTAGGAAATACTCCAGGTTTTTCCGGTATTGGGCGTCGTCGATCGACTTATACTCATTCAGCTTCTCCCGGAACTGCTCCAGGGTCCATGACTCTTCGGCCCCCGGCAAACCGGCCAGGATGGTGTGCTCAAGCTCATAC
>CAZILU010000017.1:6422-33378 GCA_964540165.1 uncultured Mariniphaga sp.
CAAAGCGACGCTCCGCTTTTTTCACCAAAGCCTCTTCATAATTCTTTTCTGCTCCCTTTCTGCGAAGGATAAAGACATCAAAAGCGATGAAGTCGATCATGTCAAAAGCCAGCGCACGGGCACCATCTTCCAGTTTCAGATTAAGATTGGTGCGGGTCCAGTCAACCACCGGCATGAAGTTGTAGCACAGCACCGGAATTTTTGCTTTTCCCAGATTCCGGATGCTCTCGATGTAGTTCTCAATATAAATGTCGCGTGAAGGCTTGCCCTGCTTGATATCCTCATGCACCGGAATGCTCTCCACAACCGACCAGGTTAATCCACGCGGTTTCGGCACGGGAAGATTATCATCCCATTCAATAAACCGTTTTCTCTCCTCCAAAGCCTTCAGATCCCATACCTTGCCGTTGGGAATTTCATGCAGTGCCGTCACAATACCCGTTGCTCCTGCCTGCCTGATATCCTGCAGCGTTACAGGATCGGAAGGACCATACCATCGCCATGTTTGTTCTAATGACATAAAAAACTTATTAATAATTAATAACTCTCACAGGTTTGATCTATTATAAGCCTTTATCTGATTGCATAACCCGTTTCTGATCCTTCGAAGACCATCCGGTCAGCCGGTCAGCCGGCATCAACGGATGGAATTATCGGCCAGAAACAACCAAAGAACTACTTTTATGCCGGTTATCCGTTCGAATGCATTCATTCGTGCAGCAGCAGGCCGCACTATACGCCGCCAAAGGCGCTGTATCCACCATCAACCGGAATAACGATGCCGGTGATAAAGCTGGAAATTTCTGATAAGAGAAAAAGCGTAGCTCCCTGCAGATCATCCGGTTCACCAAACTTGCCCATCGGGGTGTTATTGACAATTTTCTGTCCGCGGGGTGAGTAGTCCCCTGTTTTTTCATCCATCACCAGAAAGCGGTTCTGGTGTGTAATGAAGAATCCCGGCGCAATGGCATTCACGCGAATCCCAACCTTGGCCAGGTGCACCGCCAACCATTGGGTGAAGTTGTTAATCGAAGCCTTGGCAGCGGAGTAGGCCGGAATTTTTGTCAGTGGTTTGTATGAATTCATCGACGAGATATTCAATACGACCCCCTTCTTATGCTTCAGCATATCGCGGGTGAAAACCATGGTTGGAAGAACAGTCCCTTTGAAATTCAGGGCAAAAACTTTATCGAAACCTTCCAGCTGTAACCCATAAAAGGTATCCTCCAGGTTATCCAGATCCGATTCCAGGATCTGCTCAACCTTGGTGGTAGCCTGCGGACTATTTCCCCCGGCACCGTTTACCAATACATCAATCTCGCCCAATTGCCGGTTGACTTCACTTTTTGCCTGCTCCAGCGACTCTTTATCCAACACGTTGGCGGCAACACCAATAACCTGTGCTCCCGTTTCGGCAGCTATTTCGCCGGCTACCTGATCAGCAACCTCCTTGTTAATATCGGCAATGGCCACTTTCATACCTACGGAAGCCATCGCTTTTACCAACGCACTTCCCAATACACCGGCACCTCCGGTGATGACACACACTTTTCCTTTCAGATCCTCAAATGACATTGATTCCATTACATTTCTCTTTTAAATTCTTTATAATATGTTACGTTTTCTTTTGTTACGATATCAATCGACGTATAGTTCTCCCTGGCCGTGGTCCTTTTCTGAACAACATGCCTAAACAGCTTGTTTAAAGCAGTATAGCCTTGCTCTTCGGGCTGCTGACAAATCAAAAAGTGAACCATTCCATTTTTCAGACAGGTTACATTCTCCTTCAGAAGATCGTGCCCAATCACTTTAAGCCCTTTTAGTCCATAGGCAGAGATCATTCTGCCAACAAAATAGACTTTTGAGTTCGTCACAAAGATTCCCCTGATCTGCTGTTTTTCAATAAAACGAACCACAGAATCCATCCACTTTTCATCGGTGGTATCAGATATCTCTTTGGTAAAAAGTTGATGCGTATCCGGATCGTTCTGTGCAAACCAATCGTAAAATCCCTTTTCACGCAAAACCAGGTGGTTCTGATTGTCCATCTCTTTGGCAAAATGGATTACCAGAATATTCCCGCCGGGAAGGATCAGATCCAGCAACTCTCCGGAAACCAGGCCACTCTGATATGAATTTTGTCCGATAAATCCCAATTGACCAGCACTCTTTATTTCAGAATCGATAAACACAAAAGGAATTTTTGACTCCTTCAGGGATGCAATAAACCGTTCCGACTCCTTCTTAAAGAAAGGGGGAAATATGATTCCATCGGGATTGATATCCAATACTTTCTGAGCCGTTAAAGCAAAGCTTTCGGGTTCGGTTTGGTTGAAAGTGAAATGTTTCACCTGAACCCCGTACTGACCCAGCTCGGCAACCCGCTTCCGTATCCCGATCAACGGCTTATTCCAGTAACCATCGGGTGATGGCGGCTCGGGAAAAAAGGTGGCAAAAAGCGCTGACTTTTTAGAAGCCAGGGTACTGGCCAGTATATTGGGGTGGTAGTTCAGCTCTTTTATAATCTGAAGAATTTTTGTCTTCGTCTCCTCAGCTACCTCTCCGCGATTGTGCAATACCCGGTCGACCGTTCCGATGGATACCTGAGCCCGTTCAGCAATATCCTTTATCCGTATTTGACTATTGTTTCTTATAACCAATTAATTATTAATGTTATATATTTTTAAATCATCAATGGTAATACAAAAATAACCAAATTTTTGATTATATCGTGTTCGTACACGGAAAAAATAGCCAATGTGTATTAATGGCAAATTAAGCTATTCCGGTTTCAGATCAAGAAGGTGGGGATTTTGGACCATGTATTTAATATATCGAAACAGTTTCCCTCCATGGGAACCATCGACCACCCGGTGATCCAGGGTCGCTGAGAGGGTGAAAACTTTTCGGGGAACAATCTCGTCGTTTATGACCATCGGCTTTTTATATTCCTTGCCAATGATCAGAACGATGGCCACATTGGAAGAGGGGAGAAGGGCACCATAGCCGGTATCAAGACCAAGGGTTCCGATGTTTGAGATCACAAATGAGCCAAAACTGTCTGATGAGAGGTTAATCCATGGAAATGAGAACCCCCAGTCAATGGTAAAAATCTTATAGAGGTTAAAAAGCCAGGTACGGAAGGGCCATGGAATGGAGGAGAGCATATGTTTCGATTGCATGGTGCTGTTTTCATCGCCCTTACGTGACTCTTTGATTTTTTGAGCGATCTCCAGTGATAGTTCAGCAACGGTCAGCTGGTCTGCCTGCTGAATTTTAACCGATCCCATTTCATCTCCCTGAAGCAGAACACTGACCATGGCATCGACCGTTTGACGGGGAATCACTTTGCCCCGTCGGATGTATGCATTTAGTTCGGGTACTTCTGATTTTAATGCCCGTGACACGATGAGTGTCATCAGGTGAGTGAGTGTGGTTTTAATGCCGGCTTTTCGTTTTTCCGCAATAAACGTTTCTAAACCGGTAATGTCTATCTCAACCGATCCGTAAATCTTTGAATCCCTTGGCTTCTGATAAATCGATGATGCAACCTTTCGCCAGGGTGTGTTCAATTCATTTTGAATGTCAATCATATTTTTACGTTCATTCATTCTGATTACAATAAGACAACCATAGAACAAATGTAACTTTTTATATGAAACAAGCATGACGGATTAGGACACAAACGGGGATAGAAGAAATTAAAAATTAAAAATTAAAAATGGAGAATGAGGAATGGGAAATGGAGAATGAGGAGTGGGGAATGGGGGATAGACCAGGATCTCATGATTTATTTAGAATAAGTATAAATTACAAAAGTTCATTGTTTTAAAACTCAAAAATTCATATACTTGAACTGTACTACAGGGTATCATAGTTAGAAAAATGTAGTACAGCCAAAAATCAATTAATCTGCTTCAAAATGAACCGGCCTTTGGGGGAACCGACTAAATCGGACAGAATTATTTCCGATGTCATCGCTCGCATCCGAAATGGTGAGTGGATGACAGGGACGGCTATATTCAGTATTAACGAAGCAGTTAAAACGTATGGAGTAGCCCGCAAAACGGTGGTTCGCGCTTACGAAAAACTGGCTGAAAAGGGGTTCATTATTTCACAACCCAAACGGGGATTTTTTGTCATAAACAACCAACCCTGTTCAAAAATCAAAGTACTGCTTATACTGCACAGTTATGAAGCCCATTTTGAGCAGCTTTACCATGAATTCCGAGAACAGGTAAATGACTGTTGTGATATTGATATCTATTTTCATCACTACAATCCAAAGATTCTGGAATTGATACTTCATCAAAATTTATCGGAATACGACTATTTTATCATTTCATCGTTTAACCATCCCCGGGTTCCGGGCATTCTTGGATCGATTCCGGGAGGGAAAATTCTAATTGTATCGCGAAATGACCGGGTAGAGAAGCGGTACAACTGCATTGTGCAGGATTTTTATGACGGGACGTATCAGTCGCTGCTCTCAGCCAGGGAAAGGATTATGAGATACCATAAGATCTATCTGAGTTTTCCGAATAAAAGCGGTCATCCGGAATCCCTGAAAATGGGATTTTTAAAATTTTGTCATGCCTGTTTCATGTCACACGAAGTGGTTGATTCATTGGATCACCAGGAGATACAAAAAGGAACTGCATTTTTGATCATTGATGACTCCGACCTGATCCGGTTGCTGAAGGTTTGCAAAGAGAGAGGCTGGAAGCCCGGAAGCGATATCGGTGTTATTTCGTATAACGAAACACCCCTGAAGGAGGTGATCCGGGATGGCATAACCGTTATATCGTGCAACTTCCGTGAGATGGGCAGAGAGATGGCCCAATTTATTAAAAACAGAAAAAACATCCAAAAATGTCTGCCGATACGGTTAGTCATACGAAACTCTCTCTAATGACAGAAGCATGACGATTTATGATACCACTGGACCGGATAAAAATTATGGAAGTAACATTGGGTATGATGGAAGATGGAAGATAGAAAATGGTAGATGGAAGAATATTCGGGTTTGAAATGGGTTACAAAAAACCTCCGGAGGAGGTTCCATATTTATAGATGGAAAATGAAAAATTAATAATGAGAAATTAAAAATGAAACGAAGGAAATTTATTCAAACAGCAACGGTCAGCAATCTGGGAATGATCGCTGTGCCGACCATTCTGACCGGATCGGGGTGGAGAGGAGCAAACGACAGGGTTAATGTAGCGGTGATTGGCATCCGGGGAATGGGGCAGAATCACATCAGTGAATATCAAAAATTGAAAAATGTGGAGGTTGCAGCGTTGTGTGACGTTGATGAGAACCTTTTTGCGAGCCGGGTAAAGAAACACTTCACCGACAAAGGATTACGGGAGCCAACGTTGTATAAGGATCTGCGAAAGCTCTATGAGGATAATAGTGTGGATGCTGTATCGGTGGTAACGCCGAACCATTGGCATACCCTGGCCGGGATTTGGGCTATTCAGGCCGGAAAGCATGCCAGTATTGAAAAACCATCCTGCCATACGGTTGAGGAGGGAAAAAAACTGATAGAAGCTGCAAAAAAGTACCATCGGGTAGTTCAGGATGGGGCCGAGCAGCGCAGCAATCCCTCGGCTCAATCGGCCGTGCAGTTCATGCGGGACGGCAAGTTGGGGGAAGTTTACTTAGCCAAAGGTATATGTTACAAATGGAGAGAGTCGATTGGCAAATACCCGGATGGTTATATGGAAGAGGGGGAGAAGTATGCCAGCACATTAGACAGTCAGGATTGGCAGGGACCCTATACAAAAGCATACATGGATAAGGTGGATTATGATTTGTGGCTGGGACCGGCACCCAAACGGCCGTTCAACCGCAACCGGTTTCACTATAACTGGCATTGGAACTGGGACTTTGGAAACGGCGACATGGGAAATCAGGGAGTGCATGAGATGGATATTGCCCGATGGGGACTGGGTGTTAAAATACCGACGAAAGTTAGCTCCATGGGAGGCCATGTGATGTTTGACGATGACCAGCAGACACCCAATGTGCAGATGGCACTGTTTGAGTTTCCAAACCCGGCGGGGGAAGGAGAAAAAAAGAAACTGATGCAGTTCGAAGTCAGACACTGGATGACCAATCCGGAAGGGAACCACCTGGGTTCGGGCCAGGAATTAATCAACACCTATATGACCAACGCTGTCAATGTTGTGGGAAATATCTTCTATGGATCAAAAGGATATATGCTAAAAGATGTGAAAGGATGGCAGACATTTATGGGCAAACAGAGAGAACCGGGAAATTCAGGAGAAGGCATGGGCAATCACTACCAGAACTTCATAGATGCCATCAGGGCAGGTGATCAATCAAAATTAACTGCACCGATAGAAGAGGGGGTCTATTCCTGTATTCTGATTCACCTGGCCAATATCTCCTACCGGCTGGGGAGAACCCTGGATATTGATCCGGCTACCCTGACCATCAAAAATGATCGTGAAGCAAATGCCATGCTCACAAAACAGTACAGAGATCCTTATGCTTTACCAAAATATGTGTAAATCATGAAGCACTTTTTGGCAACGTTGGTTGTTCTGTTGAGCACCGTTACCGTTTTTGCATCAAAGCCCGGCCCGAAAGCGGTACTGGATATCGCTGAAAGGGTATTTGACTGGCAACAGGCACACCAGACAGTACGTCAAGGAAGAACATTAAACCGCTGGGAGTTTGGAGCTTACTATTCCGGACTTATAGATCTCTATAAAGTTGATCCGAAAATTAAGTATCTCTCTGCCATGACTGAAATGGGAACGGAATACAAGTGGTCCGTTTTTCCACGGCCTTATGATGCCAACGTCCTGGCAGTCTCTCATATGTATCTCGATCTATATGAATATATCAGAGATGAAAGAATGGTTGACAAAACCGGCTTTGCGATCGATGCGCATTTTGTCAGGCACCCGGCCGAACCCGATGTCACCTTTTCAGGAAACCGCTATTGGTGGAGCTGGTGGAGCTGGTGCGATGCACTCTTTATGGCACCTCCGGCCTTTGCCAAGTATGCCCGTGTTACCGGAGACCTTAAATATCTGACAAAGATGGACCAGCTCTGGAAAATCACACACGACTACCTGTACGACAATGAAGAGCATCTCTATTTCAGAGATGATACCTATTTTGAAAAACGAACCCCCGGCGGAAAAAAGGTGTTCTGGTCGAGAGGCAACGGTTGGGTCATGGGCGGATTGGCCAAAGTGTTGCAGGAGTTGCCTGGCGATTATTCCCGGAGGCCGTTCTACGAAAATCTGTTTCAGCAGATGGCCGCAAAAATTGCAATCCTGCAACAGAAAGAAGGTTACTGGCCAAGCAGTTTGCTCGACAATTCACACTATGGAGGGCCGGAAACCAGCGGGACTGCCTTTTTTTGCTATGCCCTGGCTTACGGAATAAACAGTGGGCTCCTGGAAAAAAAGGAGTATGAAAAAATCGTGCTAAAAGCATGGAATCTGCTTTGCAGCAAAGTGAATGAGGAAGGAATGCTGGGATATGTTCAGAAGGTCGGTCATGGACCCGATGAAATAGCGCCGGACGATACCGAAGCCTACGGTTCAGGAGCTTTTCTATTGGCAGCATCTGAGGTATATAAGCTTGTAAAATAAAGATTTATGAAGAAAATCGAGTTAGGAAAAACCGGAGAGTTGATCAGTTGTGCCGGTTTGGGAACGATGTATTTTGGCACTAAAACCGACCGGTCAACAGCGTTCGGTATTCTCGATCTATACGCTGACAGGGGTGGATCTTTCCTGGATTCAGCGAACAAGTATGCCAGTTGGGTACCCGGATTCCAGGGAGGTGAGAGTGAAACGGTAATCGGCGAATGGATAAAAGCAAAAGATAACCGCAGCCAGCTCTTTATATCCTCAAAAGTCGGGTTCCCATACGATTCCGTTCCCCGGTCACTGAAAAAAGAGGTGATCATTTCCGAATGTGAAAAGAGCCTGAAACGGATGGGGATCGACACGATCGACCTCTATTTTGCCCACACCTTTGATATGGATACTCCGGTGGCAGAGATGATGGAAGCTTTTTACCGGCTGAAGAGGCAGGGAAAAATCCGGTTTGCCGGCGCCAGCAATCACGATGCCTGGCAGGTATCAAAAGCCAATCAGGTTGCTAATTCGACCGGGTGGGAGGGATATTGTTGCGTTCAGCAGCGACATACCTATGTTGAACCATCCCTCTGGTCCGATTTTGGCACTCAGTGGCTTCTGACGCCCGAAATGCAGCGGTATTGCGTGGCTGAAAAGCTGACGATGATGGCCTATTCACCGCTCTTTGGCGGTGGATATGCGCATGAGAACAGTCCACTGCCGGTCGATTACGAAAGTGCCATCAACAGAGATAAATACAGTCGTTTGCATCAAACGGCAAAGGAGCTGAATGTACCGGCAAATGCCGTTGTTCTTGCCTGGATGACCGGGAATAATCCGCCGGTCATTCCGCTGATCGCAGGCAGCTCATTGGCTCAAATGCAACAGAACCTTCAGTTCCTCGACACGGAACTATCGCCCGGGCAAATGGACCGTTTGAATAAAAGATTATCAACCATTCATACCTATTCTTAATACGCTTATGAAAAGAGACATACCAACCCGTTTTCGATGGTTTATTCTTGTTTTATTGTTTATTGCCACAACCATTTTATATATTGACCGCTCAGCGCTGGGTATTCTGGCTCCCGACCTTCAGCGAAGCATTGGCTGGACCGAGGAGCAGTATGGGATCATCAACAGTGTGTTCATGATTGCTTATGCCATCTGTTTTATATTGATGGGCCGCCTGCTTGACCTGATTGGCACCCGGAGGGGGTATCTGGTCTCTATCGGTATCTGGAGCCTGGCTACGCTGGGGCATGTCCTGGCAAGATCGTGGGTGGGGTTTGCGGTTGCCCGGTTTAGCCTGGCTGTGGGCCAGTCCGGAAACTTCCCCTCTGCCATTAAAGCGGTTGCCGAATGGTTTCCGAAAAAAGACCGGTCGCTGGCCATTGGCATCTTTAATGGCGGATCAAATATGGGAACGATCATTGCTCCGCTGGTTATCCCGGTTCTGGTGCTCGGTTTTGACAACTGGCGGGTCGGTTTTTTCTGGACATTACCCATCAGTATAACATGGATGTTGCTATGGCTTAAATACTTTCGCAAACCGGAACAGAACTCGCGGGTGTCGAAGGAGGAGCTCGCCTATATCAATTCGGATACGGATGAAAATGAAAATATGGCGCGCGTGGGATGGAAGCAAATCTTGCCGCACCGGGAGGCCTGGGCGATTGCTGTTGCTAAATTTATGGCCGATCCCATCTGGTGGTTCTACATATTCTGGGGCGCAAAATTTCTGAATGAGAAATTCGGGCTGAATTTAAAGGATATCGGATTGCCATTCTTTACCATCTACCTCGTATCCTGGGGACTGGGAATATTTTTAGGGTGGTTGTCGTCAAAATTTCTAAAGATGGGCTTTGGACTGAACAAAGGAAGAAAGCTGGGGATGTTAGTCTGTGGGATATTTGCCATTCCGGTGGCTCTGGTTCCACATACCGGTCATGTGTGGCTGGCCGTTGGTCTTATTGCTCTGGCCGCGGGCGGTCACTGCGGCTGGTCGGCCAATGTTTTCAGCCTGATGTCGGATATATTCCCGAAAAAAGCAACCGGATCGGTGGCCGGATTTGGAGGATTCGCCGGTGCCGTGGGTGGCGCACTTACAGCTTTTGGCATCGGCAAGATCTTGCAGAACATTGGCAGCGATGGATATGCCATTCCGTTTGCCGTAGCCGGATCGGGCTATCTGATTGCCCTGTTGATCATCCACCTGCTGGTCCCGAAAATCAGGTCTATTTCAATTTAATAATCGTTATTATGAACAGTTCAGAAAGAGTAAAAATCACCCTCAATCATCAGGAACCCGACAGAATTCCTTATGACCTGGGAGGGACAACCGTGACTACCATCACAAAAAACGCCTATATTCGTGCGATGCAGGCTCGCGGGATGAGTTCCGAATATGAAAAAGATGAAGTTGACCCCATCTCCCAGATTGTAACACCCATCGAAGAGAACCTGCGGGTATTGGGATCTGATACCCGTAGGATTGGTGCCATGCGGATACCGGAGTACACGAAAAACAGAGTAGCCCTCAATAACGGTGTGATGCGGGTAACCGATTTCTATGGTTGTGACTGGGAGCTGGATCCGTCAAAAGATATCTACTACAATCAGAAAACATATCCCCTGAAAAATTTTGCATCCACCTCAGAAGGGTTGGAACATCTTTTCCGGGTAAACCGGGAGGCATATACCCGTATACTGCTTAAAGATCTGGATACCCAGTGGCCCCGGATAGACGATTTTTGTTGTCTTGCCGACCGGAATACAGCAGGATTCACCGAAAATTCACTACGGATCAGGGGATATGAGGCATGGTATATGGACACCATTATTGATTATGACGGGGTTGACCGGCTGCTGCAAATCATTTTGGAAGACAAGACCTGGTATTGGGATACGCTCATCGACTGGGCAGAGGCCAGGGGAGTGGCCGATAAAATTCAGGTAATCTCGGAATGCGATGATCTGGGATCTCAGAGCTCCACGATCATCGATCCCGGCACCTTGAGGCGGCTGGTGATTCCCAAAATCAAAACCCTCTTTACCCAGTTAAAAAAACGGTTACCCCACGTAAAAATATTTATGCACAGTTGTGGTGCTATCCGCGAAATTCTTCCCGACCTGATCGATGCCGGCCTCGATATTCTTAATCCGGTGCAGTTCACGGCTGCCGGTATGAATCTGAAAGAGCTGAAAAGAGACTTTGGTGATGTGTTGACTTTCTGGGGTGGGGGAGTTGATACTCAGTCGGTCCTAAACAACGGAACGCCACAACAGGTCGCCGGTCAAGTGAAAGAGGTAATCGACATTCTTGCTCCGGGTGGTGGCTTTGTTTTTGCTCCGGTACACAATGTCCAGGATGATGTCTCACCGGAAAACTTTTGGGCTATGTGGGATACGTTACAGGCATATGGAAAATATTGATGCTGTTTATCATCTCTTTTTCTCTATTATTGCAAAGGTAAAACGTAATATAGATGAAGCGTTTATAACGATTCTTGATGCAAACGATCAGGATTAAAATGATGGAAACTCTATTTAAAACCTTTAAAAACAACTAATTATAACTAGATGAATAAATCCAATCTAATCCTTTTTTCTGCAGTTTGTATGCTGTTTGCCTGTTCCGGACGTACGGATTCAGAAAAGTTAAAAAGTAAAAAACCCAATGTGCTATTTATCTGCATCGACGATCTGAGACCTGAACTTGGTTGTTACGGTGCAGATTACATCCAATCTCCACATATCGACCGGCTGGCAGAAACCGGAACGGTTTTTACCAGCCATTTTGTCTCCGTTCCCACATGCGGAGCATCCAGGTATAGTATGCTGACTGGTATGTTGCCGCGAACACGTCAGCATCTTAGCAATGATGCTGCCCGTACTTTTATTTCCGGCAGACCTGAAGCAGATACTCCGGAAACATTTGTCCATCATTTAAGAAGAAATGGTTATTATACGGTTGGTGTGGGTAAAGTCACCCATTATGTAGACGGATTATTGTACGGATATACTGATTCGGTTGGTACAGAATACGAACTGCCTCACAGCTGGGATGAGATGTTGCTTAATCATGGAAAGTGGGGTACCGGATGGAATGCTTTTTTTGGATACGCCAATGGCGAAAACCGGCAAAGCCGGAATGGACAGGTAAGACCTTATGAAATGGCCGATGTGGAAGATACAGGGTACCCCGATGGCTTAATTGCAGAACAGGCAATCGAAAAACTGGGAGAGTTGGCACGAAAAAACCAACCCTTCGTTTTGGCCGTTGGATTCTTCAAACCCCATCTTCCCTTCAATGCACCCAAAAAATATTGGGACCTGTATGATGAGAACGAAATACCACTGTCGCCAAATCCATTCATGCCCGAACAGGTTCATCCCGCAAGTCTGCACTCCAATAGTGAGTTCAACCAATACCAGTTGGGCGACGAAAAAGCAACCCTGGAGAGTCCGGTATCAGACAGTTATGCAAGAAAATTGCGACATGGCTATTTTGCCTGTGTAAGCTATGCCGATGCACAAGTGGGAAAACTGATGGATGAACTTCATAAACAAGGCCTGGCAGAGAATACCATCGTCGTCGTTTGGGGTGACCATGGATGGCATCTGGGCGATCAACTGATCTGGGGAAAGCATACCGTTTTTGAACGGTCACTGAAAAGTGCTCTTATCGTAAAAGTGCCCGGATTAACCAAAGGTAAAAGTGTCGACAAGGTAGTAAGCACAGTTGATTTGTATCCAACCCTCATGGAACTATGCCAGGTTGAAATGCCACATCCTACCGATGGGCAAAGTCTGGTTCCACTGTTACATACCCCAGATGCAGAATGGAAAGACTGCTCTTATGGCTATTGGCGAAACGGAGGAATTACCCTGAGAACTGATCGTTACCGTTTAACCAGATACTTTAGGGAACAGGAACCGGTGGTCGAGCTATACGACCACATGACCGATCCGTATGAAACAAAGAACATTGCCGGAGAGCAATCCGGAATCGTGGAAGAGCTCATGCCCTTATGGGAGAAAGGAAATACCGGATTATTCGATGATAAATAGAGTACGGCTGAAAAAAAATAAAAAACCAGGGTGCAAAGTGCAAGTAATTTTTAATTGTTGTGTCCAATGAATAGATGAAACGACCATGGCGATTCTTGACACAAACGAGCAGGATTAAAATTATGGGAGTTCCATCTGATACCTTTGAAAACTTACAATTTTAATCAGATGAAAAACTAAAAGAGTGAAATGAGCATTTGTCGGAAATCAAAAACTGAATTAATGCGAATTTATGAGGACAAGTTAAACAATTAAAATTTTATGACGATGAAAAAATTAATTTTCTCTTTTATGATGATTGGTGGATTGGTTCTGTTGGGAACCACCGTTGTAATGGCACAAAATCAGGCTCCGAAAAAAGTGCAGTCAACCCAGGTTGCCGGATCAACTTTCACAGATGCCAATGGTGACGGCGTGTGCGACAATTATAACGGCACTCAGGCGGGCCAGGGGAAAGGCCCGGGCAACGGACAAGGATTGGGCAGGGCTACAGGAAAAGGCCTCGGCCAGGGACAAGGACTAAGAGATGGCAGTGGAAACGGACAGCGTCGTCTTGATGGCAGCGGAATGGGGCGCAACAAAGGAAACGGACGACAGGACGGCAGTGGCGGACGATGCCTGCCTTCCGCAAAATAGTCGAAACCAATTACTTATAAAAAAGAGGCTGACAACATTTTTGTCAGTCTTTTTTTTAAGGAAAAAATTTCCGGCAATTAATCTACAAGCCGAAAAAAAACGTTACGCCATGAATTTAAATGCTTCATAGATTAAAAATACCGGCCATACCAGCGCCTTCAGAAATCCCAACACACCCATCCAGAAACCCGTTGCTGCCGATATAAAATAGATGGCAGCACCAATGATACCCAATCCATAAACGGCATTGGCCCCCTGGGCACAATCCTGAACTTTTTGCTTCATATCATTAAAATTAAAATATTACGATATTTCTTGGCATTGAACTAATCTATTGTCATGTCACTCATAAAAGAACGGAAGTTGTCATTTCGAGTGTTCACCCATTTTTTTTTTAGCATAATGAGGTGATGACAAAACCGGCAACAGGAATCAGTGTCTGAAACGGTAAGTGATCGTTCCTTTCTGAAATGCAGCGGCATTCTGATCGATGTTAAACTTAGCCTTAAGAGCAGCCTGACGGGCAGCACTCCAGAACTGCTGGTCCATGATTGTAGTTCCCCTGGCGCCGGGTTCCGCAGCGGTTACATTCCCATTTTTATCTACGGTAATCGTTACGACAACCACTCCCTCTTCATTACCCGGATAGTTAGGCAAGGGGAGAGAACCCCGTACTTTCCTGCCTTCCAGACTATATGACGGACCTGCCCCCTGGCTTCCGGAACCGCTGCCGCCTTGTCTATAGGTTCCTGCATTCGGATCGCCGGCAGGTGATCCCTGGTTTCCACCGGGAAAGGTAGCTCCCTGGCTCTGACTGCTGCTGGTCCCCTGGCCACTGGAGC
Organism: uncultured Mariniphaga sp.; assembly: GCA_964540165.1. GTDB lineage: Bacteria > Bacteroidota > Bacteroidia > Bacteroidales > Prolixibacteraceae > Mariniphaga. The sequence continues at coordinate 20,602 of CAZILU010000017.1, forward strand.
CGGTGGAACCTCCAAAAGCACCCTGGGCGCGGGAATTGATCTCCGTGATCCGGCGCTGCTCCTCTTCCTTGCGCTGGCGCTCCAGCTCGGCCTGGCGCTGTTTTTCGGCTTCAGCCTGGCGTTGCCGTTCCAATTCCGCTTGTCGTTGGCGCTCCAGCTCCGCCTGGCGTAGGCGTTCAACTTCTGCCAACCGGGCTTTTTCGGCATTTATACGTTGCTGTTCAATCTGTTGATTTCGAATACGTTCCGCTTCTAAACGACGCTGACGCTCTGCCTCCTCCTCGCGTTTCTTTTTGGCCGCTTCTATGGCCGCAGTCTTTTCATAATCCTGGGTCATTGCCTCCTCACGGGCTTGTTGTGGCTGACTGGCAGGGGGAGGAGTCACGGTAGTCCGCGGTGGCGGGGTAGCTGCAACCGGTTCTGATTGCTCTGCCGGAGGGGGAGAAGCCTGTGGTTGCGGCCGGGGCTCAGCCTGTCCGGCACCCTGACTGGTAGTTCCAAAATTAACCAGAATCCCTTCCTCCTCGGGCGGCGGGAAGGGCAACGGCAGTCCTAAAAGTATCAGCATGATCAGAACAATCAGATGAAATAGAATCGTCCCAAGAGTGCCCCTTTTATGTTTTTTGTAGAAATCCATTAACGTTCCGGTGCAGTCGCTGCAATCATTTTAAACTTATTCTTTCTGGCAATGTTCATTATCTTAACAACTTCCTCCCAGGGAACGCTCTTCTCTGCGTGCAACGATATGTAAACATCCTCATTGCCACCACCATGCCGGTTTTGTAAAAAGGGTTCAATTTCCCGGAAGTCAACCCGCCGGATCCTCCCGTCATCGTTGATGTAATATCTCAGATCTTTGGTGATGGAGATGGTTGTTACAGGCTTTGCGGCCGTCTGGTTGTTACTCTGAGGTAACAGGAGTTTCAACGCATTTGGAGCCACCAGCGTAGAAGTCACCATGAAAAATATCAATAATAGAAATACAATGTCTGTCATCGATGACATACTGAACGTAGCATTGATCTTATTTCTTCGTTTTAAGGCCATTTAATTGATGATTAAGCAGGTTCATTCAAGAGATCTAAAAATTCAGAGGTAGTTGCCTCCATGGTGAACACCACCTTCTCAACATCGGACACCAATATATTATAGGCAAAATAGGCGATGATACCAACGATCAATCCGGCCACGGTAGTTACCATAGCCTGATAAATACCTGTGGACAAAAGAGTTACGTCAATATTATTGCCGGCATTTGCCATATCATAGAAAGCCTGGATCATACCCATAACGGTACCTAAAAAACCGAGCATCGGAGCACCACCGGCTACGGAAGCCAGCACCGGAAGTCCCTTCTCCAGTTTGGAAATCTCCAGATTTCCGACAATCTCAATGGCTGCATTTACATCGGTCAGGGGCCGGCCAATACGGCTAATGCCTTTTTCAAGCATTCGGGTAGCCGGATTTTTATCCCTCTGGCAGATCAATAGCGCTTCATCAATTTTCCCGCTGGTAATATATGCTTTTACCTTTTCAAGCAAAGCATTGTCAAATTTACTGGCCTTTTTGATCGCAAAATAGCGGTCAAAAAATATGTAAACTGCTATTATTGAAAGGATTATAATAGGGATCATAATCCATCCGCCTTTAAAAGCCAAATCAATAAATTTCGTTGAAATACCTTCGGAACCGGCGGCCAGCGAATCCATTTCGGTCGTTAAATCGGCCTGAATCATTAAAATCTTCAACATCGATGGTTTATTTCTTAAAAGTTTATAACTAAACGAATCTATCCACAGAATAGTATAAAGCACAAAATTAAGGATTATTTTAATTCTCATTGGACCGAATTTGACGGCGATGAGTTAAGTTATGAACAATGAGGTATTGATATTGCTATCGGACCTTCGGCGCCGATAACTAATTTTATGAAACGAGCATGACGTTTTATGACATAAATTAAAATCGAATTGCTTTTTCATAAAATCTGAACCGTTATCGGACCTTCGGCGCCGATAACTGATTTTATGAAAATCAGCAGAGCTGAACGCAATTCTACGTTATAAGGGAAAAATTGTATTTGTCCTATAATTGATATTAAGTTAAATAGAATATGTGAAGAAAAAGGGACAAAAATGCCCCTTCTCCATGATATTAATTTTGTCCTAACTTCTCCAGTATGGCATTGTACTTATCCATATCCTTTAACCGGTAGTACAAGTTCTTAAGAGATTCAAGCGTTACCCGGTCATCCGGTTTTAATTCATTGCATTTTTCCATGTATGGCAGCGCGGTTTTAAACCAGTCATCGGCCTTCTCCAATTCAATTTCATACTGTGCATTATTGCTGGTTGGAACGGCATTGGCTACATCGATCTGTTTCACGCCATGGTTGTAATAAACGGCTCCCAGATTATAATAAGCGTTGAAAAAATTGGGATCTGCCTCAATCGATTTCTTATACGACTCAATGGCTTCATCCAATTTCTCCAGCTTCTCGAGTAATGTTCCTTTAGCAAAATGGTACGTAGGGTTTTTGGGATTCTGACGAATAGCCAGATCCAGGTATTTCATGGCATCATCCGTTTTGTTCATATCCAGATAGATTTGAATCAGGCTGTTTACCATATCATTATCATTCGGATATTTTTCAAATCCCAGTTGTAACGCTTCCAGAGCTCCCAACGTGTCTTTCTTTAACTGGTATGCACCGGCAATCAAATTATGCGTTCTGGCATCGTTGTAACCATATTTTGCTGCTTCTTTAAAATGCTTGATCGCGATATCATACTGTTCTCCGTTGAATGCTGCCAATCCGGCATTGAAGATAATAACCGTATCAACTGAATTTGGATTATCCTTCTTGATCATGTCAATCTCTTGAATGTCAAGAATCTGCTCAAAGGATTTTAACGCTTTGGTATATTCTTCGGCACTAAATGCTTTAACAGCCTGATTGGTAAGCTCATTGGTTAATAACGTGAGCTTTACTTTCAGTGAATTCTCCAGCTTGCCCTGAGAATCCAGTTCAAGCGCTTTATTAAATGAGTTAAATGCCTCTGTAAGAGGATCATCTGATAATGCATTCACCTTTTTATCTTTTGACTGATAAATTGCCATAAAGATGTCTCCCCTCACTTCCCATGACCGCGGCCATTCCAATGTTTTTGAGGCATCTTCCTGGTTCGGATCAAGCGCTTCATTGATGGTGGCAAGAGCCTCCGCTAGCTTTCCTGAATCTTTCAGGCTCTGCGAGCTGGTAATCTTAGCTCTTGGAGAACAGGCTGCAAGAAAAAGGATAGCTATCAGGTAAAATGGAATAATTTTCTTTTTCATGTTTCTATAATTTTAATTTATAATTTCTTACAAAAATATTACATAATTAAATTTATCTAATTAAAAACGTCATGTTCGTTTCAATATAAATTAAAATGCAAATATATTCATTTATTAAATAATTTCAATATCATCAGGCTCATTTTGATCACTGTCAAATGAATCACCATCCGGTTCGTTCAACTCATCATCTTCAATTTCAAAAGAATCTTCCAATGCCGACTCACCTTCCAGCACTTCGGCCTCCGGCTCATTCACCACCCGGGCTACCGAGGCAATGCTGTCATCCTCTTTCAGGTTAATCAGCCGAACTCCCTGCGTAGCTCTGCCCAACAAGGATATTTTACTCACGGCCAGTCTTATGGTGAGTCCGTTCCCTGTAATGATCATCAAGTCATTATCGTCCGACACTCCCTTAATGGTAACCAGATTCCCTGTCTTTTCCGTTATCTTAATGGTCTTTACCCCTTTACCTCCGCGATTGGTAACCCGGTAATCTTCTAATTTGGATCGTTTTCCATAGCCATTTTCAGAAATTACCAGTACATCCTCTTTCCCGTTCTGAAGGCAGATCATACCGATAACCTCATCATGATCATCGGCTAAGGTAATACCCTTCACACCGGCGGCTGATCTTCCCATCGGTCTTACCTTCGTTTCATTGAACCGAATGGCTTTTCCCGATTTTCCGGCGATCATAATTTCACTTTCACCGTTGGTTAACCTGGCTTCCAGCAACTCGTCCCCTTCCCTGATGGTAATCGCGTTTACGCCGTTTTGGCGGGGCCTGGAATAGGCTTCCAGGGAAGTCTTCTTAATCATTCCCTTCTTGGTAGCGAAGAGGATGTAATTATTCTGAATAAATGCCTCGTCGCCTAAGGTCTTAACGCGAATAAAGGCAAGCACCTTATCTTCGAGACCAATATTGATGATATTCTGGATTGCCCGACCTTTTGATGATCGCGTTCCCTCCGGAATCTGGTATACTTTCAGCCAGTAACACCGGCCCTGCTCTGTGAAGAGCAGCAGGGTGTTGTGCATCGATGCGACAAAGATATGCTCCAGAAAATCTTCATCGCGGGTAGTACCACCTTTGGCTCCGGTCCCTCCCCTGCCCTGTGTGCGAAATTCTGTCAGCGGTGTCCGTTTGATATACCCCAGATGGGATATAGTAATAACCATATCTTCATCGGCATAAAAATCTTCCGGATTAAACTCTTCGGCGTTGGGCACGATTTCCGTTCGCCGGTTGTCTCCAAATTTGTTTTTAATCTCCTTAAGCTCATCTTTAATGATTTCCATCCGGAGATTGACATCGGCTAATACTTTTTTATAGTACTCGATCTGCTGCATAATATCTTCATACTCCTTGTGCAGTTTATCCTGCTCCAGGCCTGTAAGCTGACGCAGCCTCATGTCGACGATGGCACGCGACTGAATTTCTGTCAGTCCAAACCGTACGGTCAATTTCTCCCGTGCCTCATCCGGTGTTGATGAACCCCTTATGATGGCAATAACTTCATCGATATTATTGCTGGCAATGATCAATCCTTCCAGAATGTGGGCTTTCTTTTCGGCCTGATCGAGTTCATATTGCGTTCTCCGGGTAACCACATCGTGCCGGTGATCAACAAAATGAATAATGATCTCTTTGAGATTTAAGGTTTTCGGCCGGCCATGCACCAGCGCAATGTTATTCACGTTAAAGGTAGTTTGGAGCGCGGTGTACTTATACAGTTTATTCAGAACGACATTGCTCATGGCATCCCGCTTGATGTCATACACCACGCGCATCCCTTCCCTGCCCGACTCGTCGTTCACGTTGGAGATCCCTTCTATCTTCTTATCATTCACCAGCTCAGCCGTCTTCTGGATCATCTCAGCGCGATTCACCAGGTATGGGATCTCTGTAACAACGATTCTTTCCCGGTTTCCTTCGGTTTCGATGTGCGCTTTCGCACGCATCACAATTCTTCCCCGGCCGGTTTCATAAGATTCACGAACACCCTCATAGCCATAAATGATGCCGCCGGTCGGAAAGTCTGGAGCCTTAATAATGCGCACTAACTCTTCGATCGTGATATCCCGGTCATCGATGTAAGCAATAATTGCATCGATCGAGTCGGAAAGATTGTGCGGGGCCATGTTGGTTGCCATACCCACAGCAATACCCGACGATCCGTTGATCAAAAGCTGGGGGATGCGGGTAGGCAAAACGGTTGGTTCCGACAAAGATTCATCAAAATTGGGTTGAAAATCAACGGTATTTTTATCTAAGTCAGCCAATGTCTCTTCAGCAATTTTTGTCATCCGCGCCTCGGTATACCTCATCGCCGCCGGACTGTCGCCATCGACCGAACCAAAGTTTCCCTGTCCGTCAACCAATGGATATCGCAAAGACCAATCCTGTGCCATTCTGACCATGGTATAATAGACCGATGAGTCACCGTGCGGGTGGTATTTTCCGAGCACCTCACCCACAATCCTGGCCGACTTTTTATAGGGCCGGTTCGATATTATTCCAAGGTCGTACATGCCAAACAGTACCCGGCGATGCACCGGCTTAAAACCATCTCTGACATCGGGCAGTGCCCGTGAAACAATTACCGACATGGAATAGTCAATATAGGCAGACTTCATCTGCTCCTCAATATTGATCCTGATTATTCTTTCTCCTTCACTCATGATATACTGTCTCCTTTACATCCATTCATTCAAAAAACATAAAACCTGCCCGGGTTGGTCAGACAGGCCTACTTACATAAAATCACCAGACATCGATCTCAATTAACCGGTGAAAATTTTTTTGTCCATTTTTCTCCATTCCAAAAAAGTCGCACAAAAATAGTAAAAATCATCCGTTAAAACCGGAATATTCAATATGATTTACCGGACAAGGCATGATAAGATATTAACAATTTAACGATAAACGATGACTGAGAACGGCCGGCATTTTATAACTTCCATATCGATTATTACCTTTGCACCCGGTTTTTAACTAATTTAGTAGTTCAAACTATTCGGAATAGTTTTTGTTTTAAGAGGTAAAAAATTTATTAACTATGGATTCTCAGTTTTCACCAAGAATAAAAGATATTATCGGTTACAGCCGTGAAGAAGCGATCAGGCTGGGTAACGATTACATTGGACAGGAGCACCTTTTTTTAGGCATATTGCGGGATGGAGAGGGGATTGCCACCGATATCCTTGAAAACCTGGGTGTAAATTTGGCAGAGTTAAAACGGCTTATTGAAAACAGGATCAGAAGTGGCCATTCCATTGATGAAAAAAGCGATCTGATCATGTTGAAATCGACTGAAAAGACGTTAAAGCTGGTCTATCTGGAAGCCCGGTGGTTTAAAAGCCCGGTAGCCAACAGCGGCCATCTTCTGCTGGCCATTCTAAAAGATAATGAGAATGTTGTCACGCAGTTGCTGGTAGAGTTAGGTGTTAATTATTACATCGTGAAGTCGCAGTTAAAAGATTACCAGTCGCCCGAATCGAGGTCGGACTATCCCGAAAGTGAAGATGATGATGCTTCGGAATCTTTCTCAAAAGGAGCGGGAGCCGGTTCCGGCCCCAAGAAAGCAGGCGGACCCAAATCAGATACCCCGGTGTTGGATAATTTTGGCATTGACATCACCCGGTTAGCCGAAGAGAACAGCCTCGATCCCATCGTTGGCCGTGAACGCGAAATCGAGCGCCTGGCTCAGATTCTTAGTCGCAGAAAGAAGAACAATCCGATCCTGATTGGGGAGCCGGGTGTTGGCAAGTCGGCTATTGCCGAAGGACTTGCCCTGCGCATTATAGGGAAAAAAGTATCGAGGATTCTTTTCGATAAACGGGTGGTCAGCCTCGACATTGCCTCTATTGTTGCCGGAACCAAATACCGGGGGCAGTTTGAGGAGCGGATGAAAGCGATTCTGAATGAATTAACCAAGGTGAACAACGTAATCCTCTTCATTGACGAGATCCACACCATTGTCGGTGCCGGAGGCGCCACAGGCTCGCTCGATGCTGCCAATATGCTCAAACCGGCCCTTGCGCGTGGTGATATTCAGTGTATCGGAGCTACGACCCTCGATGAGTACCGGCAGCATATCGAAAAAGACGGTGCCCTGGAACGGCGGTTTCAGAAGGTGCTGGTTGATCCTACCTCGGCCAGCGAAACCATTGAAATTCTGAACAATATCAAGAGCAGATACGAGGATCATCACAACGTAACCTACACACCTGAAGCCATTAAAGCTTGTGTGCAGCTGACCGCACGGTATATTTCCGACCGTTACCTCCCCGATAAAGCCATCGATGCCTTAGACGAAGCCGGATCACGTGTTCACATTGCAAATATCAATGTGCCCGATCGGATTCTAAAGTTAGAGGAGAAGATTGAAAAGGTAAAAGAGGAGAAGATCGCTGCGGTGAAAAGCCAAAACTTTGAGCTTGCCGCAAACTTCAGGGATAAAGAGAAAAATTTGCTGATCCTGTTAGACAAAGAGAAAGAAGAGTGGGAAAAAGAGCTGGTTAACAATCGAGAAACGGTCGATGAAGAGAAAGTGGCTGAAGTGGTTGCCATGATGTCAGGCATCCCGGTTCAACGAATTGCCCAGGCAGAAGGGAAACGGCTTATGAATATGGCCAACGATCTGAAATCCAAAATAATCGGACAAGAAGAGGCCATACAGAAAATTGTCAAGGCGATCCAACGAAACCGTGCCGGATTGAAAGATCCCAACCGGCCGATTGGATCTTTCATCTTCCTGGGTCCTACGGGCGTTGGGAAAACCCAGTTGGCTAAGGTGCTGGCCACCTATCTGTTTGATAGCACCGATTCGCTCATCCGGATCGACATGAGTGAGTATATGGAAAAATTCTCGGTTTCCCGTTTGGTCGGTGCCCCTCCGGGATATGTCGGATACGAAGAGGGTGGACAACTGACCGAAAAAGTGCGCCGTAAGCCCTACTCCGTCGTACTGTTAGACGAAATGGAGAAAGCTCATCCCGATGTTTTCCATATCTTACTGCAACTGTTAGATGAAGGTACCCTGACAGATAGTCTGGGTCGAAAAGTGGATTTTAAGAATACCATCATCATCATGACATCCAACATCGGATCACGCCAGCTGAAAGATTTTGGGCGCGGTGTGGGATTTGCTGTCAATAAAACGCCAGAGTCAGACAACGAGCATGCGAAGTATGTTATCCAAAAAGCACTTAAAAAAGCATTCGCACCCGAATTTTTGAATCGCATTGATGATGTTGTCATGTTTAATCAGTTGGAGAAAGAGCATATTCATCAAATCATTGACATCGAAATCAAAGATCTGTATAAGCGGGTTGAAGAGCTGAATTACCAGTTGAAGATCTCCTCTGCTGCCAAAGATTTCCTGGCAGAGAAGGGCTATGACCCCCAATTCGGAGCCAGACCATTGAAAAGAGCCATACAAAAATACCTGGAAGACGAAATGGCAGAGATTATTATTAAAGCTTCCATTACCGAAGGTGACACCATTTCGGTTGGATATGACAAGAAAAGCGATAAGCTGATAATGCGGATCTTATCGAATAAAAAAGAGCTAAACAACCATTGATCAGGCAACTGGCGCTATTTGCCAAAAGATTGATGTTTTAAAAATTATGACCCCTGACTGATTATTCAGCAGCCGATGGTTATTTTGAGTCCCCGGAAAGGATTTTCTTTTCCCGGGATTCATATTTTATGGCCATCAGGCAAATATCATCTGATTGGGGCGATTTTCCTCTAAAGTCTTCGAATCTTCGTTCCATATTGTCAATCATCTCTGCGGGTGACATCCCGGTAAGCTTTTTTAACCGCTCTTTCAAACGCTCCCTGCCGTATTGAACCAGTGAATCATTCTGTTGATCTGTAACGCCATCGGTATATAAAATGATCGTATCACCTGATTCCAGCTTAACCCGGGAATCGCTGTATGGTTTTTCCGGATACAAGCCCAACGGTAATCCATGGGATGTTTTTAACTCAACCAATTTTCCATTGGCTTTTAATATATAGGGATAGTTATGCGCTGCATTGGTATAGTTCAGTATCCCCTTTTTCAGATTCAACACTCCCAGAAAAAGGGTTAAGAAGTATTGGTGCCTGTTACCGGTGCATAGTTCATTATTTGTCTTTCTGACAATATTGCGGGCTTTTTTAACCGAAGCTTTATTTTTAATAATTGTTTGAGCCACACTCATAAAAATAGCAGCCGGAATTCCGCTTCCGGATACATCGCCAATGGTAAATAACAGATTATCATCATCAATAAAGAAGTAGTCAAAAAGGTCTCCACTGACCGTTTGTGCCGGTTTATAGACCGCATGAAGGTCGATATCACTCCTTTCGGGAAAGGCGGGAAAAGTTGTTTTAATCAGACTCCGTTGAATATCCGATGCTTGCTGTAGATCCTCCTTTCTTCGTGAGGAGTTCAGATCCTCCTGCTCTTTTGCAATCCGGTACTCATCAAACCACGCTTTCAGGTACTCCAGCGTTTCCGATACCTGCCTCACTTCATTCTCTGTTTCAATACCTTGTATTCCATTCGTAACGTTCAACGTGCTCAATTTGGATGTAACATTGCTTAATGGTTCAATCAGCTTCTTGGAAATATAATAAATAACACCATAGATAAGCAGTACCCCCAGCAGGGAGAAAAGGATCATCCCGATGGTATTTCTGTACAGGTCAGCAAACAGGGTATTAAAAGAGGTGATATAGATGAGGGTCCAGCCAGTCTCTACAATGGGCGAAAAATAGGCCCAATGCTTCTTGAAATTATAATACATCGGATAGATGACCACATCGATGGGTTCCCCGTTTGCTATCGCACGCCGAATCACCTCTTCTTTGTTGTTGAGCACCCGCTTGGGGAGGTCATAAAAATTTTGATGCAAAACCCAATCTTCATTGGGATGGGTTATAAAATCTCCATGCTGGTTGATTAGAAAGGCAAATCCCCTGCCCCGGTTTTTTAGTTGATCCAGTGACTCATTCAGATCGACCAGCGACATTTCAACGATTACCTTACCCCCATTGATCAGAGAACCATCCATTCGCCTGATTTTTGCCGGAGTAAAATAGGCCACGGTAACCGCATCTTTTCTCAGGCAGCGGTATGGATCCGTCCAGCCATCAGGCTGGCTTGAAAAGAGCGAATCAAAAAGCATTTGCACATCCCTGCAACAAAACTGAGACCGGTTTTTTACCTGAAAAGAGATACTATCCGGTCCTTTGACCGCCGAATAGTGCTGAAAAGGAAATCCGGATAGAGAATCTACCTGCAGATGAATAGCATCGATGAATGGATATTTTTTTAACAGCACCTCAAACAGGCTGCCAACCGCATGATGTTCCAGGTAAAAAAAGATCTGATCGGCTACATTCCCGGCCACCTCTTTCGATGTCACCACATTTCTGTTGATAACGGAATTTACTTCGGAACTGTACCCAATAGCCTTATCCTCAATAGAATTACGAAGCAGATTCCTGTTGAGCATAAAGTTAGTGACCAAAAAAACAAGAAATACCAATATGACAGCTAACGATATATATATCCGTAACCGGTAAGCAATCGACTTATTAAACATGCTTTTGATTTTCCTTAACAATGACAATTTACAACTATTTTTTTTACGAATAGCGATAGCGTCAAAAAAAATCAAAGATTGTAACTCTTCAGCTGTTTAAAATAGATTACCGGCAACTCTTTAACTTTCAGATTTTGGTGGAAAAACCAAATGGTCAAAAGCCGTTCACCCAGAAACCCAAAAATTCGTTGCTGATATCCTTTATAGTCAGATAAGTTCAACTGTTTTTCCAACTCGAAAAGAATTGTGAAAAGCCAGGACATAAAATCATTGAAACGGGCCTCTTCCAATACAAACATGTTATTGGCATAGAGACGGTTGCCATCCATTACCTGATAAAAGGCCGGCAGGTAGCCGGGGTACTGATTTCTGAGAATATTTTCTACGATCGGCAGGTCGTGTGTATTGTGATACCGTTCGTAATGTTTACGAACGCTGTAATTTAGTTTTCGTTTTTGGGGGAGGATGGCATCGTACGATTGAAAAATTTCGATGATCTCTTCACGATTCAGCATACGCTCCCGGAATCGTTGAATGTTTCCCGTGTAAATCAGTCCGAAACGTTTACGGTATAAACCAACAGGATAATAGAGGAGCCTTTTGATCTTAAAGTCAAAAGGCTCCTCCCGGGCTGAAAAATAGCGCCGGTAGTGGCATGATCCGGTAATCTCATGCTTTCTGTTTTTCCATACCCAATAGATTCCGGTCAATTCGCTGAAATATGGGTTCTTCTCCGATATGGAATCCCCCGAATCATCCCCGATCATTACCGGTTGATCCTTTTGCAACGCATTCCCTGCCATTATTGGCTGATAGAGATCGTTCGCAACAGGAACGGCACAATTTTTATAGTAAAAGCTATAAATTTTAATATTATGCTCCATCCGGATATTGACTAACAAACTTACAATCAGGTATTCATAGCTCCACACACCTGGATCACCTGGCCACTTACGTAAGACGAAAGGTCCGATCCCAGGAAAAGTGCAACGTTGGCTACCTCTTCGGGTGTGCCACCCCGCTTCAGCGGTATGGACTCCTCCCAGGCTTTGCGGGCTTCGGCCGGAATCCGGTCGGTCATTTCAGTGATGATAAATCCCGGGGCGATGGCATTGGAGCGGATTCCCCTGGATCCCAACTCTCTGGCGATTGACTTGGTAAAACCGATAATTCCTGCTTTGGAAGCCGAATAGTTCGCCTGGCCGGCATTTCCACTCACACCAACCACCGAACTCATGTTGATGATTGAACCGGAACGCTGCTTCAGCATGGTGCGCTGAACGGCTTTCGTAAAATTAAAAACCGACTTAAGATTGACCGCAATCACAGCATCCCACTGCTCTTCGGTCATTCGCATCAACAGCGTATCTTTGGTAATTCCGGCATTATTCACCAGTACATCAATTCGTCCGAACTCTTTTACCACAGTATCAACCAACTGGTCTGTTTCAGCAAATTTTCCGGCATCGGAGGCATATCCTTTTGCCTGAACGCCCATTGCCTTTAGTTCATTTTCAGTGGCTTTCATGTTGTCATCATCAAACAGATCGGTAAATGCCACGTTACATCCCTCGCTGGCATATTTCAGGGCAATTGCTTTACCTATGCCCCTCGAAGCCCCGGTAATCAGGGCTGTTTTTCCTTCAAGTAGTTTCATATACTCCAATTAAATTTTTCGTTTTGTAGCTTTTCTTAAATAAACGGCCCCTCAGATTTTTTAACGGTTTCAAGGCCCGGTGAAGCGTGTATAAATTTTAATTGTGGTCGTTTGTGGCAACATTTTGCCATGCCCGCTTCATCAAATTCAACAATTATGGTGCAAATATAAACGTT
>CAZILU010000018.1:0-32175 GCA_964540165.1 uncultured Mariniphaga sp.
GAAGCGGATTTTTGAGGCTCATAGAGGTATATCCCCTGATCTCTGGTGCCGATAAAGAATCTATTGTTGGAATCTTTAAAAAGGCATAGGACATTCAGGTTTTCGGGCAGGTTCCATCCGGAAGACTCCAGGATTTTTTGTGTTTGGTTAAGCCGGTAGATACCACTGTTCTTTGCAATGATTAGCTCTCCATTGTATAAAATAATATCGTTGGATGCCCCTATGGAATAACGCTCAATTTGCAGCGTTTCCAGGTTCAGGCGGGATAATCCGACATCGGTAAGTATCCAGAGGTGGTTGTTCTGTTCGACAATTTTATAAACAATATGTCCCAGGAGTGAATATGGATTACCCGACTCAGCATGGTAGGTCGTCATGGAGGTTCCGTCGTAACAGTTAAGGCCCTCCCGTGTCCCGATCCATACTCTTCCGATGGAGTCCTGATGGAGACACATGGCCGCTATCTGCGACAGTCCCTGCTCCAGCCCTACATGGGAGAATCTGATCTCATTTGACCATCCATATTGAAAAGCCATAAGCTGGAACAGGATCATCCAGCCGGTGATCCAACCACTTCTTTTATCTGTTCCAAACGTCATTCGTCTTCCATTCAATTGGTAATACGACATCAAACAACCGATACATTATGTGATAAACGGTGACTCTCACCAAAAATTTCTGAAAGCACTGAACGATAAGTAATTTATCTTGGATAAAACACCGTTCCTCAAAAGTAGCAACAAATTTATTACCGGAAAATAGAAAGGCGTTTATTGATGAGGGATGGGTAAATTTTATGAGAGGGATTGTTGCGTTTGAGCCGTTGGACAAACGGATTTGAGAATGTGGGTGAGGGAGTCAACTATGAGATCTGCTGTCGGTCGATGTTGCAGGTTATCTGTTTATTACGAATCTTTTTAGCTGTTGTTGGGGCTTTGGTGAAGAGACCTCCATGAGATAGACTCCCGCGGGTAGTCTGGTGATATCGATTTTTGCCGGGAGGGTTTCGATGGTGCCCGACTGCAGGGGTATTCCCAGGCTGTTTCTAATGTTCCATCTGCTCTTTTCGGGAAGGGGGCCTGTCAGGTAGATGGCTTCGCGGGCGGGATTGGGGAAGAGCTCCATTTGGGGAGCGGTGATATCGGCGATGCCTGTGCCATTTTTGGGTAGTACCGTGATGTAGTTGTTTTTTGCTACAAAATCAAATCCTGCCGCATTGGTTGTTACCAGTGTCACGGTATAGGTACCGGGCGATGGGTAGGTGATCTCCGGGTTTGGGGAAGTGCTGGTTGACGGCACACCCCCTTCGAACGACCAGTGCCATCCGGTGGGGCTGTTGGCTGACAGGTCGGTAAAGAGCACGGAAGATCCTGCTTCGATCGATTGTGGTGTTCCCGAGAAGTTGGCACCGGTAGAGCCATCGGGTTTATAGAGGGTTACCTCTTCGGGAAGGCCGTCTTTTGTGGTGAAGGTAACGATGGTGTGATCGCCGGCCGATTCTACAGAGATCGTGGGATGGTCCTCTTTTTCGAGCCATGTTCCGCGCAGGGTAACGGCGATCGGTTTGGATGAGAGGTATGCATCGGAAGAGAATCCCAGGGCCGGGTGGGAGAGGGCGATGAGCAGCTGGTTCTCCTGGCTGTTCTGCTGGTACATGATCAGGGCCGGGTGGCTCACTGCAGCCACCAGTCCGGAACTGTCGATCGGGGCACCGGCGTTAAAGACGGCATATCCCCGGGTGCCGTCCGCATGTTCGATGATATGGGCTGTGGCATCCTTTTGATGCACCGTATAGGGCTTGTTCCCGTTTTTGATCTGCGTGTCGAGGGCACCCATTACCTCCCGGTCAGTGGCAGGGATCACTATATACTCATAGCCGGCATCGACCGGTTTGGTGCCGTGATCGATGTAGCTCATCCAGTATTGTGCTTTGGCATTGGTGGTGTAGAGCGAAGGATCGGTCTGGTTCTGGTTGGGTGTCTGCTGCATCTCATTAAGGAACCGGATGGAATTGCTGCTGTCGGCCATCACATAGAATCCCGTTTGGTAATTACTCAGAATCCAGTTATCGGTGTTTCCCTCCAGCGAACCGGTTCTGTGTTGCGTACGGCCGTTGGTCCAGATGTTGTACCCGATGTTATCGAGGCGTTGAAAGAGGGTGGTAACCGTTGGATGTGCCTCGTCATCATTGTTGATGTTGGATCCCAGGCATACGATCATATCATCGAACATAAAGACCGACTTTTTAAAGGTGAAGGTGGCGTTGTGATTCTTCGGTCCGTAAATCTTTCCCCACCCCATGCCTTCGCGCTGTTGAAAGTCCATGGCAAACATGCCGATCGTTCCACTGGTGCGGTTGAGGGCAGGAAAGTCTCTGTTTTTAAATGCCAGGGAGCCGGCAAACTCCTTCTGCTGGTACTCATCGATGCGTTCGGTTTGTGCATGGAGCATATCCCAGGGGAGGACGATGGTGGTGGCACCGGGATTGTAGTTCCAGTCCCAGGTATCGGGATCGTAACCGTTACCCAGGGTGATATTGCCGTTGTAGATGATCTCCATAGCGCCATAGCTCTGGTAGCGGCCGTAACGGTTATTGACCGAGTAGGTTTCCGTTCCCCACAACTTATCGGTGCACCCTTTGGCTACCGCCAGCCATTTGTCTTTTCGGAACACGCCGGCTGCGGCGTGGTTAAACTGATAAAAACCGTTGGTCTCCGCAAAGGAGGTAACGGAATTGTATCCGAAATTGGAATTGAAGCCATACACCCGGTTATACTCACCGGCAAGGATCGGGTCGGCGGTGCTCAGTCCGAGGATCTTCTCTCCGGCCATGGCCAGGTTCTCAACGGTGGCACTTCCCAGGGAGGTGTTTCTGCCCTGGGGATGCCGGCCCGACATCGACAGGGCCTTGACACCCGGATCGTTGCTGTACATCAGCTGGGCATATACAGCGTCGCGGAAGATGAGGTAGTGCTCTTTGCCGACCTGGAAAGAGGTGCCGTCTAAGTGCTTCAAAACCGTCGCCGCTGTACTGTAGGCATACATATAAGCATCGTAGGCGGTCCAGTGATGATACCCTGTGCCGTCCACTTTCAGCCCATCGAGGGTTCCCGGTGTATGGCTGAAAAAACGCTCCATAAACCGCTTGAACGTTCTCATGTACCGATAGCGTTCTTCGGGCGTATCCTGAAAAGCGACAAAAGCCATGACCGCATCGGAGATGTTGTAGATCATGTCGGTGTTTATTGCCTTGTTGGCAATCAGATAGGCTTCATCGTATGAAGGAGCATAAAAGTGTTCCATTCCCGATTGGGCCATCAGGGAGCCGGTGAAGAGCTCCTTTGATATGGAGGAGAGGTGGTCGCTCAGACAGACACCGGCTTTTGCAAAGTTCCGGTAGTCGTACATATTGCCATCCGACAGGGTCCCCTGGCACATCTGTTTGGTTACCCACCAAACCGTCCGGTCGGCCTTTTCGCGGATATCGGCATCTCCGGGATTGAATTTCAGATGCCTGGCGAATGTACCCAGAAAGTTAACCTCTGTAAATAAGGTCACCTTTTTACCGGTAATATCTCCTCCGGTGACTACGATATTCAGGTTATTATAATTTGTTATGGCGCTTGTCAGTGCAGATGCGGATGGACCACTGGTTCCTAAAAAGCTGTCGGAAAACCGACTGATTATCGTATTGATCTCTGCTTCAATCTGATCGTTCGATGGCAGTAACGGCAGGTCGGGGGTAATGGAAGTGACGCAAGGGGAGGCGGCAATCGATTTTAACTTTTCTGAAGGCTCAGCAGCCCTGGAGAGGGTTGTTCCAAGGAGCAGGCAGATAAGAACAGAGGGTAAAATGATTCGATACATAAACGGTTTATTTATTGTTTTTCTTCATTGAGTGCCATAATCTATGACCGGCTAAAATAAAGCGTTAAGCCCGGATTGATGTCATCAATTGTACAACAAAGGTATAAAATAGGTCACTTGTGAGCAAGAACTATCTGTTTTGGATCAGAGTGGCCGGAGATTTCCAATTAGAGAAAAAAAATGATGCCGGAATGGACCGGTCCGGTCCGTTTTATGAATTTTTCTATCCTCTTTATGAACCATTGTGGCATGCCGGCACCGTCGGACCGTTTATTTTTGTAGCTTATGGATTGTTAGGTATGAAACAAAAAAGCACAATAACCGGCCTGTGGATTGGTGCTATGGTCTGCTTGTCGATCATAAGCGGCGCACATACGGTGGATGTCGGGTTTGAGGGAGGAGTACCCTCCGGATGGATAGCTGCCCGGGGATCGCTTTCGGTCTCTGCCGATCACTATAAGGAGGGAGTTCAATCGCTTCGCTGGGACTGGGTAGGCGGAGATTCGCTGATCGTTACCAACCTGCAGGCGCAGGGACTGGTTCCCTCCGAAGTTTTTGCCTACTATCAGAACACCTTTCGGATGTGGGTTTACAGTCCGGCTGCTATAGAGAATGATTCTGTCCGGATTGAGTTTTACGATACCGGGGGGGAGCTGCAGTACTTCTACCATTTCTACCCCGGTTTTACCGGCTGGCGATCGGTGGCCATCAGCTACCGGTTTGAGATGTTTGGTGAAAAGAGAAGTTATGATCTGGATCGGATGATCATTCATGCACCGGCACAGGACTCCGGTCTCTTTTTTTTCGATTATGTTGATTTTACGACCGACCGGATCACCTTTAGCAGTAACTCATACCACCTGCCGTATAAAAGGGTCAACGGGGATCACTGGAGCAACATGATGTATTACGAAACCCTGGAAAAAACGGTGCCGTTGGTGGAACCGTTACCCCGTGAGCTGGACGATCTGGAAACGATCAGAGCGGTTTATATGGACTATGCCCGGGGCACACCGCCATCGGCTTCTGTTATGCAGTTTGCTGAAAACCGGTTCAGTGCCATGAAGATCTCCTATCGGAGCGATGGATCGATCAAGGGATTTCCTCTTTTTGGCGGCGACTACTCCGACGGTGAGAATGTGCATGTGGTTAATGAGGTATTGCTGTCGTTTGCCCGGGATTACCGGTTTACCCATTCGCTCAGCTCGAAACGACGGTTTATGATTCTGGTGCGACATATGCTTGACCAGGGGTATGCCCGGGGCAGTGTTATGGAGACCGTTCACCATATTGGTTACGATTACCGCAATGTGCCGCTGGCTGTCTTTCTGATGAAGGAGGAGCTTATGGCGGAGGGAATCTGGACGGAAGCGCGGGAGATGGTGGAGTGGTTTATCGCCTTGGAAGGTATATGGGAGCCGCAGGCGGAGAAGAGCGATATGGACGCCGGAAACACCCGCGCGATCCAGCGGCTGGGAGCCTGTCTCTTCCAGGAGACCCCGGCCGAGCAGGTACAATACCTGAAGGGATTTCAGCGCTACCTGGAGAATTGGTTAACCCTCTATCCGCGTCCCGGCGAGGGCATGAAACCCGACTATACCGGTTTTCATCACAACTTCTACTATGCTTCCCGGTATGTTCATCCGGCTTATTACTCCATTGCCTTTACCATTAAGATGCTTCAGAACACTGTTTATGCGGTGGGGGAGAGCCATCAGGAGATTTTGATGAAGGCGCTTCAGGTAGGGCGTCTTTCGGCCGGAGGCACTGATCTGCCCATTTCACTGGCAGGCCGCGGCTCAATGCTTACCAATCTGGGATCGGCCCTTCATGCGATAAAAAACCTGGCCGATGCCGCCGGAAGCGATGATACCCGTATGGCAGCCATGTATAACTACTACCATCCAAATACCTATCAGGGGGTTCCTCCCGAGCCCGTTCCGGAAGGATTCTGGCAGATCAACTTCTCCCCGCTGGGCATCTACCGAAAAGAGAACTGGGTGGTGCATATCAAAGGATTTAACAAGAACTTTATTGGCCAGGAGATCTATGTAGATGCCGGCCGGTACTCGCGGTATCTGGGATATGGAACCACGGAGGTGTTGTACGAAGATGGTTATGAGGCCAGTGGCCGGAGAGAGGAGGGGTGGGACTGGAACATCATCCCCGGCACGACAACCATTCATCTGCCTTTTGAGAAGCTGAAGGCTGAAGCGGCCCGGCAGGATGAGACCACCCTGTCGGAGTTTGCCGGAGCTCTGCGGTTTGGCAGCAAAGAGCATTATTACCTTCAAAATGAGGAACAGCTGGAGGGAACAACGGGGATCTATGGCATGGATTTCCGGCAGAAGGCGATCAGCACCACCCACAATCCCGGCTTCACCTTTCAAAAATCGATGTTCTGTATTGATGATATGGTCGTTTGTCTGGGCTCCGGCATCACCAACGATGATGCAAAAAATGCCACCCGGACCAACCTGTTTCAGGTATCTCTGAAATCGATCTATGATGCGGTGGTGATTGACCAGATTGATCAGCGCGATTTTCCCCGGACAGAGACGCTGGAGGCGGGTACGCACTGGATGATCGATCCGTATGGCACCGGTTTCCTCACCCGTGGCAGTGATCTGGTGATCGTAAGGAAGCAGACACAGATATCGCCTGACCAGAGTGGAAACGGTCAGACTACCATGGGAAATTTTGCCGCGGCGTGGATTGATCATGGCGTGGCACCCCAACAGGCTTCCTACGAGTTTGTCATCGTTCCCGGCGCCACAAAAGAGCGGATGACGGCGCTGGTGGCCAGCTCTGACACCTTGTACCAGGTGCTTCAAAAGGATGCGATGGCTCACATCCTTCAGAAGGGCGATTGGCAGGGGCATGTGCTTTTTGCCGCGAACGGTTCGCTGGAGCGGGGACGGATCCTCTCCAACTCAGCCCGCTGCCTGGTGATCTCCGGGATGGTAGAAGATACTGATCATCTGCAGGTAGCTGTTGCCGATCCTTCGATCGATTTTGGGGAAGGGGGCAGTGCGGTCGATGAGTGGGTGGAGCTGGAGTTTCATGGTATCTGGGCCCTTGAAAAATCGTATGATGATGTTGAGATGATGGAGTACAGGCCGGAAATTACCCGGGTAAGGGTACGGCTGTCGCAGGGAGAGCCTGCCGATTTCAGGCTGATTCCCGAAAAGAGGCGGGTGGAGAAGGGAGCCTTGCTGAACGATGCCTTTATGCAGGGTGCTGCAGGTTATAATACCACGATGATACGGATGGAGCCGGCGAAACGTGACGGATACCTGATGTTTGGCCTGTCCGGCTCCGTTGATTCGATAACCGGGATGGAGTTGCGGCTGAGCCCTGTCGGAGCGGCAGGGAGTGGCGCTATGGCACTGTTTCAGGGCGATCATAACCGCTGGACTGAAAATGATCTGTCGGAGGTTAACCGGCCGCGGGAGGGAGCCCTGCTTGCCCATTTGGATACGCTTTTTGAGCCGGGGCAGTGGTATCGCTGGCTCATCGACATGAAGGCCTGGAGCCCGAACGATACGATCACCCTGATCCTGAAGCAGGAGAGCGGCGCTCCGGTGAATTTTGTTTCCAAAGAGAACACCCTTCTGCCGGAGATGAAGCCTCAACTGGTGGCAATCAGCCAACACGCTCAGGCGGTCTCCTCCCGTCCCATTTTGATGCCGGTGAAGGGCTCCATACAGGCATACCCCAATCCGTTTCACAACGGACTGACGGTTCAATGGGATGGTGATGATGATATTAAAACCATCGCTGTATTTGATGTCACCGGAAAGTTGGTGGGTGAATATGCTGTTTCTGATGAGGACAAAAGAGAGCTCACACTGCTTAAAGATCAGGGAGATATTCCCGAAGGTATCTATTTTATAAGGATTTACAGGGGCAGGGATGTTCAGACACTGAAGATTGTGAAAGTTGACAGGGTTAAATAAATCCGGATGAATTTGAACGATAACGGAAATATTTCGTATTTTTAATGACCATAGTTTCTCTGTTTCTTGTTTTATTTTGCATGAAAATATTAATAATCAAAATTTTGCCGTATGAAAAGATTTTACCAGTATTTTACAATGTTAGGTACCTTTTTCTTTTTGGGTTTGATGGTTTCTGCCCAGGAGACGAATGAGAAGGTTCCGGTCGTAATGTTCGATTTTACAGGCGATATTCAGGGTTGGGTTACCCGAAACCTGGATGCACACATTGCCCCGAATGGAGGAGCATGGGTTTGGTCTCCATCCGGTTATTTTGCCTTGCCCGGAGGAACACTAAGAACCACACCCGGAGGTGATGTCCGTAATACCTGGACCATCTCTCCGGTGGTTGACCTGTCGAAAGTGGAAGAGGCAGAGATTTTTCTCTCCTATGTACACAGGTATGGTACTTCAAACAACAATCTTTTTCGACTGCATGCCCAGGAAGCCGATAAGATCGATATTGAATTGCCGGGTGATAGTGCTTTTATTAAACAGTGGGGAAATGAGTTCTCGGTTGATTTGAACCAGGAGACCAACGAAGGAGAGTTGGGGATACCGAAAGCCGGCTATGATGGTTCTAAAGGGCCTTATACTACCAGTCCGCTAAACCTTTCGATGTTCGATGGAAAGAAGATCCGTCTGGGTATCCATTTTTACAATCTGGTTGGTGGTTCCAATGCGAGTAAGGGCGTCTATGTGAAGTCTGTCCAGGTTGCCGGTAATGTGATCGACAACGATCCTCCCGTGGTCGTGGTAAATCAGATTGACAGTATCGGAAACACCTTTGTGCGTGCAAAAGTGTCTGCCGATGAGATTTCCAAGGTTTTTTGGGCCGTTAAAATCAAAGGGCAGAGTATTGACAATATAGGGGATATTAAATCCAATATTGGAAGTTCGGATTTTATTGCCAGCGGAATTACCAATATTAATGCCGCAGAAAGAAATTTCCCCTTCACTATTGGTGGATTGGAGATAGATACCGATTATACGCTGTTTTATGGTGCCGAAGATTTTAAGGGCAATATTTCGGGATTGAAGACCATTGATTTCAGTACCGATAACGATTTGGTTGCCCCCACCATTTCGGCTTTAACCGTGACAGAGGTGACTCAAATCTCAGCCATCGTTAATTTGTTGGCTAATGAGCTGGGTACCATTACATATCGTTTATATAATGCCGGATGGGAGCCCTCCACAGATGTTGAGTTTCAATCGGGCGCATCCAGTGTTCGGAGCGGTACGCTCCGGTTCGATACCTTAGAGACTGCTGAAGACTGGCCCCTGGAAGGGTTGACGCTGAACAGCAGTTATATTGTATATGCCACGGTTACCGACCTGACCGGTAATGTTTCGGAAATTTATAAATCTGAAATATTTACTACGTTAGCGGATAATACCCCTCCTGAAATTACCTCCCTGGTAATTACCGATATAACCAACCATGGTGGCACCATGAAGCTGAAAGCCACCGAGCCGATTGCCGGTTATGGTGATGCTTATGCTTATTGGATTGCTACAGAGTTGGGTAAAACAGTGACCAAAGAGGAGGTTTTGAGTCGGTCGGGTGCCTATGCCAGCGGTTCTGCTCTATTGGACTCTGCTACCTATGAGAATACGATTATGGTTGAAAACCTGGTTAAATTTGCTTCTTATACGATTCATGTGGTGGTTCAGGATGGAAGTAAAAATAGTTCTGAGGTTGCCTCGTACGATTTAACAACGACAGATGAGCTTGAATCCGTGCCAATTTTCATTCAGGAATTTGATGTAGAGAATCAGAACTACCACTTTGTCAATGTTAATGTTCATGAAGACCGCGCTCCGGTTCTGGTCTCAAATCCGGCCCTGGGCAGGGTAGAAGTGAGCAGTAAACATATTGATAGCAATGATGCCGCTTTTTGGCAGGATGCCTGGGTAATTGTTGGTCCTGTGAACCTGACCAGCGTCGTAGACGCATCGGTTGAATTTTATTTCAGGGCCTGGTATGGGTTATATGCTGATCACGTATCTCTATGGGTCAGTAAAAATTATAAACCGGGTGATGCGTTTAACATCAGCGATTGGACTCAGTTTTCTGAAGCGGGTGATTTTCCAAGCAGCAATGCCGAACAGACCATTATGAAGAATTTACCCGCCGGTTTTGATACGGAAGGTGTTTATATTGGTATTCGTTATTATCATAATCTGTGGGCTTTAAGTTATTATTATAACCATTTAAAGGTGTTTGGGAAGACCATCGGGGAAGGCACTCCTCCGGTAATTGACTGGGTAGAGGCAGAAGCTCAGTCTGCTACATCAGCTCATATCTCCTTTACTGCCAGTGATTATGGCCGCATGTTCTACTACCTGGTGAAAGATGATGGAACTACTCCGGAAAAACCTTCCTATCAGAAACTTATTGCCGGCGATGGTGCTGCAGCAAATGGATTCCGTGACTATACCGCCGGGAACTACATTGATCAAAACTTTACCATCGGAGGTTTGGAGCCGAATACAAAATACCATCTGTTTACCGGATTCCGCGACCTGAAGTATAATGAATCCAATGAGATCTATTATAATGGTGAAATGACCGTATTTACGACAAAGTCACTGGATCTTATCGCGCTTAAGGATTCGGCAGTTTTTGCTACCAACGTATTGGCCATGGCTTCCGGAAGTACGCTTGGCAGGGTATATTGGACGGTGAAGGGAGCAACCGACGATGCCCCCGAAAGTCTGGAAGAGATCATGTCCTCATTTACCCGAAGAGGATCAGTTGCCTATCAGTTGGCTGATCAGTCGTTTGTGAATTGGAATATTACCAATCTGAAACCTGACTCAAGCTATGTATGCTATGCCATCCTGGCTGATCCGACCGCTACCTACGCCTCTTCAATTTTAAGTTTTGCCATCCAAACGCCTAAGATTGAGATTCGGACGCTTACCTTTGAAGATCCAATTGCCGTTGGTGATCCGGTTACCTATAGTATTCCGTTTAATATCACGACCAGCAGCAATGGTACGGTCTATCTGGCGTTAACCGATGTAACCTCTGAACAACCTGCGGTTGAAGATTTATTGGCAGGTACGGCTGGATTTGCCTCCGCTTCGGTTGTCATTGAGGATATTAATAACATTGTTCTTCAACTGGATAACCTGACTTCAGATCAGGTGGCCAAATTTTACGGATGGGCTGTTGTTGCATCCGCCGGGTATGTTTCTGAGATGTTTATGATTGAAAAATATCCCACATCGGTTCAACCGAATCCGGTTCGTGAAGCGCAGTTTCATGTTTGGTCCAGAGAATCGAGCATCATGGTCGATTTGAAACAACAGTCGCAACGTGCCGTAAGAGTCTATGATTTGATGGGACGAGTTTTATCAGAGCAGATGCTGGGCGAAGGGGTGCATCAAATTAACTCATTTAAGCCAGGTATCTATATTGTTGTTATTCAGCAAGATAATAATACCTATTCAAGAAATATTTTTGTAAAATAGCTTAGTCTTTAAAAGAACTCCGGAATTTGTTCCGGAGTTCTTTTATTACGTTTCACTCTGAAGAGAGAAAAATGGATGTGTTTTGGAAATGCACTTCAATCAGCATCATCTTCTGATACGTTATTATCAATTGCTTAAAGCGTATAATTCGGGTACCACAATCCTTAAGGGGAACGGATTGTTTTAATGCCCGAATCATATCATCCAATCTGACAAAGAAGACATAACATGAAATCGATTTCAACCTTTTTAATTTTCGTTTTTTACGGCTTTTCCTTGCTTGCCGAAGAGGGTATAATCTATTATAACCGGCTCTATTATGAGAATAAAGATTATATCCTGGCCGATTTGGAGGGCCAGGGTGTAACCTGGGATTGGGATAATAGAAATCTTCGTTTTTCGAATTCATTTGGTACACCTAACGATAAATTTGAATACCCTAAAAGTGACGATTGGATAATTATCGGGCCCTTTGATCTTTCGATGGCAACGGATCCTGTTTTTTCATTTTTACATAAACTGGATTATGGTACGAATTCACTTTCAGTACATGCCAGTTCAAATTTTCCGGGACATATACCCGGTTCAACTCAACTTGCCGGAACCTGGATTGAGGTTCAATCGAAGGATGAGGTGAATAGTGTTCCGGGCATGAGTTCCCTTTCGCAGGTTAATCTGTCGGAAATGGTGGGTAATCCATCGGTATATATTGGCATCCGGTATTTGTCACCCAATACAGCTGAGGTATCGACCAGCACCATTCAGGAGATGAAACTGACCAGAATGGTATCCGGGGAAGTTACAGAAATTTTACCCGCCCCTGATTTGAATCGAAGCGCTGAGGGTAAAGACTTTTTCAACTTGTCTGGCATACCCGGATCGACCGCTCTGTGGTCAATTCGTACCGGATACGCCAGGGCTTCGGGGGGTAACGATATGTGGCTTGTTTTCAGATCATTCGATCTGACGAGTTCCGGCGATGCATTTTTTAGCATCGCTTCGCAATTGTTGAATGGCAGCAATGGTCCCATTGGCCTTCAAATAAAAATTACCCGGTCTGAATTTAAAACCGGTGATTTGATCGATCAGTTTGAGTGGGAAGATTACTCCAATTTTGGAATCGATCACCGGGTTAATGCAACGGGTTATTGGGAATCGGGGAAGATGGATCTGTCTGCCTATCTGGGGGGCTATGTAACCGTTGCTTTTCGGTATATAAATGCGGTGGGCGAGCAATATCAGATTCGGGATTTTAAGATGTTTCATGTGCCCGACAAGGTTCCACCGGTATTTCAGAATTTTTCCATTGAACAGGTGGCACACCATAAGCTGGAGTTACGGATCAATGCCAATGAGCGTGCCTCTTTTTTCTGGGGTATATATCCGGCTGAATATGCCGGCACACCGAATGGTGACGAACTGGAGGCAGGTACCGGGGCTGATATATTTGGTTCGCAGGATTATTTATCTCCTTTTATTGACAGTCTATACCAATTGGGCGGATTTGAAGCTGAGCGTCATTACAAATTGTTTGGCATGTTAAAAGATCGAAGTGATAACAGATCGCTGATTTCTGTCATTGAATTCACCTCTCCTTCGGTCGATAGTACGCCGCCTGCGGTGGGGAACTTTGAATTTTCGGAGGTTTTGAATAACTCATTAAAGGCCGATATCAGCTTTTCAGAACGCAACCGGTTTTATTATTTGTTACGGCCAAGTATTTTGGGAGCAGTCGATCGTGAATTTCTTAGGTTGAATGGAAAGTCTGCAGCCTTTATGGCAGATCCGATCCGGTTATCCTTTGTAAATTTGGAAAAGTCGACAGAATATTCCCTTTTTATAGTGGCAGAGGACTTTGTCGGGAATAGCTCCGAAGTAGTTGAGTATCGGGTGACAACATCGAATATCGATCGGGATCCGCCAGATTTTAATTTTTTCAGGATTACCTCTGTCTCGAATCAATTGATGGAAGTTCAAACCAGCATCAATGAGGTATGCCAACTGTTTTATGCGGTTCAATATTCGAATGAGGTACCTCCATCGGCAGAAGGTATCATGGATGGTGGCAGAGCTGTTGTTTCCGGCAAAGAGGTATATTCAGTTGAAGGAGGTGATTTTACTTTTTCTGTCTCCGGACTAAAAGCCGGCAGGCAGTATGTGATCTATTGTTTTGCTTCAGATGAAAATGACAATCAATCGATCATCCAAAGTCTGGAATTTAAAACAACGACATTTCAGATTCCGGTTATTAGTCACCGGTCTGATCAGCGGATTGTGATCGGGCGGGAGGGGACCCTGACCATTAATGAAGAACATTATGTTGTTTCCAATTACGATCATCCCGAAGAGCTTGATCTGTTAATATACACAGGCGATAATTATCTGGTTCAGGGGAATAGCATTACGGCTGTTGATGAGTTTACCGGAGCTATCACGGTTCCAATAGCATTAGGTAAGGATACAACACGTTACAGCAATGTTATAACATTAGATGTTATAGTTGATTTGCAAACGGTGGCCGATTCATTAATTGCGGTACGCCGTATGATGCTGGATAACACTACGCTGGTTGCTTTGCCCGATAAGAGTACACCCGTTGCGCTATTGGAGTTGCGCAGCGATGGAAGTTTTTTTGACGCGATCTCTTCCAAATCGCCCGATTATACCGATTATATGACGACGGTTTTGGGGGGGCGGTTAATAAATATTGCCAATGATTATTACAACGATAAATTCAGGCGCAGGAAAAAGATTCAGATACGTCATCAGTTGTATCTGGCGCTGGAGTATTGGCTTGATCATAAACCGGACTACCGGATACCTGAAGCTCCATTTCAATGGCCTCAATACCTTGGAGCGATATTGCTGATATTGCACGATGATATGGTTGAGGAGTATAAAGACGCACCCGAATACCGTGAACAGATTGACCGGTTGCGGAACAAAGCCGATGCATTTAATCTGTGGTGTTGGAACGGAGTTCCTGAAGTTCCGTTTTTTCAGCCGTTTGAGGGGAATAACCTAACCCGCAGGCTCTGGGGTAGCTTTGCCATTGCTGCAGCACTTGAACAGCCCCAAACTGCGTTTATGATTCGGGATACTCTTCATCATAAACTGGAGTTGCAGTATAATGGAAATGAGCGGATGCCGGCCGGTTTATCACCGGATGGATCCTTTACCATGAATAACCAAAGCGGAGCGCAATGGAACTGGAATACCTATGGCGCATCCTATATTAATCAGATCATTGAATATGCAGCATTTACCAGAAGGACACCCTGGCGGTTATCGCCCGGGAAATTTCAGTTATTGGGAGATGCATTAACCCAGGGCGTTGCCTGGTTCTTCTGGCGCGACTTTATCCCATATAATCTGCTTAGTAAATATTCGACCAGAAATGGCCGAACGACTTCAAAATCGACCTATCTGAATCTGATGAACCGAATACGGTACGAATCTTTTGTCAATAATTATTTGTTGGATAATAACCAGAAAATTACCGGGTTGTATAAACGGTTGAGTACGGAGTATTCATCGGTTGATTCAACCAAATATTTCTGGAACTCAAATATCATGGTACACAGCAGACCTCTCTACTATTCCAGTCTGGTCATGCCCTCGAAACGTACCGGAAACCTTGAAGCCGATGCCGATACCCTTTCCGGATTGCGAAACTTCTTTATGGGTGATGGTGTGCTGTTGACGATGGTTAATGAGAATTCTTATTATCAGAGAAATGTATTTAACTACCGGAAATTGCCAGGTACCACCGCTTCACTGAGAGATGTTGAGTTGCCGGTTAATTATGGAGGCATGTATGGTAAAAGCTTGAATGAGTTTGCCGGTGGTGTTTCAAATGGGCGGAATGGGGTCTCTTCATTCTATTATGATAAGGAGAACAATATAGGCAATGTGGTTGGACAGAAGAGTTACTTCTTTTTTAATCAGGCGGTTGTTGCTTTAGGAACCGGATTCAAAAAGAAAACCATTAATAAGCAGAATACGGTTTATACGATCATTGAACAGGATCTTCTCTCATCTGAACTGAAGCATAAGATTGCCAGTGATCAGTACACTTCGATCGATAAGGGGACAACGTCATTTTCCCGGAGTTTTACGCTGAGTCAACCGGCGTTGGTATATACCGGAGGCAAAGGGTATGTTGTTTTGCCTCAGTCGGGAGGTGACCGGTTGAATATTACAATCCAGGAGCAGACCGGAGCATGGGATGAGATTAACGGAACCTGGAGGAATCACCTGAGTAATCCCAATTATGTGATGCCTTTTTACACGGCTCCGGTATTGACGATGGAGATTGATCATGGGAAAGAGCCATCCGGTGCAAAATATGGGTATATCATTTTTCCCGGGCAGTCTGAAAAGAACTTTCTCACGTTTACAGAGAATATGCCCATCCGGGTAATTGCGAATAACGATACGGTTCAGGCCGTTTCTGATAACAATAAAGTTTTTGGCATTGTTTTTATGAAGCCTGGTATGGTTAAGTTATCCAACCGGATTAGCGTTAACGTTGACAAACCGGCTATTTTATTGGTTGAAGAGAAGGAAGATGGCGGGCTGGAAGCTTATGTTTCCGATCCTTATCAGAGAGAGACTCTTGTCAATCTCTTTTTTACCATCACAAACCCAAACGAAAATCCCTATTACATCCAGCGCATTGTCTCCTTCCCGCAGGGAGTTCTTAAGGGAAAGGCTGCATTTACCAGTACCGGAGATGTTTGGGCGGTGATTCCTCCATTGCCGGAGGAGAAGCGTGTTCAGTACTACCTTCCACACGATCAGTTGACCAGTAATCAACCGGTTGAATTAAACACTTCGAATAGTGATTTTAAATTTACCGTTTACCCGGTACCCGTCAATTCAGGCAGAAGTTTGAACGTCAGGTATTCAGTTTCGCAGCGTGAAAGCCTCTCTGTCCGGGTAATCTCTTTATCCGGCCAGGTGGTTTACTCCAGGGAGTTGGTCGTTGGTCCGGGAAATTATGAAGATCAGATCGTATGTGAATTATGGTCGCCCGGGGTATACATGATGCATATCAGGGCCGGAGAGAGGGTTGGTACAAAAAAGATTATCATTAATTAGCATCAGGAGCTATTAAATATATTGATATGCAAATCGATCGTATGTTGAAAAGAGAAGGGGTATCAAGGCCCTGGTATATTTTTCCGGTCCTGTTTATTGTGATGGGATTTCTCTTCTCATGTGAAAATGAATTTGACCGGTACTATTTTGGTCAGAAGGATAAAGGCCTGTCGAAGTCGATCATTGAAACGTTACATGAAGATAGCGAATTCAGTGATTTTGCTGCTTTGGTCGATAAATCAGGGATTGGAAGCCTGTTGCAAAAAGGTGCCGTTTATACCGTTTTTGCGCCTACCAATGCAGCGATCAGGGAGTATAACAGTTCCCACCCCGGGCAAACGATCGAAGCGATGGACTCCGTTTCGCTTCGGAACTTTGTGAATTATCACATTGTTTTTGGCATATTTTATAAATATGACTTCGGGAAAAGATATTACAATAGTCTGGTTAACCGATATCCAACCAGGCTTTATGATGCACAACGGTTTCAGTATAAGCAAATAAATGTTTTTTCCGGGTATTTCTTCGGTGAAATGGGTAGAACAGATTATTCGGAAGATTATCGCAATTTATATGGTGTCAATTTTCAATTGTCTGACTCAACGTTTAACGTAGAGGGTTCCCGGGTATTGAAATCAAAAATGGATATAGGGTGTACCAATGGGGTCATTCATGGCATTGATCGGGTTATGGTTCCCAGGGGTAATCTGTTGGAGGTATTGGAAAATGATGATCGTTTTAGTCATTATTATGATTTTCTAATGCGTTTTGATACTCTTATCTATGATCCTGCGAACTCCAGAATCGTCAATGGGGTTGAGGAGAGAGCTTATAAAACTGAATTTTGGTATACGAATTCCAGCGGGGTAAGGGTAAATCTGAATTATTCGGTTTTGGATGAACAGGTTGATTTGACGCTGTTTCCTGCAACGAATGATGTGCTTGATGTTTTTTTCGGTCCTTTTCTTTCCAATTTTGGAGGTTCTTATAATAACCTGCCCAATGATATTATTGTGGATCTTCTCAGGCACAACCTGGCAAACGCCTCTGTTCATGCCAGTCGTTTGTATGTCAAAGATATGGAAGGTGGAATCCGTATGGCTGATTCAAGAAATGTGTTAGATCCCGGAAAGATGCTGGGTGATGAATCGCTGATTGCCAGTAATGGGATTATCTATCCGACAACCAGTTTGATGACGCCTCCAAGGTTGTCATCCATTACCGGACGAATATTGCTCGATCCCAGGTTTAACACCATGAAATTTCTGCTGGAACAGACCAATTACATGAATACCATATCCAATTCAGAATATGTATCCAATGATTTTCTGTTTGGAGAGCGCATACGGTATCCAAAATCGTGGACGATCATTGCCCCTTCGGAGGCTGTTTTTAGTGATTCACTTGAGGTAGGACTTGATTCCTGGTCTCAGTCGAGATTGCGTGATCTGGCAAGATTTTTAGTGATTCCCGATACGGTATATTACGATGGTACTGACTATTCCTCATTTGATCAGGGAGTATTTGTTAAGCCATTCTCAAATAAAAATTACCGGACGGTGGGTGGAACGTTTATGCGAAAAGCCGGGAATACCCTCTATAGCAGTTTATACCCCGACAGCATCGCCAATATTGTTGACATTGTGAAAGGATCAAACGGGGTGATCTATCTTGTCGATGATATTCTCTATCCTGTTCCGGCATCGCTGACGGTTTTTTCTCAGATGCTGAACTATATTTCACAATCTGCATCATTTATTCAGGAGATCACCAATGGTCAACATTCGGATATGGTCACAGAGTTGCGAAATCAGAATGGCAACCTGACCTTTTTTATTCCTACCGACCAGGCCATTGAGGCATACAATGGCATAGCTGCTGCTCATGAAAAATTAAAGATGTGGGGAGATATGAGTGCACTTGAAAGGGAACGACTTATTTCAAATCATATTGTCAGACAGCGCATTATGATTGAGTCTCAGGATGGTGTCGGGTTCTATAGCAATATTGGAAGCCGGCTGGATATCTATAAAATCGGAGGACAGATCCGGGTAAAGGGTCAGAACGTTTCATCGGAGCCGGCGCGTCTGATAAATATCAATTTACAAGGGTCCAATGGTGTTATTCATTTTATTGATCAGGTATTGATCCCCGAAGATGAGAAATTATAAAGTCAGGTTTAAATCGAATTTGCAAATGAAAAAATGCAACTATTATAAATTGCTGATAATTTGTGTTTTGTTAATACAAATCACCGTTACGGCAAATGGACAGGGACGGAGAATGATTCGTGGTCAGGTAATTGATAAGTTATCTGAGACACCGCTTCCCGGGGTGAATGTCATTGAGCAGAATGAGAATAACCGGTCGCTTAATGGTACGATCACAGATATCAACGGCTATTATCAGATTGAGATCAGCCGGGAGACGGGCACCGTTTTGATGTTCTCTTTTATCGGATATAAATCACAATCGGTTCCCATACGTGATCAGGAGGAGATTAACATCACATTGGCTGAAGATGTGTCAGAGATTGAGGCCGTTACGGTTACTGCCAGTCGATTAAGCAGCACCGGAATTGAGTCCATCAGCAAGCGGGATATGACCAGCAGTGTGAGTACCATTTCGATGGGTGAATTTGAAGGGTTTCCGGCAACCTCGGTAAATGAGGTACTTCAGGGGCGGGCATCGGGTGTTATGGCTACCGCTTTCTCGGGTGACCCCGGGTCGGGTATGCAGGTGCGTATCCGTGGTGAGTCGTCGATTTCTGCCAGCAACGACCCGTTATATGTCATTGATGGTATGCCCGTTATTTCTGAAAGTTCAAACTCTCTTTCGGAGCTTGAATCGAGTCCTATCAGTGATATACCGCCGGAAGATATTGAATCGATTGAGATTTTAAAGGATGCCAGCGCTGTAGCTCTCTGGGGCACCCGGGCTGCCAATGGTGTGGTCATTATCAACACCCGGCGCGGTGAACGAAACCGAACGAATGTTGGATTGACATCGCGGCTTACCTTCAAAATTCCCCGCCCCAACATTCCTATGCTTGATGGAGACGGATATAAAACGTTAATGAATGAAGCCGATCAAAACCGGGGGGGTGAAACCTACCACCAGGAGGTGATCACCAACCTGCTTGATAATATTGACAATCCCTATTTTGAGATGCACAACAACAATACCAATTGGGCTGATGCTCTTGAGGAGACCGGATTAATTCAAAATTACAACTTCAATCTTAGCGGGGGCGGTAACTCGGTCCGGTACCGGTTCAGCACCTCCTTTGAAGACAATCAGGGGCCTGTGATTACCACCGCATTTCAGCGGTTTAACACCTCTTTTAACCTGGATTATGATATCAGCACAAAGTTTGCCATTTCAACGAATATATCCTACTCAAATTCAAGCACCGACAAGAAGGATATCAGCGATGAAAATGGATATATAACTTCCAGCGTTCAGAATGCAGCTCTGGTCAGGGCCCCGACATGGCCAGTCTATTTGCAGGACCAATATGGTAATACGCTCCAGGGGCAGTATGCTTTTCAGGAGTTGCTGGTCGCCAACGACCGAACGCTAACCAACCCGGTTGCCTATATTAATAATAAAATCAGCAAAAATGAGTCGAACCGGCTAATCGGGAAAATTAATGCTACCATGCGACCCATGGCAGGACTGGTTTTACGTTTCGATTTGGGAGGGGATTTCAACGGTTCCAAAGATTTCTATTTTGTGCCTCCGACGGCTACGGGTGCTGAGCCTGGTGATCCCTGGCTCAGATATAATAAGATGCGTTTGATCGATGGAGAAACATTTAAGATCTATGGCAGGGGAACAGCCAATTATGCTAAGAATTTTTCAGATATCCATGACTTGAATTTTACGCTGTTTTCATCGATCGATTTAACAAAAAGCGGCTCCATTGAAGCGGGTGGAAACAACATCGCCTCTTTTCATACGCCTACATTATCGACGGCTGCCAACTATGCCGGAAACAGGCCGCTGGCCTCCTATATTGGTCAGAGCAACCTGACAAGTACCGGAGTGCGTTTTCAATACAAACTGGCCGATAAATATATTATTGGAGCATCGATCAGCCAGGATGGATCCTCCAAGTTTGGACCGGAAAACAGGTATGCCTATCTGCCTACCTTTTCGGGCCGATGGAGGATTTCAAGTGAGCCCTTTCTCAGTTTTACCGAATCCATCGACGATCTCTCCCTTCGCTACTCCTGGGGTAAAAGCGGGAACGGAAATATAAGCGATTACACCTATTACAGCCGCTATACATCCGGCATTGAAAATTCATACGCCGGAAAGGTCGGTGTACAGTCGACCAACATCCGGTTAGATAATATTCGTTGGGAGACTACCGTTCAGCAAAATATCAGCCTTACCGGCGAATTTTTCCGTAACCGGCTGGATATTGCCCTGACCTACTTCGATAAATACACGACCGACTTATTACAGC
The DNA here is from genome assembly GCA_964540165.1 of uncultured Mariniphaga sp. Taxonomy (GTDB): domain Bacteria; phylum Bacteroidota; class Bacteroidia; order Bacteroidales; family Prolixibacteraceae; genus Mariniphaga. The sequence goes on from CAZILU010000018.1 coordinate 20,926, forward strand.
GCAACAGTCTGATTCCATCTACGTCGGGATTCTCTTCGCTGCAATGGTTTAATGCAGGCGATGTAAGCAACCAGGGATGGGAAGTAGAGTTTAACAGCGATGTTATTGCAAAGAGGACTTTTCGATGGGAGGTCGGATTTAATGTCTCTACCTTGAAAAACACCATTGAGAAACTTCCTGAGAATGGTGTTAATGAAGGCAGTGATTCCGGCGCCGGAGGTTATTATTGGCGATTGGTTGAGGGAGATCCGCTGGGCTCTTTTTATGGATATGAGTTCAATGGTGTTTATGCCGAAGATAAGGATGCCATTGTTGTTGGCCCTGATGGAAATCCGGTCTATAATCTGGGAGGTTATAATCCGTTAAAGACCTTTAATAATGCAAAATTGATGCGCTTTGGTAACTATTTCTTTGAAGGGGGTGATGCCATATATACGGATGTAAACCGGGATGGCCTGATCGATGAGCAGGATATTTTAAAGATCGGAGATGTCAATCCCGATCTCTTTGGGGGGGCGAATACAACCCTGGCTTACAAAGGTTTATCTGTTTCACTCTTTTTTCAGTTCAGTTTGGGTAATGATGTTATTAACCTGGCACGGATGGGGGTGGAGGATATGTATTCATTGAACAATCAGAGCCTGGCCACTCAAAAGCGGTGGAGGAAACAGGGAGATCAAACCGACATGCCCAAAGCTGCTCATCTCTATAAGAATAAGATAAATGTTCAACCATCGGACCGTTTTATTGAAGATGGATCCTACATGCGCATCAAAAGCATGCAGTGGTCGTACAGTATCCCCCGTGATTTCGTACGCAAATACAGTATAACAACGGCACGACTCTTCTTTAATGTGACGAATTTATATACCTGGACCCGTTATCTGGGCCAGGATCCGGAGGTAAATGGCCGGGGCAGTGTGTTGCGTGGGATCGATAAATCTCTTACGGCACAACCGGTTATGTATACGTTAGGCTTAAGTGTTAATTTCTAAGGATATTGGTATATGCAAAATCAAGGTCAAAAAGAGTTAAAATCCAGGTATCTGCATAGATTTTGGGTTCAGATTAAGCAACTATGTTTGTCAATCAGAATTTATTTTGGGGTCCTGCTTTTTATTATATTCTTTTCATTAACGGGATGTAACGCCCTATTTGAAGTTTTCCCTCAGGATGAGTTGTTGGAGAAAGACTTTTGGCATACCGCTGAAGATGTTGAGTCATCGGTTATTACCTGTTATTATGATCTGCGAAGGTGCCAGGATGAACTGATATTGTACGGTTTGGGAAGATCAGACATCATTGATCCGTTAACCACGGAAATTCGCAATATTCAGAAGGGGATTTTTACTTCGAAATACCGGATTTGCGATTGGTCGCGCTGGTACAAGCTGATAAATGATGCCAATCTGGTTCTGACCAAGGCAGCCGTTGTGATGGAAACAGATCCGGGATTTACGGAAGAGCGATACCGCCAGTTGATGTCTGAAGCCCGTTTTATGCGTGCCTTCGCATACTTCTATCTGACTCGCATGTTTAAAAACGTACCTGTTGTAACTGAACCCAGTTTGAATGATGCTCAGGATTTTTTCCCTTTTAAAAGTGAAAATCCGGGAGAGATTTTTAGACTCATTGAGGAGGATCTTCTATATGCGGTTCAATATATTCCCGAGATTCATGAAGTTACCGGAGATCAGGATTTAACCAATATAGCAACCCGGGCAAGAGCAACCCGGGGAGCAGCCTGGGCGCTTCTTTCGGACGTCTATCTATGGCAGAATAAGTATCGAGAGTGTATTGAAGCCTGTGATATGGTTTTAAGCTCACCCATCTACCGGATCTTGCCGAATGAGAACTGGTGGGACATTTTCAATCCCCATCGTGGAAATTCTGAAGAGGCAATTTTTGAGTTGAACTATGATGTAAATTTTGCTTATGCTGTTCGGGATAACAGCTCCAGATATGGTTTTGCGCTCGATGACTGGTTTAAGACACAAATTAAGGGAAGAAGCACGATTTCAGCGATGTGGCCGCTTCCCGATATCCGGTATTATACGTTTACCGGCACCGGGGGTAACCGGGTAAGAAAGCATGTGGGTAATGATGCCACCGGAAATGGACTCATTCCTACCACAGTAAATCCTAACTGGATGATCTACCGGATGCCTCATGTCATGTTTAATAAGGCAGAAGCGCTTAACCGGGAGTATGGCAGTTCGGCACTTGAAGAGATTAATCAACTGGTTCGGACCATTGAAATGCGGGCAGGCGTCATTCAATATGAGAATATTAGCGGTGGTGTTTTTGAGGTGGAAGAGCAGCTTCTGTTCTATAAACTGAAAGAGACCGCTTTTGAAGGAACCCGCTGGTTTGACCTGGTTCGGATAGGGCTCAGGCAATGGGATGCGAATATGACCGGCACAGACAATATTCTGATTAAAAGTCTGGTGGATATTATGCCGGTGGCAGACCAGACCTTTGTCAGGGGTAATCTTAATAATCCGGAAGCCTGGTTTACACCGATATTGGAAGACGAGATTTTGCGTAATCCCAATTTAACGCAGAATCCTTATTATCAAAATTTATAAAAACGTATTATGACTAATAAGAGAATATATCGTTTTATACCGGTTTTAATTTTTGCGGCATTTGGTTTTTTCGCATGCAATGTGAATGATTCCGGTGATGATATGGCCTGGGATGTGAAAAAAGATAAGATCATCTCTGAGTGGTTGGCGGAGAAAGAGGAGCTAAGTATCAGCCTTGAAGCACTACAGCGAGTGTATATCTACAATACCATTTCGACGTATGGTCCCTATACTTTTTTTGTGCCAAACAATGACGCCTGGTCAGACTATTTTAATTTGCACAATCACAGCAGTTTAAAAGATGTCGATGATCAAACGTTGGAGGAAATCTTTGAATACCATATTTTACCGGTACTAAAAATGACCGAGACTTTTGAGAATGGGATTATGAACGAACAGGATACCACCGTGAATGGTGATCGTTTGCTGCTTGATATCTCGAATGGTCTGGATCAGGTACTGATTAATAACCGGTCGGAGATTGTGGAATCGGATATTGAAGCCTGGAATGGGGTGATTCATGTTGTGGATCAGGTATTGGAACCACCCCGGATAACCGTTGGTGAGTACCTGGAAGGAAATTCCGAATTCAGCTCTTTTGTTCAGTTCTTAAAAAATGAGGGAGTTTTTGATACGTTATTGTACCGGCGGACTCCCATCTATCCATACAGCAGGAATGAATTTTCCATCATAGCACTTACGAATGCCCAGATGGAGACCTTAGGAACTTACATTGATTCTTTAACACTGTTGGATGCCCGCTACTTTGAGGAGGTGGCCCGCGACCCTGAATATGCAAACCGCGTCTCCCCCAATCTGGTTCGTGAGTTAGCCGGATCATTCATCATCAGTGGACTGGAGTATACCTCCACCGCCTTTTCCGGATTTAAAAAGACGTTGGGAAGGGTTCCTTATGGCGATGGTTTTCTGCGGATAAAAATGGTTGTCGGGGAGGATCTCATTCATATCAACGATCAGGCTACCATTAACCTGGCACAATCGGATCTGATTTTGAAAAATGGATTGGTTCATCGCGTAAATAAAGCTTTTGTGTTTTTGTCTGAATCTCCCCGGGATTTGGTTTATAGCGCCTACCCGGTGGAACGGTGGAATACAACCCAGGGGGCTTCGGTTTTAGTTAATAGCACCAGTGGTTACATGGGGGACGATGCCAATATCTATGGAATTGTAAATTTGGAACCCAAACTGGTTGGTTCGGAATTTTGGATTGAAATTCGAAATGTTCCGGCCGGTAAGTACAATTTGGCTTTGATTGTAAAGAAGCAAGGATCAAAAGCAAAAATATTGGTTGACGACAAGTTGATGGAGTTCCCCGGAACGGCGGCCGATGGGAGTTACGACTTTTCACTTCTTTTGGGAAACCGGGGTACTGTAGATGATTTAAACCCAACGGCTCTTAGCGCTACCGGATTGAATCTTTTTGTGGTTAATGCCGGATCATTTGAAGTTCAGAACCGTCAGGAGCTTGTTTCGGTTAAGTTTTCAACGACCTATATAAATCCGGGAGGTGCCCGAATTGGCGTATCAGCATTTGTATTAGAGCCATTTGCAGAATAGTAACTAAATGAATTGATTATGAAAAACAGACGATTAATATGGGATGGTTTCAGGGAAAGGCGATGGGTCTTACGCTCTTTCCTGATACTTTTTACGGCACTCTATTCCTGCAATGAATGGAACGATCATTATGGATTGACTGATACCGACCGGTTATCGATTTTCGAGATTATGAAAATGGAGCCGGAATGTTCAGAATTTGTTGCTGCTGCTGAGGCAACCGGATACGACCGGGTGCTTCAGGGGGCTGAAATTTTTACCGTATTAATACCTCCTTCCGGCACATTTGAGGGGATTGAGGGAGATGCCTTAAAGAGCCTGATCGCCAACCACATATTGTTTAGCCGTTATTTTGATGAAAATTTTACGGACTCTTTAAAGGTCAGAAGTTTTGGAGGAAAATTTTACAGATTGCGGGTTAACGAGGGGGAAGAGCCTTATCTTAGCAACAACCGAAAGGAGATTCACTTTACCCAACAGGTACATAACCTGGAAGGCAGGAACGGGGTTGCTCACTCCATCGACGAAGCGCTTCATTCTGTTCCCAATATTTTAGATCTGATAAGTCAATTAAACCCTTCCCGGTACTCCATATTTTTAGAAAACTACGCTCTTTTTGATAGTATAAACGATCAAAAGTACAATATACGCTTCGCTATCAATGAGATGGGAGAGGTGATTGTTGATACGGTACCTTTTATTGTACATGCAGCGTTTAATCCGGCCGATGAAGAGAAGGAGTTTACCCTGATTGTACCTTCCGATGATGTGATACGTGCTCAGTGGGATGAGTTAATTTTGAAAAACGGAGGTGATGCTGCCCGAATATCCGATTACTATTTAACGAGGCTAATCAGAAATCAGGTATTGATCGGAAACTATACCCGATCGGTTTTGCTTTCATCCGATACCATTCCCACCGAGGGAGGGCAGTGGGTTGTTGGCTCCAAAATGGTTGGGGCCAATCTGAATGAAGGGACCTCGGCCAGCAATGGATATCTATTTGAATCGGATCGGGTTATTTATAAACCGATCGCTGCAGATTTTATCGACAGCATCGTATTTGAACCCGAATGGGCTGTCGGATTTGACGGACATGAAAGAACGATTATCTACTCCATGGATAACGAACCCATTGTTTCGGGCGATGGTGTCAGTGTGAACTATCATCTGTATGCTTATGGATTAAATACGGGCAACCGGTTTAATATTATGATTCCGGATGTTTTCCAGGGATTGTATGAGGTAAAACTGATCTATAAACCTTCTCAGATTACCATTAGTCTTTTTAGTGAAAAGCGGCGCATTGCCGAACGATTGAACATGGAAACGCTTGTCCCTGTTGATCCGAATAATACCGATCCAAATTTCTTCGCCAATTCCCGGGTTGGATTTGTCTACCTGCCTGAGGATGGATATCTCGATCTGGAGTTTTATGTGGATAACGGGATTTTTTCCACCCTTCCCATCGATAAAATCGTTCTGGTTCCATTAGAATTTTAATTATGAGAAAAATTTATTTATATAAAACGGGAGAAAGACAACGAAAAGAGCGTCGAATGGTATCGTCGGGATTTCGATTGTTACTGATCATTTTTTGCATACTTACCGGAAGTAAAATGGTCTATTCTCAAAACCTGTCCGTTGAGGGTACCGTTGTTTCAATGGCAGATTCCAATCCGCTGGCAAATATCACGGTAAAAGTATTGGGTGAAGATATTCCTCCGGTAACAACCGATTCGTTGGGTAATTTTGAGATTGAGGTGACCCGGCCCGGAGTCCTTTTGGAGGCATCTTATTCTGGTTTTAAAACGCAGACACTCTATTGGGATGGTGAACGCCGGGCTGTTCTCTTTCGGATGGTTGATGAGGGGGACTACTGGATTGAGGATGAGATCTCTGCTCCATACGGGAAGATAAAAGACAAAGATTTTACGGGTGCCAGGTCCTATCTTGGCGAAAACCTGTTAACGCTTGAGAACCATTCCGGTTTTGATTCAGGAATAAAAGGAGTGGCTCCCGGAATCAGAAATATCTCCTATTCCGGGGCGCCGGGTTCCGGATCTGCCCTGATGGTTCGGGGAATATCATCCATTAGTGGAGGCACACAGCCATTGATTGTGTTAGATGGCCTTGTTCTGAGAAACCATCAATTTGAAAACCCACTCACTGTAGGTGCTTATAATAGTCCGCTCTCCGACATCAATCCCAACGATATTAAGTCGATCACCATTATTAAAGATGGTGCCAGTGCATCATTTTACGGAGTCAGGGCAGCCAACGGTGTTGTGTTGATTGAGACCAACAAGGGAACTACCGGAAAAACATCATTATCGGTTGATCTCTATAGCGGCATATCCGTTTTAGCCAATCGATATCCGCTGCTCGAGCGGTCGGAGTATAAGAGCTATTTTAAGGACTTAAACTATATGGCAGGCGTTTCGCCTATGGAGTTTGCGCAGACCTATGGAACCTATTTTTATGAAGATATAACCTCCGATAACTACTACCGTTTCAGAAATAATACAGACTGGCAGAAGGAAGTGACCCAATTGGCTCAACAACAGAATTTTTACCTGAATCTAAAAGGTGGCGATCAGGTAACTACGTATGCCTTTAGTACGGGGTATCTGAAGGAGGAGGGAGTTGTCAGGGGAAGCGATTTTATGCGGTTTACGATCGATTTTAATCTGATTTATCGCATATCAGAGAAAGTCCGGTTTGGTAATGTGGTTAATTACAACTTTGCGCGAAAGAATCAGATGGATGAAGGGATTAATCCATTCTCCAATCCGCTGTTTTTATCGCTGATAAAATCTCCCATTACAGCTCCCTTTATCTTTAGCCGCGAGGGCATAAAGCTTGATATCCACGAAGATCAGGACTTTTTCAATGAGAGCAATCCGGCTCATATTGTAACAGACCTGAAGAATGTAAATGATGTGAACAGGATGTTGGGAAATCTCTATCTGGATTTTGATTTTAGTCAACGCCTGGGAGCCAGGATATCGATGGGAATTGATTATAATCGTCAGAACGAACGGCGTTTTTATCCCGATTATGGCCTGGTAAGTTCCAGCAATGCCATTCGATATGCTGAGAGTAAGATCAACAATCAGTTTATGATGCAGGTTGACGGGTATCTGACGTATAACAAAATATTAAGCGGAAACAGCCGCATTGATCTCTTAGCCGGAGGATCATTTCAAAATACACAGCTAAACTATACCTATGGTAAGAGTATTAATTCCGCGGCGGATTATTTTACTACGCTATCTACCGGAGATGCCGACTCCATCGCTTCGAATGATCATGCTTCAAAGCTGGCTTCGCTGTTTCTAAAGGCCAACTATTCAATAAAGAATAAGTACCTGTTCGCGGCGAACGGTCGTGTTGACGGCTCATCACGTTTTGGTGACAACAACCGGTTTGGAATGTTTTATGGTATATCAGGAGCCTGGCGCCTGGCAGAAGAGCCGTTTTTAAGGGAGGTGCGAAACATCAATGAGTTGAAGCTTAAGGCAGGCTTTGGAATTACCGGTAATGAGAATATCGATGATTTTGCGGCATACAATATGTATGGGGGGTCGGCGTATAACTTACGGGGAGCGACAAAGCCCATCAGTCTTGGAAATGCCGATTTGCGTTGGGAGCAGACATCTCATTACGATGCCGGCATTCAGTTTTTGGGGTATAATGCCCGTTTGGGAGTGGATCTCGATTTGTATCTGAAACAAACCAAAGATCTTTTTTATGTGAAGGAGTTGCCATCGATTACGGGTTACTCAGGTATCCTTTCCAATTTGGGTACCATTCGGAATGCAGGCGCCGATCTGGGACTGTTTATCCGGATTCTTGATAAACGGTTGCGATGGGATAGTCGGATAAATGTTGGTACGTATAAAAATGAGATTGTCTCATTGAATGAAAATATCAGTAGCTCATACCATGGGTTTACCGGGATAGCGAAGGAGGGTGAAGCTGTTGGCTCTTTTTGGGGGTATCGCATGATTGGAATTTTTGACACGGATGAAGAGGCATCGCAGGTGCAAAACGGATCGGAGTATGAACCCTTCAGGGCCGGAGATATTAAATTTCATGATTTACACCCGGATGGTACCATTAATGAAAAAGACCTGCAGGTAATTGGGAGTCCGCATCCCGATCTTTTTGGAGGTTTTTTAAACAGCTTTGAATATGGCCGGTGGGCGTTGGATCTTAATTTGACCTGGTCTTTGGGCAATGATGCCATGAATGTTACCAGGTCAAGGGTTGAGGGTATGTATAATCATTACAATCAAACCGTTGGTGTGTTGAGAGCCTGGCGTAAACAGGGTGATGCCAATCACACCAATGTTCCCAGAATTGCCTTGAACGATCCGGCCGGAAATGCCAGAAACTCTTCCCGTTGGGTGGAGGACGCCTCTTATCTGAGAATCCAGTCGGTTGGAATAGCCTATAATATGTCAGAGGATCTGTTAAAACGGATTTTTATACAATCGGCAAAGATCTATTTGAAAGGCCAGAATCTCTATACATTTACCAATTATCTGGGTTTTGATCCGGAATTTATTACCGGTTCCAACGCTTTGGGTTATGGCATTGACCAGGGGGCATATCCCATGCCGCGAACGGTGATATTGGGTGTGAAGATTGGATTATAGGCGTTGTTAATATCAATGATCATGAAACAGTACACGTTTATAAGGAGCAGATCAGGCATGGGGATTAAAGTTTAAATTTTTGGTTTAGGAACGAAAACGTTGAGAAAAATGATAATCAATATGAAACGCATATTTTTTACAGGAGCAGTTTTATCGCTTATTCTATTATACTCGTGCAAAGATTTTTTAGTGACCGACCCAACCGATAAGATCTATTTGGATGATTATTTTAAGTCGGCATACGATATTGATGATGCAGCCCGGGGCATGTATGATGGTTTGCAGGGGTGTGTTGAGAAGATGTTTGTATGGGGTGAGATGCGGGGCGACCTTGTTTGGCCGGGGAGTGGTGCAGGTTGGGAGCTTCGGGAGCTGAGTGATTTAAATATCAGCACCAATAACCGTTTTACCGACTGGTCGGAGTTTTACGATGTTATTAACCGGGCCAATTTGATTATCAAATATGCCCCCAGGGTATTGGAGAACGACTTCAATTTTACGGAAACAGAGGCGAAACAGTTTGTTGCCGAGGCCGTTAATGTCAGGAGCCTTTGCTACTTCTGGTTGGTTCGTACGTTCGGTGATGTTCCGTTTATTCTGGAGCCTTTCGATGAGAATTATCTTGATACAAAAATTGATACCATTTACAATGCCGATGGAAACAAAACGGCTGTTGAACTACCTGTTTATTATGTTGATCCTCTTGATGCCGACATTATTTTAGATTCACTTGAGGTTCAGTTGAAGCGCGTGGAGGGGATTGATCGTACCTATCCACAGGAGTTTGGTAGCGGTAACTCTCGTAATCCGGCGATCTATACATCTCGTTTTAAGGCTATTGCCAATTTGGTGTTGCAAGCCGATATTAAAATGTGGAGAAATAAGTATGCCGATGCACTGGCACTGGCCGAAAGAGCTTTCAGTTACGATCCGTTGGTTTATAATTTGGGCAATTACCAGTCGGCGCCGGTATGCTACAATCAAAATGGCAATCCGGTTCAGCGATGGATCAATATATTCATCAACGATGGCAGTTTAACGCTTGAGTCGATCCTGGAATTGCGTTTTCAGTCGAGTACACCGGACTATAATGTATTGCAAAAATATACCTCATCTTTACTACAGGAGGGGGGTAAATATCTGGTTCGTCCATCAGAAAAGTCGATTGAATATTGGCAGAATGATACCTATTACGGGCGAATTTATACCGATACGGTTGACATCATGCGCGGGTATAATGCCTCGTTTACCGGTGCATACGACTCTTTGGAGGGCCGATGGGTAAATCCGGAGATATTTAAATTTATTATTAACGGCACCGATGGGCTTCGGCGGACCGGCTTTGAGAGTGACAGCAACTGGAATCTATACCGGATGGCCGATGTGCTATGCATTATTTCGGAGTGTTTAAACCGGCAGGGATACATCAGGGAGTCTATTTTACGTTTGCAGGGATCGCCCTATTGGACGCTGCAATATTCGTTCAATCCGGCGAATGAAGGTCGCATGGGATTAAGAAAGCGAGCTTGTGTAGCGGAGTATATCACATCGCTTGATGCGACTCCCGATGTATACGAGGCAGAGGAGATCATTCTGGAGGAGAGGGCAAAGGAGCTGGCTTTTGAGGGGCGTCGTTGGTTTGATATGATCCGTATTGCCAAGCGGGGGCAGTTGGAGCTGTTTTTGGATGAGATGGAGTACGGTGCTCCGGAAGATAAGAAATCGGTGATACGGGCCCGCGCTGCCAATCCGGAGAATTGGTTTCTGCCATACCACGATAATGCCCGGAAATTTTTTGTTAATCCCGATTACGAGAATAAGGCAGTCATAAAAATTAAATCCCGGTTGGGTTTATAAAGAAACCAAAGGTGTAAAATTTATTTTTCTTGTAATTCTATATTCATTTTAACAATCGCTTTAAATTTTAATTTTGTATTTCTCAATCAAAAATTCATCAATCTCTTCTTTGGTTGCTCCGTTTAATAAAAAATATTTGTCATTTTCAGTTAGTTCGCAGATGCCAAAATTTTTGACATAATTTTTAGCGTACGATAAATAACCAGAAGAGTAGGGTTTACTTGTGTTCTGCATATAGTAATCAAAAACTTTTGACTCTAAAATTCTCTTTAAGATCATTAATTCTGCTTCAGATTCATTAAATATGGCATAACCACAATAAATCATCATATCTTTTTGCTCGGTAAATACAAAATGAGGGTCTTTTGCCATATAAGGGAAAAGTAATTTGTAACCCTTGTCTGTTAACGCTTGTGTTCTGCCAAACGCATACCAAGCACCATAATCACCGTTTCCTTTATCTCTTTCTTGGAGTTCGTCTTTGTGGAATGAAAGATACTCGTATGTTTTGGGGAAGTTCGATTTTAATTGCTCCTCTTTGATCAATGAGAGAGGTGTTATAC
>CAZILU010000019.1:0-20181 GCA_964540165.1 uncultured Mariniphaga sp.
TCCCCATCATGTTGGTGTTTGGCTCAACTATGGCGATGTTAACGGTCTCGATTTCTGGAATAACTCTACAGATATACCGGCCGATAAGGCAGCCAGCTATGGCACAATCCATCATGAATCGGTCGAATGGAGCGAAGGCGGAAAGGGAACCGGGCGCCTTCATGTGAAGGCTACTTGGAAAAATTCTGTCGAAAAGGTGCTTTTGGAGGAGACAACGGAGTACACTTTCCAGGCGGATAAAAATGTACGCATCATAGACCGGACAACATCATTGAAAGCGGTCGGCGAGGAAGTGCGAATAACCGACAACAAAGAGGGAATGTTTGGCGTTCGCGTTGCGCGGTCACTGGAACTGCCTGCCAAGGGCAAATTGAAGTTAACCGATTCGCATGGAAAGGTAACCGAGGTTGATGCGGCCAGCGATCCGGCCGTTTCGGGGAACTATCTGAGTAGTGAAGGGATGACCGGAGAAGCGGTTTGGGCAACCCGGGGCCGGTGGATGAAGTTGTCGGGCGATGTTGATGGGGCGCGGGTTTCATTGGTGATTTTTGACCATCCGGGCAATGCGGGATACCCGACCTATTGGCATGCCCGCGGATATGGCCTGTTTGCCGCGAATTCGTTAGGCCAGAAAGTCTTCTCGGAAGGAAAAGAGGAGATGAACTTCGTCATTGAAAAGGATCATGTCGCCACCTTCCGATACCGGCTGGCCATCTTCTCCGGTGATCCCGATCCGGCTGTCATTGATCAGATGGCAGCAGCATTTGCCAACCGTTTGTAGCATACAGTTCATTCGCGATAAATGAAGTGTTGAAGTTATGGCTTTAAATTATATCTGGATATTCTTTTTTGTATCGGCTTTTATCATTGGATTGTTGCGATTGCTTATTTTAGGTGATGCTGAGGTCTTCCCCAACATGGTCAATGCCACGTTTGATATGGCCAAAAGCGGATTTGAGATATCCCTGGGGTTGACCGGCGTATTAACGCTTTGGATGGGAATTATGAAGATCGGGGAGAAGGGAGGCGTTGTCCGGGTCTTTTCCCGTCTTATTGGTCCCTTTTTCAACAAGCTCTTTCCAGGCCTTGGCCCCTCACACCCGGCGTATGGATCTATTATGATGAACGTAGCGGCCAACATGCTGAACTTAGACAATGCGGCAACACCGACCGGATTGCAGGCTATGAAAGAGATGCAGGAGACCAATCCCGATAAAAGCGTAGCTTCCGATGCACAAATTATGTTTTTAGTGTTGAACACCTCCGGACTGACCCTGTTACCCATCAGTATTATGGTTTACCGGGCGCAGTTGGGGGCGGTCAATCCCAGCGATATATTTATTCCGATCCTGTTAGCGACCTATTTTTCTACGCTGGCCGGCCTGATTGCTGTTTCGCTGTATCAGAAGATCAACTTGCTGAACCGGGTGATTCTTGCTTATCTGGGAGGCCTGACCCTGATCATCGCGGGTATCATCTGGTACTTCTCAACCCTCGACCGGGAGGCGATTACGCAGGTGTCTAATCTGGCCAGTAACTTGATACTCTTTTCGGTCATCATCATGTTTATTCTGATGGCGCTAATCAAGCGGGTGAATGTATATGAGGCTTTCATTGACGGGGCGAAGGATGGTTTTAAAACGGCGGTTAAGATCATTCCCTACCTGGTTGCCATCCTGGTTGCTATCGGCGTGTTCCGGGCATCGGGGGCGATGGACTGGATGGTGTCGGGGTTTACCTGGTTTTTTGAGGTTATCGGACTGAATACCGATTTTACACCGGCAATCCCGACAGCGCTTATGAAGCCGCTAAGCGGCAGTGGTGCCCGGGGTATGATGGTCGATGCCATGACAACCTACGGCGCCGACTCGTTTGTGGGGCGGGTAGCCAGCACCATTCAGGGAGCGACCGATACCACCTTTTACATCCTGGCTGTCTATTTCGGATCGGTTGGCATTAAAAACACCCGGTATGCCGTGGTTTGTGGCTTGATTGCCGATTTTGTCGGAATTGTTGCTGCCATTATGATGGCATATCTCTTCTTTCACGAATAGTGTCATGTCACTCATAAAAGGACGGAAATTGTCATTTCGACGAGTACCCGAGGAGAAATCTCTCTGTACTGTGGCAGATTTCTCACCCGGAATACCGGGATTGCCAATGACAGAGCATTGTTGACATGACAACAGATAGACATTAGATTCTGTTCCGGAAGATTACCGGGGAGTTAATCACTTTTTTTTTGCGAACGATGGATTTATCTGTTTGACGATAAACTACCGGGAGACAGCTCCATCCGGTTTACAGCCTCTTTTAAGATCAACAGTTTGGTAAGCAGTGACTCTAACAGATCCAGTTTCAGCATGTTTGCCCCATCCGATTTTGCCGATGCCGGATCGGGATGTGTCTCAATAAAAATACCGTCAACACCCACGGCAATTCCCGCCCGGGCAATGGTTTCAATGAGTTGAGGCTGCCCACCGGTAACACCCGTAGCCTGATTGGGCTGTTGCAGGGAGTGGGTGATGTCGAGCACCACCGGAACGCCCAATTGCCGCATCTCGGGAATGCTCCGGTAGTCGACGATCAAGTCCTGGTATCCGAAAGTGGTTCCCCGTTCGGTCAGGATCACCTTCTCATTTCCACTCTCCCTGACCTTGTTAACCGCGAACTGCATGGCAGCAGCCGATAAAAACTGACCCTTTTTGATGTTCACCACCTTTCCGGTCTTTGCTGCTTCTACCAGAATGTCGGTTTGCCTGCATAGAAAAGCCGGAATCTGCAATACATCGACGAAAGAGGCAGCCATAGATGCTTCGGCTGCCGAATGGATATCGGTAACCGTTGGAATGTGAAATGTTTGTCCCACTTTCTGCAGAATAGCAAGGGCCTTTTCATCGCCAATACCGGTAAAGGAGTCGAGGCGCGATCGATTGGCCTTGCGGTATGAACCTTTGAAGATGAAGGGGATCTTCAGACGGTCGGTGATTTTCATGATCTGCTCCGCGATCTCAAGTGCCATCCGCTCTCCCTCGATGGCGCACGGTCCGGCCATTAAAAAGAAAGCATCGGACTGACTGAATTTCAAATTTTTAATTGGTGGAATCATATATCATTTGATTTCCTTGCAAATGTAATCACCGAAGGGTAAATTCCAATAGGAATTAGCGAATGTATCTCTTTAATTTTTGAGAATCAGCTTCCTTTTCTTATTTTGTCGGCCAATTGATGCCGATGGAACTTCACCGTGGCTATAGCTCCAACATGGATGGATTGGAGGCCAGGGTTTTATTCTCTGTGCCGGTGATGTTCCGCAGCAAGGGCTATCAGCAGACAAAAACAGGATGAAGAAGCTGATTCTTATTACGCTTATCCTCATATTGGGATGGTATGAAGCCAGCAGCCAGTATTTCCAAACGGGACAGGATCCAGCCTCTATCCGTTGGCGGCAACTGCATACCCGCAATTTTCAGCTGATCTATCCCGACTACTATGAAGTTCAGGCCCAACAATTAGCCGGAAAGCTGGAGCTGGTTTATCCTTACGGATCCTATTCCTTGCAACATCACCCCAATAAATTTCCGGTGGTTTTGCATACGCAGACCATTCAATCGAACGGACTGGTTGCCTGGGCACCCCGGAGGGCGGAGTTTTACACCACCCCGCACCAGGCGATCTATCCCCAGGAGTGGCTGGAACAACTGGCACTGCATGAATTTCGCCATATGGTGCAGATTGATAACGTTGACAGTCAGTTGCCTCGTTGGTTCAGAGCCATTTTAGGCCAGCAGGCTGCAGCGCTGGTGTTTGGTGCCTATCTTCCCTGGTGGCTGATTGAAGGCGATGCAGTGGTGATGGAGACCGCTCTGAGTCGTTATGGACGTGGACGTTTGCCCTCATTTTTAATGGAGCACCAGGCGCAGGTGGTTGAAAAGGGTGTCTATTCATACGATAAAGCCTATTTAGGATCGTATCGCGATTTTGTTCCCAATCACTATAAGCTGGGGTATCTGTTGACCGGAAATCTGCGTTCGCACTATGGCGCCGGATTGTGGGAGGAGGTATTTCGAAACACCGGCAAAAAACCATTTTCCCTGAGACCAGTGCAGTCGGTTATGAGGCAAAAAACGGGCAGGAATATGCGTGAAAATTATGAAGTCGTGTTCGACAGCCTGAAGAAGGTCTGGCTGCAGGAGGACGAAGGTTATCAGCCTCAGGAGCATCGACGTATCGGTCGGCCGCAACGGTTTTACACCGATTACAGGTACAACGGATGGCTGAACGATCGGTCTGTGATTGCATTAAAATCGGGTATGCAAACAACTCCGGCGTTTTACCGGATCGATTCTACCGGCTGGGAGCACAAAATTTTAGTACCGGGACCGATTTTTGATGAATCGGCCAGAGTGCAGGACGAATGGGTTGTCTGGTCGGAATATGTATCTGACCTTCGCTGGCAGCATAGCGGGAGTTCATTGATCCGGGCCCTGCAGGTTCATCGGGGAGATAAATATCGGATCCGATCCGATTTTAAAGCTTTTAGTCCGGCACTCTCACCCGATCGGCAACGGGTAGCGGTTGTTGAGACCGACCATTCGAACCGGCACTACCTGTCGGTTTACTCCTTTCCCGAGGGATCGTTGCTTCATCGGGCTCAGGTAGGCGGCAACCGGTTTCTTTTTAGTCCGGAGTGGATTGATGAGCAACGCATAGCGGTTATTGTTTTGATGGACGATGGCAAACGACTCTTCATGGTCGATCCGGACGATGGTCGTGCGGTTGAGTTGTATGATGGCGGCGGGGCCGATCTGAAGCAGTTGAGGGCCGGCGGGGAGTGGCTCTATTTCATCAGTTCTTATACCGGAAAAAACGCACTATACCGGATTCACCTGGAGCGTCAAGCGGTTGAACTGGTGTATAACCCGCGGTTTGGCGTTGATTCACCGGCACTCTCAGCCGACGGGAACCGGGTAATTATCAGCGATTATACCGCCGATGGGTACCGGCTGATTGAAATACCGGCATCGATGGCTGATCCGGTCTCTATCGATGATACCGAACCCGGGAGGTATGTATTAGCCGAAGCTCTGGCAGCGCAGGAGCAGGGGGTGGTCTTATTTCCCGATACGACGGCCGGAAATTATGGTTCGGAGGTATACCGGAAGTCAACGCACCATTTCAGGTTTCACAGCTGGGCGCCGGTTTATGTAGATACCCGGGCTTATCAGGTACTTCCGGGAGTCAGTCTGTTGTCACAGAACACGTTAGGCACTACTGAAACGACCTTGGGATACCAATGGGATCCGGCAGAAAAACGGGGGCATTTTGAAGTCCGGCACTCGTTTCGGGGGTGGTATCCGATGATTGATGTGAATTTTTTCTATGCGCCCCGAAACTCCCAATATTATGAAATAGAGTCGACGGTTAATAACCAGGGAGAGGTAATCAGCCGCGACACCACGATTCGCCGTTTTTCATGGGGGCACACGCAGGGAGATTTTACCGTATGGTTACCGCTGATACTGAACCGGGGACGATACCGCACCCTGTTGCAGACAGAGTTACAGTATGGACTGATTCATTACCAACGGTATAAAACGACGCCACAACCTTTTACTACCGGTAGTTTTCACTCATTGGGCATGCGCGTTTATCTGCAGCACTTAAGGCAGCAAAGCATGCAGGATGTTTATCCCGATGTTGGCGTGATTCTGGATGGGGCCTACCGGATGTCGCCGGGGGGGAGTTTAAAAGCCGGCGACCGGAAAACGATCCAGTCAACGCTGTACCTGCCGGGCATCATGAAAAACCATGGGATAAAGATGTATGGCGGAATGCAGCACCGCGATGGCAATGGTGATCTGGGATTTAACGACCTGGTGCGGTATGCGCGCGGTTGGAGCCGGATCAACACCACCGATCTGAAGACGGCAGGGATTGATTATAAACTTCCCCTTCTTTATCCCGACCGGAATTTGGGCGGATTGCTCTATGTGCGGCGGTTAAACCTGGCGCTTTTTGCCGATCGCTCCTGGTTGAAGGGTAATCTATACAGCCAGGGATCACCGGTAAGCAAGTTTACCCATGAGATCGAATCGTATGGAACCGAAATTACCGCTGATGTTCAGTTTATGCGTTTTTATGCACCGGCTGTGGTCGGTTTTAGAAGTTCCTACCTGCCGCAAAAGCAGGGCTTCTACCTTGATCTGCTTTTATCAATCAATTTCAACTCGTTTTAGCGTGATCACGGTGATTTCAGGCGGCATGTCCAGTCGCCAGGGCATTCCCACCGTTCCTAATCCCCGGTTTACATAGAGTTTCGCCCGATCATCGCCATACCATCCACCCCAGGAGGAACGTGTCAGCGAAGCCAGACTAAATGGTATCCCGGCCAGTTTGATTCCCCACTGCATGCCATGCGTATGTCCGGAGAGGGTAAGGTCGATGCCCATTTTATCGGCAGACAGGCTCTCCCAATGAGCCGGATCGTGTGTCATTAAAATGGTAAATGCTTTTTGAGGAACCTGATTAATCGCCTGCTCCAGATCGGCATATTGTGGAAAAGGGGGATGGCCCCAGTTCTCTACCCCTGCTAGGAAGATGGAATCACCGTCCCGGTGGATTACTATGCACTCATTTTTCAGCAGCGCTATTCCGGCTTGTTCCTGGTATTGAATGATCTTCTCAAAATTTTCATGCTTTTTCGCCGGATCATCCCAACGGGTATAGTCACCGTAATCGTGATTGCCTAACACCGAATAGGATGGAGCAATGGACGAGAATGTTCGTAATAGAGATGATTTATCCTCCAATTCCGATGCGAAGTTGTTAACCAGATCTCCGGTGAAGAGGATCAGGTCGGGTTGAATTTCAGTTAAAGTCCGGGTGATTCGGTCGAAGAATCTGTCGGCATTGACCATTCCCCCGATATGAACATCGGAAAGCTGAACGACCCGGAATTGATTAAACGCTTCAGGAAGAGAGTCATATTCAACCTGATGGTGCTCAATGGAAAGCTGTTTAGAACCAATGACGGCACCATAAATCATACCCAGGGCCAGACTAAATGAGATCACGGTGCCGGCTATAGAGAAGGGCGATGGCGTTCGTTTTTTGCCAAAAAGAAGATGAGTCAGGAGAGCCAGGCTCATTGGGATGTTAAAAACCAGAAAGGCAAAAAGAACGATATTAAAATAGAAATAGACCGGGATACGGGAAGTATTTATGGGTTGAAAAGGGTAGATGTAGAGAATGGTGAACCCGATAAAAACAGACAGACCAACCAGAAAAAAAATGGTCCCGGTTATTTTACGAAAACGCAACGGAAAACAGTTTCTTAAATTAAAAAAAGATCCTAAGGAGGTCAAAATAAAAAAGAGCAGAAAAAAAAGTAAAAATTGGATATCAAACGATCTCATAATCGGGCTTCAATCTATGTTGGATTAAAAATAACGTATAAAAATTTTCAAATAATAAACAGAACAACAGGGGATTAAGTTTAAAAATTGAGTGTTTTAAGTCCCTGAGATTTAAAAATTTTAAAAATTATCGGTAAAGGTACGCAAATGGAACCAAGAAACAGGGATTAGGCAAGCCAACGGATACAATTAAAAATGAAAAATTAAAAATTAAAAATGAAAGGAAACGAGCATGACGTATTATGAGACAAATGGATACAATGAAAAATTAAAAATTAAAAATGAGATAAAACGATCCTGGAAAAATGCAGGCATAATGAAATTAAATTGCACACATACGTAAACAGTTAGCGTCAAAATATTTCAATAATACACAAAAGTGAATTATAAACATTCACATAAGTATTAAAAATTCAAATCCAAAAAGACATTTAATTTCATAAATGCCACACCCGTAATTCAGGAATGTAACAAGAAAACAGTTCAATTTATATCGATCATAAAGTTCATAAAATCAAAATTTTATAACTAATTATTTAAAGTGAATTATAAATAATTGATCGGATGAACGTGAAATTTGCATAAAATTACACTAAATAAAGAAATAAACATATGATAATCAGAAATATAAACATATTAAATTAAAGTAAATTATAGATACAATCAAACGTTGTATAACTATAATATAATGAGTTACTTATAAACAATAAATTTTAATTTTCATGGCATTGTTCCGATAAATAATTTGTATTATAACAATCAACTAAATCAAAATAATTGTTACATTTGTATTGGCAGACAAATAAATCAACAGTACCCATGAAAGACCGAATTCAGCAAATCATTGATTACAAAGGTATAACGCCATCAGAATTAGCCGTTCAAATCGATGTACAACGATCTAGTATATCACACATACTCAATGGAAGAAACAAACCCGGAGCCGCTTTTTTAGAGAAATTCCTGCTCATATTCCCTGACATTGATGCCCGCTGGCTGTTGACCGGACAAGG
Source organism: uncultured Mariniphaga sp. (assembly GCA_964540165.1). Classification (GTDB taxonomy): domain Bacteria; phylum Bacteroidota; class Bacteroidia; order Bacteroidales; family Prolixibacteraceae; genus Mariniphaga. The sequence goes on from CAZILU010000019.1 coordinate 8,432, forward strand.
GAAGATGGTTGCTGATTCAGAGATTCCTGCACCCGTTTCAACAGAATCTGCAGAAACGATGAAACGTGAGCCGCAAGCTCCCTATATGATAACTCCGCAACGCGATAAACCGTTACAGAAAGAGCGGCCGGATGATGGCGAACCCGAACAGATCATTCTTCTGTTTTCAAATGGCACATTTAAACGATATGGTTTAAAATAACGTTGTTACAAATGTAATTACTGTTGGATATAAATGTAATTACAGATGTGCAATTGTTTTTCTGAGTTTGTTGCTAATTGTAAACTAAGCCTAATTTAAACAACTCCAAAACCGCATCAAATTTTCAATACATTGGCATCATGCGGTGCCATTTGATATTTAACGTTGGTATTTGCCAAATGAGTGGCATTCCAGTGTATTCATCACCACTGACCATTTGATATTTCCAAGCGGCGTAAGGTTATCGATGAAACAGACGATTCTTGTCGCGTTAAGCGATGAATTCCATTTCAGATCATCCGGTCACAGCAAAAAAAATCGTTATCTTTGCTCCAAATCTGCATTTCATGAAAAAAAAATATGTTTCGGACGTTACTGTTACAGAGAATAAGCCCCTTAACAGCAGTAATTTTCTGATAAAGTTACGCTCAGAACAGCCATTACCGGAAGTAAAAGCAGGACAATTTGTCAATGTAGAGATACCCGGTTCGTCGGAGGTTTTTTTGCGAAGGCCTTTTTCAATTTTTGAAGTGGATTATACAACGAATGAGTTCTCGCTGCTGGTAAAAATAGTGGGACACGGTTCACAACGGTTATCGGAGTTGGTTACCGGTGAACGGATTAGTATTATCTATCCGTTAGGCACACCATTCACCTATCCGGTTTCCGGAGAGAAGATCCTGGCGATCGGCGGTGGAAGCGGGCTGGCACCGATGCTGTTTTTAGCGGCAACATCCGGACTATCCAAGGCCGATATTGATATTATCATCGGAGCCCGCAGTGTTACTGATCACATTGATGTCAGCAACTATCAGGAGATTGGAAATATACACTTCACCACCGAAGATGGAACATTGGGAAGCCGAGGGTTTGTAACCCATCACCCGATCATGCAGTCGGATTTAAGCCGGTACGACAAGATATACGCCTGCGGTCCGTTGCCCATGATGCAAGCTGTCGCCGCGCTGGCCAGGCGGGCAGGACGATTTTGCGAGGTATCATTAGAGAACCTGATGGCTTGTGGTTTTGGTGTTTGCCTCTGCTGTATCGAACCAACGGTAAAGGGAAATCTATGTGTATGTACAGAAGGTCCGGTATTTAATATAAACGATTTATTATGGGAGATTTAAGCGTAACGATTGACAAACTTGCATTGAAAAATCCGGTTATGTTAGCTTCGGGAACCTGCGGATTTGCAGAAGAGATTCGTGATTTTTACGATCTCTCATCCCTGGGTGGCATTTTCCTGAAAGGAACCACACCCCGGAACAGAGACGGAAATCGTTATCCCCGCATGGCCGAAACAGCATCCGGAATGCTAAATGCCGTTGGACTTCAAAACAAGGGAATCGACTATTTTATATCCAATATTTATCCCCGGATTAAAGATTTCGGAATCCCGTTGATTGTCAATGTTAACGGATCAACCGTTGAGGAGTATATCGAAGTTACCGAGAAGGTCAATGAACTGGAAAAGATTCCAGCCATCGAGCTGAATATCTCCTGTCCCAATGTGAAAGAGGGGGGCATGGCTTTCGGAATTACCTGTCCGGGTGCCGCTGCCGTTACCCGGGCCGTTCGCGATGTATATCAGAAAACATTGATTGTTAAGCTTTCACCCAATGTGACCGATATAACCGAAATTGCCAGGGCCGTTCAGGACCAGGGAGCCGATAGTGTGTCGCTGGTGAATACATTTCTGGGAATGGCTATTGATGCAGAGACCCGTAAGCCCTTGCTTTCAACCATCACCGGCGGACTATCGGGGCCCGCAATAAAGCCGATTGCCCTGCGTATGGTGTGGCAGGTGGCTCAGGCGATAAAAATTCCCGTCATTGGAATGGGGGGAATCATGACTGCTTCCGATGCGATTGAATTTCTCCTTGCCGGAGCTTCGGCCGTTCAGGTTGGTACGGCCCTTTTTAAAAATCCATTGGCGCCGCTGGAGATCATTCGTGGCATTGATGACTATCTGGAACGTCACGAATTGGCTTCTGTTCGGGATTTAATTGGCGGTTTACAAATGTAAACGAATTGTTTTATCTTGATTATCAGTTATTTTATCTATTCAAATCTCATTTTTCGGACTTTGGCTCGCATATTTTAAGTTAATTAAATTGGTTTAATTTTTTGATTGCAGCAGCGCTAAATTTCAATGATCATTGTCGTGAGAATCTTTTTTATCTATAAATATTTTTGTATTTTTCGTTCCTTACAATCTAAAATTAGTGGTATATTAACGAATCATTAAATGAAATTGTAATGTGAACATTTCAATTTAAAGGATGTTTAATAAAGTGTAAGTAGCAAAAGTCACAATTAATTGAATTAACACATATGGCAAAGTTTGAAATTGTAATGCCCAAACTGGGAGAGAGCATTCAGGAAGGAACCATTACCAAATGGTTTATAAAAGAGGGTGATACCATTGAAGAGGATGATATGCTCTTTGAGGTCGCGACCGACAAAGTGGATTCAGAGATTCCCTCTCCGGTTGATGGGGTAATTTCTAAGATTTTATATCCGGTCGACAGTTTGGTTCCTGTCGGGACGGTGGTTGCTGTCGTTGATTTAGAGGGTGAATCGGAAGAAACTGAAGATGAAAGTTCTGCTGCGAAAGCAGAGGAGCCGGTTGTTGCCGCCACTGGAGCAACTTCAGCTTCGGCAGCATCGGAACCGTCTGCCACATCGGCCGAATCAGCCGAACCCGAGCGAAAAATGTCGAATCGCTTCTTTTCTCCCCTGGTGCGAACCATTGCCAGGGAGGAGGGAATCACTGCCGGGGAGCTGGATCGGATTGAAGGGTCGGGTGCCCACGGTCGTGTTCAGAAGAAAGATCTGTTGGAATACCTTGAGAGTAAGAAGAAGGGTACATCTCCGGAGGTTAAAAAAGAGTCTCAGGCTGCGGCTCCGGCTGAGAGACGGCAGGCTCCCCAGGTATCGGCCGGTGATGGAGATACGGTCATTGAAATGGACCGGGTACGGAAGCTGATTGCCGAACATATGGTGATGTCGAAGCAGGTATCACCGCACGTTACCGGGGTTGTTGAGGCGGATGTTACCAACCTGGTTATCTGGCGCAACAAGAATAAAGATGCTTATCAGAAAAAGTACGGGGAGAAGATCACCTTCATGCCTTTCTTTATCGAAGCGACGGCAGCTGCTCTGGCCCAATTCTCTATGGTAAACGCTTCCGTTGCCGGCGATAAAATCATCCTTCGTAAAAATATAAACATCGGTATTGCCGTAGCTAAACCCGATGGAAACCTGATTGTTCCGGTGATCAAAAATGCAGAGCAGAGGAACCTGGTGGGATTGACCAAAGAGCTGAACCGGTTGGCCGATGCTGCCCGTAACAACAAGCTTTCACCCGAAGAGATCCAGGGGGGAACCTTTACAATCACCAACTTCGGTTCGTTCCGGAACATCATCGGAACCCCCATCATCAACCAGCCTCAGGTAGGTATTCTCGCCACCGGAAGCATTGAAAAGGTGCCGGCTGTGATTGAGACACCAACGGGCGATATGATCGCTATCCGCCATAAGATGTTCCTGTCGCTTTCGTACGATCATCGGATTGTGGATGGCGCTCTGGGTGGGGCTTTCCTGAGAAAGATTGCCGATAACCTGGAACAATTTGATATGAACCGTTCAATTTGAAATTAACCAATATGGAAGAGTTAAAAGTACCAAAAATTCATACGATCAAGAAGACTGACCAGGAGACTTTGCGTGAGTGGTTTCGGTTGATGACCATTGGCCGGGCTATTGACGAGAAGGCTCCCAACTACCTGAAGCAGGCCATCGGATGGTCTTATCACGCACCTTTTGCCGGTCACGATGGCATTCAATTAGCCGTGGGACAGGTTTTTGAAAAGAAAAAAGACCATCTGTTTCTCTATTACAGGGATATGCTAACGGCTTTGTCGGCCGGACTAACCTCAGAGGAGATCATACTGAACGGCATATCCAAAGCGACCGATCCTGCCAGTGGTGGCCGTCACATGTCGAACCACTTTGCCAAGCCGGAGTGGAACATCCACAACGTTTCGTCCCTGACCGGTAACCATACCCTCCATGCGGTGGGCGTGGCACGGGCTATTAAATATTACGGTGAAAAGTCGGTATCCATTAGCAATCAGGGTGAATCGTCGGTTAGTGAAGGGTATGTTTATGAGGCATTTAACGGTGCCGACAAAGAGGAGCTTCCGGTAATTTTTGTCATTCAGGACAATGGCTACGGGATTTCTGTTCCCAAAAAAGATCAGACCGCCCAGCGGAAGGTCGCCAATAACTTTGCGGGATTTAAAAATCTGCACATCATCCATTGCAACGGAAAAGATGTATTTGATTCGGTTAATGCGATGTTAGAGGCAAAACGATATGCCATTGAGGAGAGCAAACCCGTTTTAGTGCAGGCCAACTGTGTGCGGATCCACTCCCACAGCAACTCCGATGATCATCTGCTCTACCGGAGTGAGGCAGAACGTAACTACGTGATCGAGTACGATCCGCTGGCTAAGTTCCGGCGGATGCTGATCCGGTATAACCGTTTCACGGAAGAGGAGTTACAGGCCATCGAAGAGGAGGCCCGGCTGGAGATAAAAGCATCGCATAAAGCAGCGCTGAAAGCTCCCAATCCCGACCCAAAATCAATTTTTGATTTTGTACTGCCAGAACCTTATGCTTCTGAGAAGTACCCCGACGGAACACACCATCAGGAGGGGGAGAAGGTGAAGCTGATCACGGCACTGAACGAAACATTGAAAGCTGAATTCCGGAGGAATCCCGACACCTTTATGTGGGGCCAGGATATGGCGAACAAGGATAAGGGCGGTATTTTTAATGTCAGCAAAGGCTTGCAGCAGGAGTTTGGTAAGAAGCGGATATTTAACGCGCCCATTGCCGAAGATTTTATTGTGGGAACGGCCAATGGTATGTCGAGGTACGATGAAAAAATTCGCATCGTGATTGAGGGAGCCGAGTTCGCCGACTATTTCTGGCCAGCCATGGAGCAGTATGTGGAGTGTAGTCACGACTATTGGCGATCGAACGGAAAATTTTCGCCCAACGTGACCATTCGCCTGGCGTCGGGCGGGTATATCGGGGGTGGATTGTACCACTCGCAAACCCTTGAAGGATCGCTGGCAGCCATCCCGGGCGTGCGGATTGTCTATCCCTCCTTTGCCGATGATGCTGCCGGACTGCTTCGCACCTCCATCCGGTCGAAAGGGCCCACCATCTTCATGGAGCCCAAATCGCTCTATCAGAGCCCAAAAGCAGCTACCGTAGTGCCCGACGATTTTGAAGTGCCCTTTGGTAAAGCCCGGATCCGCAGGGAGGGGCGTGATCTGACCATATTGACCTATGGCAACGCAACGCATCTTAGTCTCGATGCAGCCCGAAAGCTGGAGGAAGAGGGGTATCAGGTGGAGGTGATCGACCTCCGGTCGATCGTGCCATTAGATGAAGAGGCCATCCTTGCCTCGGTGAAAAAGACCAACCGGGTGTTGATAGCCCATGAGGATAAGGTATTTGGCGGATTTGGCGGCGAGCTGAGCGCACTGATCACGGAGAGAGCTTTTGAACATCTGGATGCACCGGTGAAGAGAGTTGGCTCAACCTTTACGCCGGTAGGTTTTAATCCCATTCTTGAACGCGCGGTGCTTCCCAACGTGCAGCGCATCTACGATGCCGCCATTGAATTATTACAATTTTAAATTCATTTAGTATGAGTAAGAAAACAGCGATTATCTATAGTTTCCACACCCGGAAATCGAAAAAAGTTGCCGAAATGATTGCAGAGACCTGGGGCAATGATTCCATCGAAGCGGTGAATGCTGAAGAGTTGTCGACATCGGTTATTGAGAAATACGACAACTTCATTCTGAGTGCCCCTACCTGGTTCGATGGTGAACTGCCCAATTATTGGGATGAGTTTCTGCCCGACCTGGAGGAGATGGATCTTAAGGAGAAAAAATTTGCGGTCTTTGGTTTGGGAAATCAGAAGGAGTATCCCGAAAATTTTTGTGATGCCATCGGATTGTTAGCCGATGTGTTGGAAGCGTGCGGTGGTAAGGTTGTCGGACATACACCCCTGGGGGGTTACACGTATGAATCGAGTAAGGCTCAGCGCGGTGATCACTTTGTCGGATTGCCCTTAGATCAGGAGAATCAGGCCAGGAAAACCGGGGAACGGATCAATCAGTGGGTTGAACAGTTAAAAAGAGAGTTTGCGTCATAGTTGAAGAATATGACATAGTATCGATATCCGGAAGCTGTCTCTGTTTAAAAGGCAGCTTCTGTTTTTTCAAAACAATTTGTTTCTTTGTCGCTAAAATGTACCCATGAAGAATCCGAAGAAGATCTTTTTAAAAAGGCCGGAGTTTCCGGGAGGAAGGGAAGCGTTCCGAGACTACCTGAAGAAACACCTGGTGTACCCGGAAGTAGCAAGGAACCAACGGATTGAAGGTGTTGTTCATCTTACTGCCCAAATTGATGACAATGGAAATGTGGGAGCGGTGACGGTGCAAAAAGGGATCGGAGGCGGGTGCGATGAAGAGGCCGTTAGGCTGATTAAAAATGTTCAGTTTGGGAGTGTGAAGAACCGGGGAATGCGACTGAAAACCAAGCAGAGATTCCGCATTGAGTTTAAGCTGCCGCCGCAGAAGGTATTGAGTTATACGGTTATCCCAACCAAAAAGCCGGCACAGGAAAAACAGCCTAAAGCAGCAATACCTGCTTATACCTATACCATCCGGATGGGGGAGTAGGGGGTTTGTTCGTTGTTTGTTGTTTGACGGAAAATTTAAGATGGAAGACGAAAAACGGAAAATTGGAAACGGTTTAAAATTTGAAATGATGCAAAAAACCTCCGGAGGAGGTTCCATATTTTTAGACGAGATAATTCGTCAACCAGCATCATCTTCCGAAGATGGAAGGTGTAAGTGGTAAGTGGTGAGTTGACGGAAAATTTAAGATGGAAGACGAAAAACGGAAAATTGGAAACGGTTTAAAATTTGAAATGATGCAAAAAACCTCCGGAGGAGGTTCCATATTTATAGGAGAGATAATTCGTCAACCAGCATCATCTTCCGAAGATGGAAGATAGAAGTTTGAAGAGTTTGATAAAAATTTTCGGAAGATGTTCTATATCCATATAATTTGGGTGGAGATTATTTAGAAATCATCAATTCTGCATGGTTATTCGTTTTCTGATCCATTTTATTGATTAATTTTGTGCCTTTTAAAACTTAAAATCAAAATCGTGTTGGAAACGAGATACATATTTGTCACCGGTGGAGTTACATCTTCATTGGGCAAAGGCATTTTAGCTTCCTCACTGGCAAAATTGTTACAGTCGCGCGGTTACAGTGTAACGATTCAGAAGCTTGATCCATACATCAATGTTGATCCGGGTACTCTTAATCCATATGAGCATGGTGAGTGCTATGTGACTGAAGATGGTGCGGAGACCGATCTTGATTTAGGCCATTACGAACGCTTTTTAAACGAATCCACTTCTCAGGCAAATAATGTAACCACCGGTTGCATCTACCAATCGGTGATCAGCAAAGAGCGGCGCGGCGACTATCTGGGAAAGACAGTTCAGATCATTCCTCACATCACCGATGAGATCAAGCGCCGGATTAAGATATTGGGTTCGAAGGGGAAATACGATATTGTCATAACAGAAATCGGAGGTACGGTTGGTGATATTGAATCACTGCCATACATAGAGTCGGTTCGTCAGTTGAAGCGGGAGTTGGGTTCACGGGCGCTGGTGATGCACTTGACGCTGGTTCCCTTCCTGGCTGCCACCGGAGAGCTGAAGACGAAGCCCACCCAGCACTCGGTTAAACTGCTTCTGGAAGAAGGTATTCAGCCCGATATTCTGGTATTGCGAACCGAGCATGAGATCGACATCTCCATCCGTGAAAAGGTAGCGCTCTTTTGCAATGTGGATCCCGATGCGGTAATCCAATCGATCAATGTTCCAACCATTTATGAGGTGCCGTTGAAGATGCTCGAAGAGAAGCTGGACCTGACGGTTTTGCGAAAGCTGGGGCTGGAGATTAACGAGTTAAGCGATATGGAGCCCTGGAATACCTTTCTAAAGCGGTTAAAGAATCCCAGGCATAAGGTAACGATTGGATTGATCGGCAAGTATGTTGAGTTGCACGATGCCTATAAATCGATTGCCGAAGCTCTGGTGCATGCCGGGGCACAAAATCTGTGCAAAGTAGATATTGAATGGATTCATTCCGAAACGCTGGAAGGCGAACATCCGGAAGAGAAATTATCGCGGCTGGATGGTATGATCGTTGCGCCCGGATTTGGTCACAGGGGTATGAAAGGAAAAATTTTAGCTACAAAATATGCCAGGGAAAACAACACGCCCTTTTTAGGAATTTGCCTGGGCATGCAGGTGGCGGTTATTGAATTTGCCCGTCATGTTCTCAACCTCGCCGGGGCCGATTCTACCGAGATGAATCCGAAAACGCCCCATCCGGTGATCGATCTGATGGAGCATCAGAAGGGCATAACCGATTATGGCGGGACCATGCGGCTGGGGGCTTATGAGTGCCGGATCATCCAATCCGAATCGAATGTGTTCAGAGCCTATAATAAGCCTACCGTTTTCGAGCGTCACCGGCACCGGTATGAGTTTAACGATGGTTACAGGGAACAGTTTACAGCCGCAGGAATGGTTCCGGTTGGTGTCAATCCGGAGACCGACCTGGTTGAGATCGTTGAGATTCCTTCTCACCGGTGGTTTGTGGGTGTTCAGTTCCACCCCGAGTACCGGAGTACCGTGCTGAATCCCCATCCGCTTTTTGTTGATTTTATAAAAAACTGCTTAGTAAAAGAATAGTATGGATAGAAATTCAATCATAGGGATCCTGTTGATCTTTGCCATTCTGGTCGTCTTCTCCCTGATCAATCAACCTTCGAAAGAGGAGATAGAGGCAGCCAAACAGCGCCGTGATTCACTGATGCTGGTACAACAGGAGACAGAAAGAGCACAGCAGCTTAAGCAGCAGGAATCTGCCTCCAATGTGCCTGCCACTGCCGGACTGACCGATACGGCTGACACCAGGGATCTGGCTCGTCAAAAAATGGATCAGTTCGGAGTTTTTGGTACTGTAGCGCTGGGTGAAGAGGCGTTTTATACGCTGGAAAACAACCTGATGAAAGTTACCTTTTCCAATAAAGGAGGTAGGATCTATTCGGTGGAGCTGAAAAATTATCAGACGCACGACTCCCTGCCATTGATCTTATTTGAAGGCGATAAGACGTTGTTCGGCCTTAATTTTTTCGCTCAGAACCGCAGCATTCAAACCGATCAACTCTTCTTTACCCCCAATTTTTCGCAAAAAGAGGTGGTGGTGACCGGACCTGATGTTCGCACGGGCAGTGAAGGGCGCATCCGGTTCAACGAGGATCACCCGGGTGGAAAAGAGTCTGTCGCGTTTAAGCTGGAAGTGGCACCCGACCGTTTTTTGGAGTATGTATATACGCTGGAGTATAACTCATTTCTGCTCGATTTTGACATTCAAATGAAGGGACTGGATTCGTATATTGCCAGCAACCAATCCTACCTGAACTTCACCTGGTCGTACGATGTGCCGCGCCAGGAGCGTCCTTCCCGCTTTGGAGAAGACCGGTACACCAATATTACCTATAAATTTTATGAGGATGATATCGATAACCTGTCACAAAATAAGTCGGATGAGAAAGACCTGACCACCCGGGTTAAATGGATTGGTTTTAAACAGCTCTTTTTTAATGCGACCATCATTGCCGATGACGCTTTTACCAATGCTTTTGTCAAGGCTGAACGTTATACCGAACACCCAACCCATCTGGCCAATTTTTACGCCGATATTGCCATCCCGTATCAGGGTGCCGGCTCGGAGACGTTTAACATGGAGTTCTTTTTTGGGCCGAACCATTATCAGACACTGAAGCAGTACGATATTGATCTGGAACGGCAGGTTTACTTAGGGTATGCCATCGTGAGGCCGGTCAATAAATACCTGATCATTCCGATCTTTAACTTTCTCAGGCGCTTTATTGATAACTTTGGTATTATCATTCTATTGCTGACAATCTTTATCAAGTTTATTCTTTTCCCGTTTACCTATAAATCCTATACCTCGCAGGCAAAGATGAGGGCACTGATGCCGGAGATCACAGAGATCAACAAGAAGTATGGCAATGATAAGCCGATGGAGAAGCAACAGGCAACCATGGCTCTCTATAAGAAAGCCGGTGTGAATCCGATGGGAGGATGTTTGCCGATGCTGCTGCAGTTTCCCATACTGATTGCGATGTTCTTCTTCTTCCCGACATCGATTGAGCTCAGGCAGGAGAGTTTCCTTTGGGCGCACGACCTCTCTACCTACGATTCAATTATGAACCTCCCCTTTACCATTCCTTTTTATGGCGATCATGTGAGCCTCTTTACCCTGCTGATGACCATCACTACCATCATCTCTACCCGAATGAATCAGCAGTCAACCGCTACACCGGGTATGCCGGGCATGAAAACCATGATGTATATGATGCCGATTATGTTTCTTTTCATTTTGAACAGTTACTCTGCCGGACTCAGTTATTACTATTTCCTGGCGAACGTAATTACCATCGGGCAGACCTACCTGATCCGATCGTTCATTGATGAAGATAAGATCAGGGCACAGCTTCAGGTGAACAAGAAAAAACCGGTTAAGAAGTCTAATTTTCAGAAGCGACTGGAAGAGGTGGCTAAGCAGCGGGGAATACAGATGCCAAAGTAATCGCCGTACCGTTATGATCAATCGAATTGTGCTGCTTACGGGTATATTATTTCTTTCTATTTGGACATCTGCCCAGGAGAGGCCTTTTCAGTTGTGGAATCTCAATTCGGTGCGTGTTGGTTTGTCGGATAAGAGTTCAATCAGGGTCAGTGAAAAGATTCAATATAGAACCGATACAGGAAATATCGGGCTAAAATATGGCGATGTATCCTGTTTTTACGTAGTGAACCATTGGTTTGAGACGGGCGTGGGTGGCCGCCTGCTTTGGTTTGAAAAACCTGACGGATGGCTGGAAGAGCGGCGCGCCATGTTCTATGGAAATATAAGAGGATCTGTGAGGAAGGTGAACCTTCATTTGTCGAACCGGATTTCGTATCGGCATTTTAAGGAGGCCGATGATCATTTTCGACACTGGCATGCGTTTACGATCGAGGTACCACCGGTAGCCAACGAATGGTTAAAGCTATACGTATCAGAAGAGGGATTTACCCTGTTCAGCAAAGAGGCGCTCTACCTGGCAAGGATCTATGCCGGAGCGAAAATCAGGTATAACAACCATTTATCCATGAAGCTTTATTATGCGCAGGATAAGAAGAAGTTGCAATCCCGCTGGTCCAATTCCGATGTTCTGGGCGTTGACCTGGCATTCAGTCTTTGAAAAATTCGCTGAGGCAACCTCTGCATGGTCAAATCCCGGGGCATTGACCCGGCTTTCGGACGGCCTGGGCGGCGTGTCCGGCGGCCTT
>CAZILU010000019.1:20191-30750 GCA_964540165.1 uncultured Mariniphaga sp.
TGAGGTATACTCACTATTCTGATTATACCTCAATTATAAAAACCTAGAGAAATCAGTTACACGATACTTATCATATTGCGGTTTTGCATACTCTTTAGGCTGACCTGTTATTGGGTCTTTTTTCTTCCCATTAAACTTTTTTTTGGTTATCAGGTCGAATGGATAATCGATTCGATGAGACAGATACAATTTAAAACTAAAAATTTAATAAGATGAAAAAGTTGGTTGGACTATTACTTTCATTTCTGCTGGTTGCGATGGTGAGTAAGGCGCAACCCGGTCAGCGGACCATGAATCCTGAAGATATGGCCAAACGCCAGACAGAACAGCTCAAGGAGTCATTAGGTCTCAATGCCGATCAGGAGAAAAAGGTTCATGCGTTGAATCTGGAAACGGGCAAAAAGATGCAGGCCCTTCGTGAGAAATCTCAGGGTAGCGGTTCTGAAGGGATGCGGGAGAAGTTCACGGAGATTCGGACTGAGCAGGACAAGAAGCTGAAAACGATTCTGTCGGAAGAGCAGTGGAAGAAGTACCAGAAGATACAGGAAGAGAGACAAAACCGTCGGGGACAAGGCAGACCCGGTGAAGGAAGGCCTGGAGAAGGAAGGCCTGGCGGGAGAAGGTAGTTTTTTATAGTTCGTTTGAATTTTTAGAGGGTCTGTTTTTACAGGCCCTCTTTTGTTGTATATCGATAGAGATCTGGTTTATTGTGAAGTTGGTGACACGACACCATCTGTGGTAAACAGAAAACGATCCCTCTTACATTGAAAAATGCTGTTTCAGATAGGCCATTTTTATCGCGGTAATGGCCGCTTCATCGCCCTTATTCCCCAGTTTACCTCCGGCCCTGTCTAAGGCCTGTTGCCGGTTATCGGTCGTAAGCACCCCAAAAACAAACGGTTTGTTGTACTTCAGGTTTAAATCGACCGTCCCTTTGGTAACGCCGGTACATATATAGTCGAAATGGCGTGTTTCGCCCTGGATAACACACCCCAGTAAGATTACGGCATCCACATTTTCCAGTTCGGCAAAGTATTGTCCGCCCAACGGGAGTTCAAAGCTGCCCGGAACAAACTTCGTGATGATATTCTCCTCTGAAGCACCATGTTTTTTCAGGGTGTTTACGGCACCTTTCGCCAACGCGGAGGTGATCTCGAAATTCCATTCGGCTACAACAATTCCGAAGCGAAGGCGTTTGGCCGAAGGAACCGAATGGATATCGTATTCTGAAAGATTTTTTGTTGCCATTTTTTATTCATAAAAAAACCCCTCGGTAAAGAGGGGTTGATGATTTTATATTTTATCCCAATATTACCAAATAAAAATCAACCTGTGCGTTAATTATTGAATTGATAAAACGTATTTATCCCAATTTTACCTCCAACCGGGCAATGTAGCGATCGGCATTTTGACCTTCATTCGATGTGGGGTACTTCTCCTTGATCTGTTTGAAGAGGGTCAGCGCCTCATTCAGCTTATCCATCGTTTCGAGCAGACGGGCAGTTTTCATCATGTAGAGTGGGGTTGTCAATTCATTATCATTCATGCTGAATGCCTTCCGGTAGTGTTTCAGGGCACCATCCACATCGCCTAACTCCAGCTTGGCATCTCCCTTGCCACCTTCGGCAATTGGTCCTAACAGCAGATCCTTGGTTTTGAAGCTATTCAGATAATCAACGGCATCATCATACTGACCCATATTCAGATAAGAGATCCCCGTATAATATTTCGCCAGATTGGCCGATTTTGTCATGCCGTAACTATCGATAATATCGAGAAATCCGAGGTAGTTTCCGTCTCCGTTTATAGCCAGATTGAACGAATCCTTTTCAAAATAGTTCTCGGCCATAAACATCTGCGACTGGGCCTCTTTTTCGCGGGGTTGCATATAGAACCGGGTAAATCCCAGGTAGGCAATCACAGCCAAAATGATAATTCCAACCACGTAGGTGATTGGCTTTTGATGCTCTTCAATAAAATGCTCTGTTCTGGTTAGCGCACTCTCCAGTTCCTGTAAATTATCTTCCTGCTTTGCTTTTTTCTTTACCATGATCTTCGTCTTCAAAATTGTGCCGCAAAAATAGCTTTTTTTTACAAACTCTGCAGATTTTGATCCGTTAAATTTGTGTATTAATCAACAGTCGGCTGTTAGTTAACCTAAATTTTGAAATGCATGCTCCCGGCCACTTTTTTTCGTTAATTTTGCAACAGGATTAAGAAATTAGCTGCATGCATATTGAAGATATTTCCATCGTGAATTTCAAAAACCTGAAAGATGTACAGGCAACTTTCTCGCCCCGTTTTAACTGTTTGATCGGAAACAACGGGGCCGGTAAGACCAATCTGATGGATGCAGTCTATTATCTCTCCTTCTGCAAAAGTTTTTTTAATGCATCCGACCAGTTCAATATCAATCACGAGGAAGACTTTTTTATGCTGAATGGCCATTACCGCCACTCCGGTACCCTGGAGCATATTACCTGCGGTATGCAAAAAGGCCAGAAAAAACAGTTCAAGCGTAATTCAAAGGTGTATAAGAAGCTGATGGAGCATATTGGCCTGATTCCCCTGGTAATGATCACACCTTCCGATGTCAGCCTGATTTTGGGAGGAAGCGATGAACGAAGAAAGTTTATTGACGGGGTGATTTCCCAGTACAACCAGGGGTATCTCGATGATCTGCTGAACTATAACCGGGCTATGTTGCAGCGCAATAATTTGCTGAAGCAGTTTGCCTCTAACCGTTATTTCGATCAGGAGCTTCTCTCTGTATGGGATGAACCGATGATTGGCTATGGTGCCAGGATCCACAACGAGAGAAGTCGATTTGTGGAGCAGTTGATTCCTCTGTTTCAAGAGTACTACACAACGATTTCGGGAGGGAAGGAGCGGGTAGGCCTGGTTCATCAGTCGGATCTTTACGCTGAACCCCTGGATAAGCTGCTGAAAGATAATTTGGCCAAAGATCGCACGCTGCAATATACGACCACCGGCATTCACAAAGATGATCTTCTTTTTACGCTTGATGGCTATCCGGTGAAAAAGGTGGCATCGCAAGGGCAGAAAAAAACCTATCTGGTGGCCCTGAAACTGTCGCAATACGACTTTATCCGGGAGCTGTCGGGCATCCGGCCTATTCTGTTGTTGGATGATATCTTTGATAAATTAGACCGGCAACGGGTAGAGCAGATCATTCAGGTGGTTACCGACGACCGTTTCGGTCAGATCTTTATTACCGATACCAACCGGGAGCATCTGGACAGCATCATGCGGGAAGCAGATGCTGCTTACCGGATTTTCAAGGTCGAAAATGGAACATTAAACGTGGTCGAATGAGAAGAAGTTATGCACAACCATTAGGCGAACTTTTGCGCGAATATGTTCACGCCATGAACATGGAACGTAAGTTGAAAGAGGTGACTCTGGTGCAGTCGTGGGAAAAGCTGTTGGGAAAAACCATCGTGCGTTACACCAGAAATATATACCTGTCAAAGGGAGTTCTCTATGTGGAGCTGAGCTCTCCGGTGGTAAAAAACGAACTGCTGATGATGCGCGAAGAGATAAGACGAAAAATGAACGAGCAGGCCGGGGATGAGATGGTGAAGAAGATTGTGTTTAGGTAGGGATTGGGTAGAGATTGGGTAGAGATTGGTTGGAGATTGGGTAGAGATTGGAGATGGGAAATTGGATGGTGGTTATTAATTGATCTGGTGATTTTAACCTCCGAAGGGAGGTTCCATATCTATAGAAGATTAGAATATCACCAATTAAAACCTCCGAAGGGAGGTTCCATATCTATAGGAGGTTTTATATCCATTGTTTGAACGGGGATTTATTAAAAAAATTTGTAATTTCGAAAGATCAATAACAATTAATCAATTATTAATATGAAGATTTCTAATGGTTTAGCGATATTTTTTCTATTTTTTGGAACGGTAACAGCTCAATCCTGGCAACCGGCCGGTGACCGCATCAAAACCCGATGGGCAGAAGTGGTTGACCCTGCTAATCCGCTGCCGGAGTACCCACGTCCGCAACTGGTACGCGATCAGTGGGTTAACCTGAATGGTCTGTGGGATTATGCAATAACCGGGAGGAACAACAACCTTCCTGTGGCGTTCGATGGCCGGATTTTGGTTCCTTATTGCATTGAGTCGAGTCTTTCGGGCGTTCAGAAGCGTGTGAGTGAAAATCAGGAATTGTGGTATCAGCGAACTTTCACCATTCCGGCAAACTGGAAAAACCGGCAAGTAATTCTGAACTTTGGTGCCGTTGACTGGCAGGCAGACGTATGGGTGAATGATATAAAGGTGGGTACCCATCAGGGAGGCTATACTCCTTTCAGCTTTAATATTACCCCCTTTCTCAATAAAAGTGGCGAGCAGAAGCTCACGGTGAAGGTATGGGATCCCACCGATAAGGGATTTCAACCCCGGGGAAAGCAGGTGGCAGAGGCGCGCGGGATCTGGTATACCCCGGTGACAGGAATCTGGCAAACCGTTTGGATCGAGCCGGTTGATCACGCCTATATCACCCATTTGAAGATAGTTCCGGATATCGACGGGAGTACCGTTTCGGTGATGGCATCGACCGGTGGAACCGGTACTTCAGATATTATTGAGGTGAAGGTATTGGAAAACGGAAATGTCATCGGGTCGGGGAAAGCGGTAGCTGGAGTGTCGGTACTGGCAGGTGTGCCAAATGCCAAACACTGGAGCCCGGAGTCGCCTTTTCTGTATGATTTGGAAGTGTCCCTTTTTCGGGAGGGAAAGGTAGTCGATCGGGTGAAGAGCTATGTTGGTATGCGAAAAATTTCAACCGCACGGGATGCCAACGGAACGGTACGGATGCAGCTCAACAACAAAGACTGTTTTCATTTTGGTCCGCTCGATCAGGGCTGGTGGCCCGATGGTCTTTATACGGCACCGACCGATGAAGCGTTGTTGTACGACATCAAAAAAACAAAAGATTTTGGATTTAACATGATCCGCAAACATGTCAAGGTGGAACCGGCCCGCTGGTATTACCACTGCGACCGCGAGGGTATTCTGGTGTGGCAGGATATGCCCAGTGGCGACGGTAATCCGGTATGGCAACGCTGGAACTACTTTAACGGACTTGAATTTCAACGTAGTGCGGAATCAGAAGCCAATTTTCGCCGGGAGTGGAAAGCGGTGATGGACCTGACATACTCAAATCCCAGCGTGGTCGTATGGGTTCCCTTTAATGAACGGTGGGGACAGTTTAAAACCGAAGAGATTGCCGAGTGGACGAAGAGTTACGATCCGTCGCGATTGGTAAACCCAGCCAGTGGAGGAAACCACTATGTTACCGGTGATATGGTTGATAATCATAACTATCCGGATCCGATCATGGGGCTGTTCGACTCACAGCGCACCAATGTGCTGGGAGAGTATGGCGGTATTGGAATGGCGGTAACCGGCCATCTTTGGGAAGAAGACCGGAACTGGGGCTATGTGAAATACAAAACCCCGGAGGAGGTGACAGATGTTTATATTCAATTTGCTGAAAAGCTGAAGCAACTTATTCCATACGGTTACTCAGGTGCCGTTTATACCCAAACCACCGATGTGGAGACAGAGGTTAACGGATTGATGACCTACGACCGGAAAGTAGTTAAGATGAACGAAGAGAAGATCCGGAAGATTAATCAGGAGATTTGTACATCGCTGGAATAAAAGATAATCATTTTGGTGCCGCGATTGCATGATGAAGCAATGGGAAGAAATAAAGATTCTAATGAGAACCTATAAACGCATTCCGTTTATCCTGATTCTGATAACTTCAATCCAGCCTGTTGTCTGGTCACAGGTCGTACAGGAAAATATAACATATGTCAGGCAGGGGTAAAAAGATTGATCTTTGATGAAGATCAATCCATTGTTCTTTTAAAACTCGATCCTGGAAAGTTTATAGGTGTGCAGACAATACATCTGTCAAGTCATTACTGACTAAGATATTCCGGGAATGAAGGGTCCAAATTGGACCTATGGTGCTTTGTATTTGTACCATGGTTATGATTGATTGTTAGTCTGAACGGTTGGGGAGTTTGAGTGTTTGGGATTTCGAATTGGAGGATCGAACACCAGTCGAACTATATCGAACTGTTTTATCGAACTGTTTACATAAATTTTTTATCTTGTCGAGGTTTTTGCCGATAAAAAAGCTTCACCAATAAGATATTATCCTATGATACAACTGAACAAAAAAATGAAACCGGTAGTTGGAATCCTCGTTTTTATTTTCTTTGGAATACTACTCCTGACTTGTACAAATAAAGAACAGAAAATTCCAACCCTTGATATTGCCCAAAAAGTGTTGGATAAAGGGTTGAGTGAAACGGATCCGGGACACTACACGGGATCGTTGCTGATGCATGGCATGAGTGAGTATGCTGTGGTAGAGGGATCGCCGGAGATCATGGAGCGCACCCTGGAGCTGTTTCATCAGTTTAAATCGAAAGAGATTGAGGTGCGGGGGAATTTTATCTCCTATGAGCCCGGAGGTTCCGGGGCGGCCTATCTCTCCTGGCTGGGTTCAGCTCCCGTATTAGACGAACAGGTGGCAGAGGCGGCTTTACGGTTTTATCGGGATCAGAAACGAACGCAGGACGGGCTCATGACCGCTCTTAGGGCCAGAGACAGCCTTAACCAGGTGTTTATCGATGTGGCTTTTGCTGTCACGCCCTATCTGCTCTATTCCGGACTGAAAATGGAGCGGTCTGATTTTGTTGACTATGCCGTGTTTGAGACCCTGGAACTCTTCCGGATTCTGGAAGATAAGCAGACCGGCCTGCTACACCAGGCACGCGGATACAACGGATTGGGCTCCATTTCGGAAGATAACTGGAGCCGCGGCAATGGCTGGGGCACCTTTGCATTGGCGATCCTGGTAAGGGACCTGCCCGAATCCCATCCCAAACATCCCGAGGTAGTTGCCCTGGCAAAGCGGTACTTTGAAGCGGTTCTCCGGTTTCAGAACCATGAAGGATTGTGGCATCAGGAGATGACCGATACGACCTCCTATGTGGAGACATCCGGTTCCGGGCTGATGTTGTACGGACTGGGGATTATGCTGGAAAAGGGACACCTTGATAAGCGGTATGTGAAAAATTTTGAGCGGGGATTGCAAGGATATACCAGCTATATTGGCAGCGACGGTTCGGTAAGCCACACCTGCCGGGGATGCTTGTCCCCCGGAAAAGGGACAAAGGAGGATTATAAAAATCGCGAATGGATCTACAACGATCCGCACGCTTTCGGTCCGGTGGTATTAGCCTTTACCCAGGCTGCCCGGATGGGAATAGCGGAGGTGAAACCGCTGGAAAGATTGGGTTTGTATGCTATGGCTGATTCTCCCGACCTTCCCCGGACACACGTTATGCATGCCCGGGGCAGCGACCTTGCCTGGGAAAATGACCGGATCGCATTCCGGGTATTCGGTCCGGAGGTCAGGGATAAAGTGGGGAGTGGAATCGATGTGTGGGCTAAATCGGTTAACTATCCGATTCTGGGAAAATGGTACCGATTGAATGCGGAAGGAAAAGATTACCATACCAACCGCGGTGAAGGATGTGATTTTTATGATATGGGCCGAAGGCGCGGATGCGGAGCCCTGGCTTTGTGGGTCGATGAAAAGCCCTATCCGCCGGAAACCTATGATGCATACAGGATCACCACCAACCAAAATAGCAAACTGGCCTTTGAACTGGATTACCTTACCTGGAATCTTCCTCATCCGATGGAGTTAGAAGAGCGAAGAACCATTGAAATGGGGATGGGTACGAATCTGTTTAAGGTGACCAGTACATTTAAATGTGGTGAAAACCGCCCCATGACGGTTGCTTTGGGATTATCTGCTTTTGGCAAGGCTGAACTTTTCAGGGACGAAAAGCAGGGCCTGCTGTATGTATGGGAGCAGATTAATCCGGCTCATGGTTCGTTGGGAACGGCGATTCTGTTCAATCCGGACGATTTTACAGGATTTGCCAACCATGAAGGGGATGAATTTATCCTGATTAATGTTCAGACCAATGTGCCTTTTAGCTATTATGCCGGCGCCGGCTGGGATAATAGCAATGATTTTCAGGACAAAGACGATTGGCATGAATATCTGATGCAGGAGTTGAAACATATTCATTTCTAAATCAGACGATTTTTTTATATTTACAGGGGTCGAGAGGACTTTGGATACGATAAAAAATTAAAAATTAAAAATGATATGTGGAACATGAGAAGAATCATTTTGATAGCGGTGACGCTTTTTGTATATAGCTTTTTATATGCGCAGCAGATCGCATCGTCTCCCGAATATATTAAAGCCCTGACCGCCGAATGGCAGGGGGAACGATTTCCTGACGGCCGGCCTAAGGTCTCTGATAATCTGTTAGAACGACTGAAGAAGATCACCCTGGAGGAGGCTTGGGCGGAGCTGATCGAGTTAGGCTATCAAAACCAGTTTGAAGGAAACTGGAAGATGATCCATGAAGATAACAACACCGTGATGACCGGCCGTGCGGTCACCGCTCAGTACATGCCTTTACGTCCCGATCTGGAGAACCAGGTGATTGAACAGGGAAAAAAGGAGGGTAGGGACTGGGAGCAGCGACGCACCGTATCCTGGGCTATCAGCACGTTGGTGGAGGGCGATGTCTATGTGGCCGATGCTTATGGCAAAACCCATCTGGGAACCGTGGTAGGATCCAATCTGGGCAACGGAGTCTTTAACCGGTCGAAGCGTGGCGGCGTTTTCTATGGCCACGTTCGGGATATGGAGGGGTTGAGAAAGATCGACGGGTTCAATGCATGGATTAAAGGCTCCGATCCCTCCTATATGCGCCAGACCCTGCTAACCACCATCAACGCACCCATCCGGATCGGCAGCGCTACTGTACTGCCGGGCGATGCCGTGCTGGCCAAGAAAGACGGAGTGATCTTTATCCCAGCGCACCTGACGGAACATATTGTGGTCAACGGGGAGATCACTGCTATCTTTGATGTTTTTGGCCAACAGCGGATTAAGGAAGGAAAATATTCTGCCGGCCAGATCGACAGTGTATGGAGCGATGAGATCAACCGCGATTTCAGAGCGTGGGCAGAGGAGAATGTCGATAAACTGCCGATGACCCTGGAGGAGCTGGACCGATACCTTGAGAAACGACTGTTTTAATCAAAAGAACTCCTGGGAATTTGTCTATGGGCAGTTCATTTTAATTCTTTAAACCAATGCAAACAAATTATTATCAATCCGTTACGATGCGAAGCCGATCCGTGCGGGTTCAAATCCTCTCCGGTTGCTTTACACTGTTTCTTTTGCTGATTTCAACGATCACCCTTTTTGCCCAGCAATCCAAATATCCGCTTTATCTGGATCAGAGCCTCCCAAAGCCACCCGGACTGGGTAAATTTTCCGAAAAAGATTTCAGTCTGGATATCGATCGCACCGATCTCTATCCGGATGGATTTTTGTATGGAGACCAGGCTTCTTTAAAGCGGCTGGGAGATTTTCTCATTTCCGATCCTGAGGGGATAGCCATGTGGTCGGATATAACAGCATCAACGGCTGCCATATTAAATCAGTGGGATTTTATCCGCCGGGAAGCGGGCAGGGGATACATCTACCATGTGTCCCAACTGCAGGATTTGGCGATTGTTTACATCTTCACCGGGCATCGCGGGTTAGGACAATTCATCAAAGGCCATCTGATGCAGATTGCCGAACTTCCCAAAGCATTCTGGTTACATGCCGAGTTGCGTGGAAGCAATTATGAGAACAATAAAGGGAGCCTGGAGACCTCCTACGTTTGTACGGCCCTTTCGGTAACCCTATCGGCCACTCCAAATCTTTTATCTGCATCTGAAAAGAGTAACGTTGAAGCGGCGTTGCGGGAGAAGGGATTGCAGCCCTGTCTGAACTGGCTGCAGAGCCCGAACCTGAATAATTGGACCGCTGTTGTCAGCGCCGGAGCCTATGCTGCTGCGCGTTACTTCAACGATGAGCCGGGAATGCAGACTGCGCGGGATGCGATGGTGGGATTTTTAGCCGGTTCGATCGAAGAAGATGGGAGTTATGGCGAGGGGATGGGCTATTTTAACTACCCGATCAACTCCCTGCTTCCGGCATTGTTATGTATGCCTGCTTCCGAGCGAACGACTGCTTTTGCATCATCATCGATATCCCGTTCGCCGGTATGGAGAGTCTATCCTTTTCTCTATGCTGTCGATCCTGAAGGGAATTCCCTGCCTACCATTCTGCATTTTGGCGACAGCAACTATCAGGGACCATCCAGTCCGGCTACCCATATATTGTTAACCTCCATCTCCCGCGATCCGCTGGCCACCTGGCTGATGGAGCGGTATGCTGCACCACCGGATATCCGGGAAAAGCTGTTGTTATTTTCATTAACAGAGCCGTTTCCCAAACCGCAGTCCCCGGAGGAGCGAGGATTACCGCTCCTAAAGGTTTTTGATAATGGTGACTGTTTTATGCGGTCTGACTGGAGAGATAACGGCATTGTGCTGGCTATGCGGAGCGGTGAT
>CAZILU010000020.1:0-30692 GCA_964540165.1 uncultured Mariniphaga sp.
AATTTAAATTGAACTTAATTGATTGATTTAATTTTATTTAATCTCTTAATCTTTGTTTTTTCTCTAATCTCCATGGTTAATCAGGTATATATCATACTAATTAGACAAACGTATAAAATTTATCTGCAATGTACAAAAGAATTACAAATAAAATATAATACGCTACACCTTTATTTTCAACAGGAGTGTATTGATAACCCAATACCGTTGTTAACATCTTTTTTAGAATTCTCCATAAGCAAGTTTGTTATAATTTTTATGCAATTTTAAATCTATTTTTTTAATTAATTACAATATTACGCTTTTTTTTTCGCTATTAACAGAGGTTTCTCTCAATTTTAAACTTTAATAAATATTATGACGAATATTCCGGCTTCCCTCTTCCTCTGTCCGTTTTCTAAAATCGGAAACTTTTCTTTCGTTCAAAACCGCACCAAAGATACAAATAAGAGTAATATGTCCGCTATTTATCCGGCTCTACGCCCGTTTTTTTTCTTAATATTAATAGCAATCACAGGCTACTCATGCAAAACCTGCCATTGTCCGGCCTACGGAATGAATTTAACTACTCCCGCAGAAAATACCGTTGGAATCCTACCCGCCGGAATCGCTGAAGACAAAAATCCAAATGTTGAGCTTCAGATCACCAAAAAAGAGGCTTCTTTTCTATTTGATCCCAAAACGAATCTTCAAAAAACAGCTTCAATTTATTGATGAATAACCGCTTGAGCCATTTTTTGCCCGCCGAGAATCGTCTATTTGACCCGATTTTGGAGACGGGGTTGATTATTTCCCAAAAAATAGCGTTAAAACGCTACTCATATCTTGTTATCCCATGAACGTCCTTCCAACCGTTGCTGATCTTTCTTCCATATTATCGCTTTCAAATTATCAGATACAATACCGATTCATTTCAGTCCGGATCAAAATTTGAATTTCTTTGAGAAAAAGTCGAACTCCTTAGGGAAAATAAAAATTCCTTTAAATTAACATTAACGATCGTTCGGATCGTTTTAAAAATGAAAAATTGATTTGAAACTCCGGAAATTTAGTATTTAATTTGTATATATTTCTGATTCAGTAATTAACCTGACAGTCGATAGGCAATAAAAAAAACAGTAGTTATAATAAATTAAAATTATCTCACAATGGCAAAAATTAAAATAGGTATCAATGGTTTCGGCCGCATCGGACGTTTGGTTTTCCGTGCTGCTGCTGCAAATGAGAATGTAGAAGTGGTAGGCATCAACGACTTGTTGGATGCCGACTATATTGCTTACATGCTGAAATACGACTCTACCCACGGCAAATTCAACGGTGAAGTGTCGGTTAAAGATGGTATGCTGATCGTCAACGGTCAGAAGATCCGTGTCACCTCTGTCGCCAATCCGGCCGAGCTGAAATGGAACGAAGTGGGTGCTGAGTATGTGGTTGAGTCAACCGGTCTGTTCCTGACCAAGGAGAAGACCCAGGGGCACATCGATGCCGGAGCAAAAAAGGTGATCATGTCAGCTCCGTCAAAAGATGACACGCCGATGTTTGTTATGGGCGTTAACCACAAATCATACAAAAATGATATGAACTTCGTTTCGAATGCATCTTGCACCACCAACTGTCTGGCTCCGGTAGCCAAGGTGCTGCACGACAATTTCGGAATCGTTGAAGGTCTGATGACCACCGTTCATGCAACCACAGCCACACAGAAAACCGTTGACGGTCCTTCGAAGAAAGACTGGCGCGGTGGTCGTGGTGCCGGACAGAACATCATCCCCTCTTCAACTGGTGCTGCCAAAGCTGTGGGTAAAGTAATCCCAAGCCTGAATGGCAAACTGACCGGAATGGCATTCCGCGTTCCCACCCCGAACGTGTCGGTGGTTGACCTGACCGTCCGCCTCGAAAAAGGCGCTTCCTATGAGGAGGTGTGCGCTGCTATGAAAAAAGCTTCCGAAGGCGAGCTGAAGGGAATTTTGGGATATACCGAAGACGCCGTGGTCTCCAACGACTTCTTAGGCGATGCACGTACCTCGATCTTTGATGCCGGTGCCGGAATCGGACTCAACGAAAACTTTGTTAAAGTGGTTTCCTGGTACGATAACGAATGGGGCTACTCATCCAAAATTGTCGAACTGATCGAATACATGGATTCCGTAAAATAGTGCCTATATATATAAGGTATCATTTAAGGTATAACTGACTCCGGGGGGTGACGCAACGTCACCCCTTTTTTTTGAGTTAAATTCGTATATTTAACCCCAAAATCAACATGTACCATGATAACGCTGACCCAATTGGAGTATATCGTCGCCGTGGATACCTACCGGCATTTCGGCAAAGCTGCCGAATCGTGCTTTATCACCCAACCTACCCTCTCCATGCAGATCAAGAAGATGGAGGAGGATCTGGAGATCATTATCTTTGACCGCAGCAAGCAGCCGCTCATCCCAACCGATGTAGGCCAGCGTTTCATTGAACAGGCACGGATTGTGCTCAAACAGGCCGAAGAGCTGAACAACATTGTCCAGGACCATAAGAATCAGGTAACCGGACTGCTGCGCATTGGAATCATCCCCACCCTGGCGCCCTACCTGCTGCCGGTCTTCATCGGGCGATACAAAAGAAAGTACCCCAACATCTTTATCAAAGTGGTGGAGAGTACTACCGCCGAAATTATTCAGCTACTCCATAAAGATCTCATCGATGTCGGCATCCTCGTCACTCCCCTCCGGGAAGAGAAGATCTTAGAAAAGCCGATCTTCTATGAGGAGATGCTTGTCTATATGAATCCCGAATCTCCACTGTACAAAAAGCCGGAGATCACCCTCGAAGATATCGCAACGCCGGAGATCTGGCTCCTGAGCGACGGACACTGTTTCCGGAACCAGGTGATCAATCTGTGCTCCTACCTGGGAACCGTCGACAGCCAACTGCCCTTCCATTTTGAGGCGGGATCACTCGAAACGCTTATGAACATTGTGGACCGGGAGGGGGGAATTACCCTGATACCCGAATTAGCCCGGCTTTCAATGCCGGAAAAACGGAGGCAGAACGTCCGGTCGTTCAGCAACCTGAAACCACTCCGCGAAGTAAGCCTCGCCTATTCCCGCCATTTTGCCAAACACAAACTGATCAATCTGCTGTGGAAAGAGATCAAAGAGGCCATTCCGCAAGAACTTCAAAATGAAGCCCGCGGAACTTTGGTTGAGTGGAAATAATTTGCTTGAATTCAAAAAAAATATTTACCTTTGCGGCCTGATTTTGCGGACGTGGCGGAATTGGTAGACGCGCCAGACTTAGGATCTGGTGCCATACGGCGTGGGGGTTCGAGTCCCTTCGTCCGCACAAACAGCGCCGGCCTTCCTTAAACCGGAACAGAGGCCGGCGTTTGGTATATATTATAAGTAGTTACTATTTTTTATTTCATATGAACATCACCAGAGAAAACAGCGGGAATGTATCGGCAGTCATTAAAGTTACGATCGAAAAGCCCGATTATGAAAAAACGGTTGAGGCAAAGCTGAAAGAGTACCGACAAAAAGCATCAATCCCCGGCTTCAGGCCCGGGAAAGCACCCATCGGACTTATTAAAAAGAGATTTGAAAAGCCATTGATGGTTGAAGAGATCAACGCATTGCTTTCTCACAACCTTACCTCCTATATCGTTGAGCAGAAACTGCAGGTGTTGGGAGAACCCATGGCAAGTATCGAACACCAAAAACCGATCGACTGGGATAACGACGAAAGCTTTGAGTTTGCCTTTGACCTGGCTCTGGCTCCGGAGATCGATGTCCCATTGAGCGAATCCGACTCTCTGAAATATTATACCATAGCCGTTACCGAAGAGATGATCGACCAACAGGTGGAGATGATCCGGTCGCAGATGGGCCAAAACAAAACCAGTGAATCGGTAACAGAGAAAAGCCTGGTTCGTGGAAACTTCGTGGAACTGACCGAAGAGGGAGCTGAGAAAGAGGATGGCATCAAAGCGGATGCTGTTATGCTGGCTGTTGACCTGATTAAGGATGAAACCGTGAAAAGTCAGTTTTTAGGCAAAACGGCCGGTGAAACACTCACCTTCGATCCGGTGAAAGCATACCAGGATCGTCATGAAGTTGGACACCTGCTGAAAATCAGCCACGAACAGGCCGATAACCTTAACAGCAATTTCAACTTCACCATGACCGAAATTCTGGACTTTGAAAAAGCAGAACTCAACGAAGAGCTCTATAAAAAGATCTACGGAGAGGAGACCGAAATAAAAACGGAAGCGGAGCTGAGAGCCAAACTGAAAGAGGAGATTGCCAACAGCCTCCTGCAATCGTCGGATCGCCGCTTTGCTTTCGATACACGCAATGCCCTGATTGAGAAGGTAAAACCTGAACTGCCCGAAGATTTGCTGAAACGGTGGCTGAAAGAGACCAACCAGCAGATCTCTGAGGAGGAGATCGAAAAAGATTTCGAAGGATTTCTGCAGGATCTGCGCTGGCAACTCATTAAAGATTTCCTCATTAAACAGAACGAACTGAAAGTGGAAGATGAGGAGGCCTTTAACCTGGCAAAGCAGATTGCACATGCCCAGTACAGCCAGTATGGAATATACAACGCCCCCGATGACCAATTGGAGTCGTTTGCCAAAATGATCCTCGAAAAACCGGAAGAGAAAGAGCGGTTATACACGAAAATCCTCGAAGACAAGGCTATTGAAGTGGTAAAATCAAAGGTAACCCTCGATAGCAAAGAGATTTCCCGTGAAGCGTTTGAAGCGTTAGCCTGATATTAACTTAAATGAAATTCGGTTGCTGAATCGTTCAGCAAATAAACTTTTTGTAACTTTGCAATTCAGTTATCAGATTGATAACGAATTGCAAAGTTTTTTTTAAAGAATACATACAATGGAAAAACACAATGAATTCAGGCAGTATGCCATAAAGCATTCCGGGATCAGCAGTATGACCCTGGATCGCTACCGTTCAGCCTATGCCAATTATATCTCCCCAACCATCATCGAAGAGCGGCAACTGAATATTGCCTCCATGGACGTCTTCTCACGTCTGATGATGGACCGGATCATCTTTTTAGGGGTCCCGATCGACGATACCGTAGCCAACATCATCCAGGCTCAGCTTCTCTTTTTAGAGTCGACAGACCCGACCAAGGATATTCAGATCTATCTCAATTCGCCCGGGGGGCATGTACATGCCGGGTTGGGCATATACGACACCATGCAGTACATATCGGCCGATGTAGCGACCATCTGTACCGGCATGGCAGCATCGATGGGAGCGATTTTGCTGACGGCCGGAACCAAAGGGAAACGGTCGGCCCTGAAGCACTCCAGGGTGATGATCCATCAACCCATGGGCGGCGCGCAGGGGCAGGCATCCGACATAGAGATAACCGCCCGTGAAATACTGAAAATCAAGAAAGAACTCTACAATATCATCTCCGAACACACCGGGAAGCCGGTTAAGCAGGTTGAAAAAGATGCCGACCGCGACTACTGGATGACTTCCGATGAAGCCGTTAAATATGGTATGATTGATGAAATTCTTTTTAGAGAAAAGAAAAAATAGTGCATGGCTAATAAAATGAAAATGGACAAATGCTCATTCTGCGGTCGGGGCAAAAAGGATGTAAACATTCTGATTGCAGGAATTGAAGGACATATTTGCGACCGTTGCGCCGAACAGGCATACTCAATTATCCAGGAAGAGATAAAAAAGGAGAATGCATTTGACCTGTCAGGTGTTCAGTTGCAAAAACCGAAACAGATCAAGGCGTTCCTTGATCAGTACGTGATTGGACAGGATGAGGCGAAAAAGATCATCTCGGTAGCGGTATACAACCACTACAAACGACTGATGCAGCCAATTGATAAGGATGAAACGGAAATAGAAAAATCGAACATCATCCTGGTGGGTGAAACGGGCACCGGTAAAACGCTGCTCGCGCGTACCATAGCCCGGATGCTTCATGTTCCGTTCACCATCGTTGATGCCACCGTACTGACCGAAGCCGGATACGTGGGAGAGGACATCGAAAGCATCCTGACCCGCCTGCTTCAGGCTGCCGATTACAACACCGAAGCAGCCGAACGGGGCATTGTTTTCATCGACGAGATCGACAAGATTGCCCGGAAAAGTGATAACCCGTCGATCACCCGCGATGTATCCGGCGAGGGGGTGCAACAGGGACTGCTTAAACTCCTGGAGGGTGCCATTGTTAACGTTCCGCCCCAGGGAGGCAGAAAACACCCCGAACAGAAGCTGATCCCCGTCGACACCAAGAACATCCTTTTTATCTGTGGCGGAGCTTTCGACGGCATCGAACGGAAAATCGCCAACCGACTAAACACCAAAGTGATCGGATACAGCGCCGCCCGCGAAGTGGACCGCCTTGAGCGTGAAAACCTGCTGCAGTATGTAGCGCCGCAAGACTTGAAATCATTCGGACTGATACCGGAAATTATCGGCAGGCTTCCGGTACTGGTGCACCTGGATCCCCTCGACAAAAAGGCACTGCGCGATATCCTTACCGAACCAAAAAACTCCGTCATCAAACAGTATAAAAAGCTGTTCCATATCGACAAGATCGAACTGGAGTTCGAAGAGGAGGCGCTAAAGTACATCGTCGATAAAGCCATTGAGTTCAAATTGGGAGCCCGCGGACTGAGGTCCATCTGTGAAAATATTATGAACGATGCGATGTATGAAATGCCATCGGAGAAAAAAGAGCACCTGGTAATTACCAGGGATTACGCACAGAATAAACTTGACCGCACCAACATTCGCCGGTTAAAAGCCAGCTGAAAAAATACCAAAAGCCGGACGCTTTCAAGTCCGGCTTTTTTGTGCAGTGAACGCTCACCTGCCATGCATCTTTTTGATTCATTTGAGCGGTCTGCTTACAAACAGACCGGAAAAGGAGCATTGCAACCGGCTTAACTCCGGCTCTTTCGCTTCTTTACCTGCTCCTCCTGCTTCTTCATCTTCTTCTCCTGTTGCCGCTCCTTAAGGCTCTTTTGAGCCACCTTCGGCGCAGCGCTTTTCTTTGCCATAAATATATAAGTTAAACCATTGACTGAACTGCCTCCGGTTGAGTGATCCTTTTAATGCGAACACGCTTTAACCCCCGGGGAGCCTTGTAGGTTGCTATGTCACCGACACCATACCCTAACAAAGCACTGCCAAACATTGACAACACCGAAATGTTACCCTTCCTGAAGTCAGCATCCCTCGGATAGACCAGCCGCACCTTTAGCTCCCGGTTGGTATCCAGATCGACAACCTCAACAACCGAATTCATCGTAACAAAATCGGGTTGAACCCTTTTCCCGGATACCCGCCTGGCACGCTTTATCTCAGAGCCTAAAAAAGTCAGATTCTGCATGTCAATCGATCGTGACTGACGTTCACTCTTTACCAGATTACATAATGTATTGTAATCAGCTTCTGTAATTGAAATTGTATTTTCCATTATAGTTTCTATTTTTATCGTACCCGCTATAAAAAACATCGTATCCGATGCAATAATACCAAATATTTTATACATTTGCAAGAAAAGAGCCAATGGAAAACAGCAAATTCGCCATTCTGAGGGAGATCATTGATCACTATGAAGTGTATGAACAACAGGAGCGGGAAAATGACCTATTGTCGTTTACGCGTTGGATGCAGGATCGGCTTCAGGAGGCGTCTGAATCAAACCCGAAGAAAAGCGCCAATCCGGCCATTGAAAACACTCCAAAAAGTGATTCTGTTTTTATCAGGCTTGATGAACGGGCCCGTTTTTTAGAGACGGTTTCACGAATTGCCCGTTACCATGAATTTTACATCCGGAAAGCATTAAAAGATCTGATCATCAACACCCGGCAGGAGTTTCTGTTTCTTCAGATCATTCAGAGCCTCGGGAAGGTGAAAAAAACCGATCTCATTAATATTCTTCATCTGGAGTACTCCACCGGCATGGATACCATACGGCGGTTAACCAACAGCGGATTGGTACATGAAATTCAGGATACCCATGACAAGAGAGCCCGATTGTTGGCACTCACTGAGAAGGGGGAAAGTTTATTGGGATTGGCAATCAAAAGAGTTCTGGAGGAGAATAGAATGTTTTTTTCAGCCATCAGTGACAACAAATGGAAAAAAGCACGGATGATCCTGGAAGATATCGATGCATTTCACAACGTTATATACCAAAAGCACAACGATAAGTCGTTTTCTGAGCTTTGTAATCTGGTTGATTCGTTAAAACACCTGCACAAATAAATCCGTGCATGAAAGGCGGAAGGTGTTATTGCGAAAAAAGACTCCCTCCATACAAACAAAAGATCCAGGCCTCCGGTCACTCCGAAAGCCTGGATAAGTCTCCATATAATTCATTATCTCAGCAACTTAATTCCATGTCGAATTAATAGACAGCAATATCATAAGGCATCCGGGCATAAATGCCGTTCATCTGAGATGCCCGTTTCAGGTATTCATAATAATGGTATGTTTCTCCCAGTTCTCGTTTAAGAAACCATGCACGCACATTATCGGTACCGGTTTTAAAGAGCTGTTGAAACGGATCGGGTTGAGAAGGAAGAGCTACCGTTCGGTAGGCATCGAAGCCTTCAATCTCAGCCGCCAGATCAATCGCTGTCTGCAGCCCGCCAAAGGCATCAACGAGACCCAGTTCCCGGGCATTCTCTCCGCTCCAGACACGGCCCTGCCCCACCTCGTCAACCTGTTCCTTCGTCATTTTTCGTCCTTCGGCAACATGAGAAATAAAAATGTCGTACCCCTCCTCAATATTTAGCTGCATCATCTCCCGCTCATAGTCGGTCATCGGCCGGCTAATCGACAAAAGGTCTGAGTTCTTATTGGTTTTCACCACATCGGTAGAGATCCCCAGTTTATCGTTCATCAGCTCACTCATATTCGGGATCATCCCGAAAATACCGATCGACCCGGTGATGGTATTGGGGTGGGCCACGATCTGATCGGCCGGACAAGCAATATAGTATCCTCCGGAGGCTGCCACATCGCCAAAAGAGACCACCATGGTCTTCTCCTCAGCGGCCAGTTTCACCTCGCGCCAAATAACCTCCGAATCGAATACGCTCCCTCCGGGGGAATTAATGCGCAGCACAATGGCTTTATAGCTGCTGTCCTGACGTACTTTCCGGATCTCACGCCCCAGATCATCGCCAATAATCGCTTCTCCACCCATCGACATGCCGATATCTCCGTTGGCATAGACTACCGCTATCTTGTTCCGGCTATAGGCCTTCTCTTTCCCTTTAACAGGTGCCTTTGCGTAAGCCCCGGCACTAATCACCGGCACTCCCTTTGTCCCTTCTATGCCGGTAATCGACCTAAGATCGGCCAACACCTCATCTTTGTATTTGGCAGCATCGGCCAATCCCGACGCCACGGCTTTATCCCCTTGCCGAAAGGTCTGTACCTCATCGGCCAGCAGGTTCAACTGCTCAACAGAGAGATCCCGCTGTTCAGAGATCCCCTTCAGCATCTGATTCCATAAGCTGCCCATATAAGTGAGCTGTTGCTCACGGTTCTCTTCACTCATCTTCTCTAAAAGAAATGGCTCTACTGCTGCCTTGAACTTACCGTGTCGTACGATCTGCATCTCCACACCCACCTTCTTCAACGCTTTCGTGAAGAACATCATCTCCCCGCCCAGTCCTCTGAAATCGACCGATCCCATGGGGTGAATCACCACCTGGTCGGCCACGGTGGCCAGGTAATACGACTTCTGATCGTACATATCACCGTAGGCATACACCGGTTTATCACTGCTATCCTTAAAAGCAATCAGGGCATTACGAATCTCCTCTACCGAAGCCATACCTGC
The DNA here is from genome assembly GCA_964540165.1 of uncultured Mariniphaga sp. GTDB lineage: Bacteria > Bacteroidota > Bacteroidia > Bacteroidales > Prolixibacteraceae > Mariniphaga. Next base: position 9,856 of record CAZILU010000020.1, read on the forward strand.
CGGTGTTGCCCCTAATTTCAGGTATATCCCGCGAATCCGGTCATCACTGACAGCCTTCTCCAATGCAGTCTGCACCTCATCCAGCCCCAGCGTTTTCATCTTCTTCATCCCGGGAATCTCCAGATCCTGAAACGGATCGTTGGGAGCCCGGTCAACCACATGACGCTCCATGTCAATCACCAGCATACTCTTATCCTGAACCGACACCTGTTTGTCGGCAACAGCGACGATGGCACCTACCACCATAAAAAAGAGAATAAACCCAATGATGGTCACGGCAATGATGCCGACCATCGTTGCCAATACATACTTGAAAAATTGCTTCATATTGCGTATTTTAGTATTTTACGGTAAAAATCCACACAAGATAGGTAAATTTACCCACTCAATAATTACAAAATTAGATTTCGATGCATCAGGTTTTTTTAGGTATTGGCGGAAATGCAGGAGATAAACAGTCAAATTTCGAAAATGTTTATCAGCGCATTGAGAAGTATCTGGGAAACATAATAAAAAAGTCATCGGTTTATGAGACTCCGCCCTGGGGATTTGAAGCTGATGAGAACTTCTGGAATCAGGTACTGCTCATTGAAACCCGGATGGAGCCGGAAGCGTTGCTTGACGGAATCCGCGACATTGAAGTTCTCTACGGCCGCAAACGACAACCGGGAAGATACCTCTCCCGCGCCATGGATATCGACATTCTATACTTCGATGAGCGGATTATCAAAACAGCCCGGCTGACCATTCCTCACCCACGGATTGCACAAAGGCGCTTTGTATTGGTGCCGTTAGCGGAGATTGCCCCCGACCATATCCACCCCATATTAGGAAAAAACAGCCGGCAACTGCTCGGTAATTGCAGTGATGATTCACCAATCATAAAAATTTCAACCCACTAACGCCAGACGGCACAAAACAAAGTAACGGCTTCTTATCATTAAAAAAAAACGAAAAGCCAAATCAGTATTTAGATCGCATACGAACAAGGAAAGCAAGGAGTCAGGTGTCGTATTTCGACCGTCTCCCCAGGCCTTTTCCGCCGCCCGTTTTGCGCCTTTTCCCCTGGCCGGCACCTAACTTCTCCAACAACTCCTGAAAGGGTTTTTTCTCACACTTCCCCAGCCCTCGTCCTGTTTTAGTTCCTTTGCCCTCCGGACCTGTTCCATTTAATTTTGGCATGACATCTATTTTTTATGTTTGTTTATTCTTCCTGTTGAGATAATTCAATCTGGAACGAATTAGCTTTGGTTATAATATACGACCGAATTTTTTATTTCCGTTCCGATCAGGTTTCCGATCACGTCACATTTAACCATAAACAGAAAAAATATCTTCTTCTCCCTGTGGTTAATCAATCCTTCCAGATTTCCCTGTCCTTTGGAGATAATCACGTCAGCTTCATCAAAAATCTTTCTAAATACCGACGAGCACTGCTCCAACAGAGTGGAGGGTGCATCGTATCCGTTTGAAACCACCCGTGCGACTCCCGTCATACCCACTTTCTCAGCATCATCCATGGTAACGTCGTTTATGACCGGCACACCCCGGGTGGCAAACCAAAGGTTGGGATGATTTATCTGGCTGATAAATAATTTATCTAACACAATTTCTCCGGCATTGTCCCCAAGGTACAATACCTTAGAGGCAAGCTGCAACTCATCATAAAGAATTCCGGAATGATCGATGGCCGGGATTTTCGAGGCTGCAGCTTCCAAAGTTTCAAACACATTGAATGGCTCTGGCGGACCAAAATCAATAATATTTCCTGCCAAAGCGAAACGCATAGCCGTTTGAAACGGATTCTCCGATCGATCGATCGCCTCCCGGATATCATCTTCAATGGCTAACATCAACTGATTATACTCCTCTTTCTCCTGATAATACAAATCAACGATATTTGTCTCCTTCTTTATCAGCCGGTGCAGGAAACAGGCAGCTTCCGGCATTAATAAGTCATTGGTCCTGTTTTCTTCAATATACCGTTCAACCCGAGCCAATATACTATTTTTCCGGTGATCCGGAATGTTCTGTTTTTTCAGCATCTTTTGAGCCTGAATAAGAAGACACTTTTCACAATCAGTGTGCATTGATATGAATTTTTTGCTCAAATTTAATTATTTTTTATAAACAAATGTTCATTATAAATATAACTGAAAATTAATCCGTATTATTTTATTTTGGACAAATGTTTGATTAATTTTAACACGGATTTACGATAATTTAATCTATTGCGCATAATTGATGCCCATCTTAAAAACAAAAATAATTATGGACTGGAAAAAAAACCAATGCAAAATTAACCTGGTAATCGACGCCATCATGATGATTTTTCTGACGATGATGGCTGGTTTGGGCTTTCTGATAAAATACGTGCTGGTACCGGGATTTAAACGAAACGCACTATATGGCAGCGACCTGGAACTCTATTTTTGGGGTCTCGACAGGCATCAGTGGGGAAGCATTCACCTGTACATAAGTTTTGCGTTTCTGTTTCTGATATTGCTTCATATTATCCTACACTGGAAAATGATCGGATGTATATTCCGAAAAATGGTTCCACGGAGAGCGATGCGAACCGGCATTGCTGTTTGTATAGGAGTAATATCGCTGGTTTTTGCCATTGCGCCTCTGCTGGTATCTCCAGACGTCGCCCCGCTTCAATCCAGAAACAGCCAAAATCATAAAAACAGGCATTTTGAGAATGGTGTGCTGACGGAAGTCCAAGATAGTTTACCCCTGGTATATGAAGCACCTCAAGAAGAGCGATCGCATGAAATTCATCCCGGACACGGCCGGGAACACTCTTTTTCCAATTTGGAAATTTATGGAAGCATGACACTGGATGAGATTTGCAGAAGGTACTCTGTTTCTGTAAATGAAATAACCGGCGCAATGGATATTCCGGTCAGTCAGTCGACTGAAAGAATAGGAAGGTTAAAAAGAAGATACGGTTTTGAAATGGATGAACTGAAAAATACGATCGTGGAGATCAGAAACAACAGATGAATGTCGGATGCATATTGAAAAAACATCCTAAATCGCGACGAGTATCTTCCATCAGAAAAAAAAAGTTCTTCTGACAAAATAACTGCAGGCGCTGCGGCTGATTGGTTTTCAGGTTCGTCAAACAGTTTAAAATCAAGATAAAAAGAAATATATTCACTCGGAAAAATAATCGGCAGCGATCTCCACCTCCTGGTACCACTCCGCTCCATATTTTCGGATCAGTGGCTCTTTTAGAAACTGGTACAGCTTCACCTTCTGAGCCTTTCCGCAAGCCCTGCCGGGTTTGCATATATCCAGCTTCTCATAATTCAGCGCATCAAAATTCTTGTAGGCGGTTATCCGTATGGGAAAGAGATGACAGGATACCGGCTTCCTGAAGCTGGTTTTTCCTTCGAAGAAGGCTTTTTCGATGGCACACTTCAGAATCCCGTGTTCATCGAAAAATGAGTAAGCGCACTGCCGTTTATCAACCAGGGGTGTTACAAGATCGCCATCGCTGTCGATCACAGAGAAACCCTGTTTTTGAATCTCCTGCCGGTGATTCTCAGGCAGGTAATTTTCAAAAACAGGATACTCATTTTCGATGATCTGAGCCTCTTCTGTTGTTAATGGAGCGCCCGAATCACCCTCGACACAACAAGCCCCCTTGCAACGGAGCAGATCACAAACAAAGTGGGCGTCAAACAGATCACGGCTCAGGATGGTACGGCCAATTTCAATCATGGATCAGATTCTTGCCGGTCATATCTTTGGGAACTTCCAGCCCCATCACATGAAGCAGCGTCGGTGCCACATCGGCTAAAATACCATGGTCAACCTTAACCCGGGTCAGATCCTTACTCACAAAGATGCAAGGCACCGGATTCAGAGAGTGAGCCGTATTTTCCGATCCATCTTCATTCAGGGCATTATCCGCGTTTCCGTGGTCGGCTATAATCATAATATCGTATCCGCCCTCCAGGGCGGCTTCAACCACCGCTTTGGCGCACTGGTCAACCGCTACGATGGCCTTATAGATAGCCTCATAAACACCGGTATGGCCAACCATATCACCATTGGCAAAGTTAAGGCACACAAAGTGAGCCTCACCGCTCTTCAGCTTCGGCACAATGGCATCCTTTACCTTCGGTGCCGACATTTCGGGTTGCAGGTCGTAGGTAGGCACCCGCGGCGACTGGACCAGAATTCGCTCCTCACCATTAAAGGGTTCTTCCCGCCCTCCGCTAAAGAAGAAGGTCACATGGGCATACTTCTCGGTTTCGGCAATCCGGATCTGTTTCAGGCCTGCATTGGCCACTACCTCTCCCATGGTGTTAGCAACGTTCTCCTTATCGAAAATAACGTTAACATTTTTAAAATCTGCCTTGTAATTGGTCATGGTGTACCACTGCAGATCCATAGTGTGCATGCCAAACTCGGGCAGATCCTGCTGCGTGAAGGCGATGGTTGTTTGCCGAAGCCGGTCCGTGCGGAAGTTAAAGCAGATCACCACATCGCCATTTACAATCGTTGCCAGCGGTTCACCCGCCGCATCAACCATGACTATAGGCTTTAAAAATTCATCGGTGACACCGGCATCGTATGAAGCCTTCACCGCTTGAAGGATATCGACCGATTTCTCTCCCTTGCCCTGCGTATAAAGGTCATAGGCTAACTTCAGCCGGTCGTAGTTCTTATCGCGGTCCATACCGAAATAACGGCCGATCAGTGATGCAAACTTACCATTCGTGCCCTCTAATGCCTTCAGATCGTCCTGAATGAACCCATAACCCGATCTCGGATCGGTGTCACGGCCGTCGGTCAGCCCATGGATGAAAATATCGTTCAGTCCCATATCGGTACCGATCTGACAGAGAGCCACCATGTGGGAGCTGAGGGCATGAACTCCGCCGGGGCCAATCAAACCGATGAGATGTACCTTTTTATGATTCTCTTTAGCATAGGTAAATGCCTTTACAATCTGCGGATTGGTCCAAAGCGACCGGTCCCGGATCGCCCGGGTGATTTTTACCATATCCTGATATAGGACACGTCCGGCACCAATATTTAGATGGCCAACCTCCGAATTCCCCATCTGTCCGTCGGGCAGTCCCACGTGCTCTCCCGAAGCGAGTAGTTGTGCATTGGGATAGTTTTGCATCAGGCTGTCGATAAAAGGGGTAGGTGCCTGTGAAACAATATCTTTTTTTGATCCATCGCCGATTCCCCAGCCATCCAGGATCATTAACAGTGTTTTTCTTACATTGCTCATTTATTCTGATTTAAATTTATTATCTGATGAACAGACAAAAATATCCTTTTTTTTTCAATCGGATACGCTGATGCAACTTCCTGAAAATGATTTAACAAATTTTTCGTGGTCGATGCAGTCAATATTTAAAAGGGCCGCCCGTTTTAAACGGGCGGCCCTTTTTAATCGTGTACACCGGCTATTAATAAAATTTAGCTCTTTTATCTTCAATCTCCGTTTTTTCACGATGCGCTTCAAACGCTTGTGAGCTGGCACGGAAATTCATATTACGGGCCAACCGGGATTTTTCAATCTCTTTATTATCATCGGTTCCCTGTACGGTCGAAACAACTTTCAGGAGGAATACCCCATTGTTGCCAATCACAGGCTCCGACATCTGGTTTTCCGTCAGCGTTGCGGCGACACCGGCCACTTTCGGCTCCATACCGGCGCCGGGAATCTGCATAGAGTAGAAGCTGATGTTGGTGGCGTTGTTCACATCTCCCTGCAATTCGTTAGCGATGGCCATAAAATCGGTTTTACCCTCCATAGCCTTTCGCATCTTTTCGGCCAGGAATGCACCCTTCTTATCCTTTAGAACGGCTAATTCCACCCGGCTCTTCACCTCATCAAAAGAGGCTACTCCCTCCTCGGTAGCCGAAATCAGCGTAGCGATCACGAAGTTATCGCCGAAGTCAAAGATCGTCGATCCCTGTGAATCCTGAACGACCTGATTCACTTTGGAATCATAAGCCGCACGAATCAGCGGACGCGAATTCTCCAGGCCGGGAACCTCTACATCGGTCTCCCTGATATCGATACTCTGCTTTTGAATATTCTGTTCAGCTATGGCCTTGTCAAAATCCTCTTTTGTCAGGTTTTTTCCTGCAAACTCACTGGCTTTGGCATATACCTGCTGGTAGGTCTGGGTACTGGGAGTTACATTTCTGACCAGGTATGCAATCTGAACCTGCTCCGATTCAGCACCGCGGGCTGTTGTTTGAATAATATGGATACCAAACTGTGAATTGGCAATGGTAACCTCATTCACTTTGTTGTTAAAAGCAGCATCTTCAAAAGGTTTAACCATCTGTCCGCGGCCAAACCACCCCAACTCACCTCCGTTGACTGCAGACCCCTGGTCTCCCGAAAACTGTTGAGCCAGTTGAGCGAAATTGCCTCCCTTTTCAATCACTCCTTTCAGACTGTCGGCCAGCGACTGCATCCGGAGCATTTCATCCTGCGAATTTACCTGCAGAAGAATATGCCGGGCCTCAACCGAGTCGGGAAGCATAGCCCTGGCCTGCAATTTTGCCAGCTTATAGGCTTCATCTTCGAAATATGGGCCGAAAATGGCGTTAACCTCTGCCTTGGATTCAAAAACCCAAAAGGCCAGGTCTTCGGAAAGAACTTCCTTTTTAAACCAGGCAGGATTAAAGCTCACGTCAGAATTTGCATTGACAAAAGCGATGTTATCCGTGGTTGCCGAGTAGTCCGATACAATTTCATTAATCCACTTCTCTGCCGCCTGGTAATCTTGAGGAGAGGGTTTTACATTGAAGGTGATGTATTCGATTTTACGGAGCTTCTCCTGTTTGTAGGTATCCTGATTTTTAGCAAAATAATCACGAAGCTCTTTTTCGGTCACCACCACTGCACTGTCGGGCACCGATGAGTGACGCAACATAATATAGTCAAAGTTCACCTGCTGATTCCTTGCGGCCAGGTTCTCTTCAACTTCGCGATTGGTGATAAAAAGCCCTTTGCTAACCAGATTGGTATATTTGCTCTGGATCTTGTCGGTTACGATCTGGTCTTCGATGTAGAGCCAATAGTTACGTTGTTCCGGCGCTACTCCGGTATCGAGGTTCTTCAGAAACTGAACAACGGCGCTGCGGTCAACCTCTCCGGTATTTGGATTGGTAAACAGTTGCTGAACGATGGGATGGAGGTTGTTTCCCTGCAGCATATCAAAGAGCTCATCTGAACTAACCGTAATGCCCAGATTTTCATAGACCGGGTTCATCACCTGATCCCGTACCATATCCTGCCAGGTCTGTTCACGAATCTGCACCCAGGCCTGTTCGTCAAGTTGATTTTGCTGTGTATTCATCCGGTATATATCGGCCAGCTTTTCAACCTCCTGCTGAAATTGCGGATATTGAATTGACTCTCCATTTATACTGCCGATTTCCAGCTGATTGCGCTGGAACATGGAAGACCCTCCCTGAAACATGTCGCCCAGGATAAAGGCGGCTAATGAAACTCCGATTACGATAGCTACCAATAATCCTGCTTTTGTTCTGATCGTTTGTAACGTTGCCATTGATTTATCGTTCTTTTATTGCAATTTTTAATCTGTTTTTTTGTGCGGTGCGAAGATAATAATTTTTATGGATTATTCTCAACATTAATATAAATGGTGCCCTTTGGGTTTTTAATTCTCCAGTTTTGCATCGACTGATCCGAATGAAATCCGATACCGGTAATAATCTGATCCGGACGGATAATCCGGACAAACGCTTCGGTATATATACTTCCCTCTTTTTCGTCCCAGATCAGAAGTTCCGTCTTCAGGGTATCGCCCTGGGCGTTGGTCGCGATCACATTGTTTTTGGCTTCCCAGCGCTTCTCCTTCTCAAACTGCCGGGCATAATCGGCGGTAATACTGGAAATAACCCGGTTGTATTCATCGTATTTGATCATCTCCAGTCCTAATGGGAATTCGGCATACGACCTGTTTTCGGTATTAAATTGGAGAAGCTTGGGCGCTTTTAGCTGAAACACCACATTTCCACTATCGGTCATCAGCGTTTTAAAGTTGATTGCCTCCACAACGGGAAGCTCTTCCGGTGTGGCAAAAGCCTTGATCTGCTCGAGGTTATCCTCGCAGGAAAATAAAAGAATTGCAGTTCCGGTAACAAGAGCTGCAATTCTCAAATAGGATGCAATGGTTGCAACGGTTTTAAAACCGAACCCTGGTTGTTTCATTAATCCATCCCTCAATTTTATAACTCTGACCCTCCTGCAAGCTGCGGAAGAAGGCCTCTTCCTTATTCGGGAAATGACTCCGGTAGGTAGAAATTTTTTGAGAAGCATTCACGGCACAATCGGCATTAGAGCGCGCTTTTTCATAGTAATCGACAGCCAGCCAAAAAAGGGTAGCTTTTTCGAAGTTATCCGATCCAAAGCTGCGGTTTGCCGCGGCATATATATCACCGATCAGCATATTCGCTTCGCAATATCCGGGTTTAGCTTCCAGCGCTTTTCTTGCCAGCGTACGTGCCTGCTGCAGATCGTTCTCCTTGGCAAAGATAAAAATGGCAAATTCATAGTAGTACTTCGCTAAGAGCTCCTGGTCCGTCTCCTGATTGATCGCCTGCTGATAGTAATTTTTGGCTCGTTCATCGTCATCTCTTTTCACAAACCGCCGTGCCATATTGTAGGCTGCTTCGGCCGATGGCTCCAGATTATAGAGCTGTTCGGTCGCATTGGAGAAGAGCTCGCTGTCATCGCATTTGGCATTGCCCAAACGGCGAAGCATTCCTTTGACAAAATCTATGTCGTTTTTATTCTCTTCATACTGCGGAGTGAAAATTGAAATCAGTGCCTCACAGTCGGCGGCTCCCGAGGTGCCGAAGATCTCTTCAATGGCTGCCTGAACCTTGACGCCATCTGCGGCAATCTGAGGATCTTCATTTATTGCCAGAAGGGCTTTTAAAACGCTATTGCTGGTATCGTAATTTTTCACCACCGTCTCTTTGGGAAGCTCACCAAGAATAAAGAGCGAGCGCGTTGTCTGCATCAACAACACCAATACGTGCAACTCGGTCTTCTCCTGCTGTTCGGTAACCGATGCATTCAGCCATTCGTAACCACTCTTCAACGTCTCTTTCAGATTACCATTCTCCTGTTCCTTATCACTTTTCAGCTTATACTCCAGCCATGCGGTTGCTTTCCTTCCAAGAACATAACCCTTTTCACCAAAATATTTGATCCGTTTATCATAGAGTTTCATCAACTCATCTAATAATGCATCTCTATCCTCTGTAGTAGCCGCCTGCTCTAATTTCTTCTCATACATATTTACACCATGAATATAGAGGTTGAGGGTCGACTTTGGATATTTGCCGACAACCGTTTTCCAATGCGGAAATGCGGATTCATAGTTACCCTGCTTGTAGAATTCGTTGTAGAGCGAATACTCGTTCATAAAGTCTCTGTCCTGCTCTTTAACAAGATCTTCGGCTGTTTTCAGAACGACATCACCGGCATCCGGTTCCCCCTCTTCGTTGGGAAGCTTTCCGTCAAAAGCAAAATCCATTACCCCGCCTGAGGCATCGGTAATATTCATCCGGCCTGTTTCATCTAAAAAGGTGAAACGGATCCATTTACTCTTTTCATGGATTTCAACTTCGTATTTTCCATCGAAGCTGGTCATCATTGTCGTGCCCCGGTGTGCTTCAACGGTTACTCCGGCAGCTGGTTTGCCTTCACGGTAAACCGTACCCTTCACTGTATTCTGAGCCTGAACCATAGAGACCAGCACTACTGCCAGAAAGGCTGCCAGAAAGGATATGCGAAAAACAAGTTTCATAGCGTAAAAATTTATCAAATTATTTATTCAAATTTTCTCTGTATAAACCAAAAGTCGTATAAATTAACGCTCAGGTTCAATCGCGCATAGTTTTCAAGAATTAAATTATTCTTTTTTGTTCCGCGCCTGCCGAACTCGGCCGAAATGTTCACAGTAGAGTTAGAACGATATACAGGTAACCCTACACCAAAACTTATGCCAAAATCATTAATCTGCTGATTATCAAAAATAAGATAGGAATTCTCATAGGATAACCCTGCCCGATAAGCGATTCTGTTCAAATAACTTCTGATGGAGAACCTGTCGGGAATCCATTCGGCTCCAACGGCAAATTTATCTAAATCTGTTAATACATCATTACCTCCTCCGGGTAAATTCACCTTCGACCACGCCTGGTGGTAATAGTCGGCATTAATCTCCCATACATCCTCTTTTACATAGGATATCCCCACGCCAAAGGTTAACGGAAAATCGACCGGAATTTTATTCTGAAAATCGATCGTGTCCTGTTTGGAATCGGACACGTTGGTTGAGCTTCCGGTCGGAATGGAGATATAGCTATTCCGGATTTCGGAATAGAATCCCGTATAGGAGGGTTGCTCCCATATACCGGCAACCGTTACCGACTGGTTGTTTTTTAAGGGAAGCGTCGCCTGGAGGCCGAGGCCTAAATTGAAATCACGCAGCCGCAGCGATTCAAACTTCTCATTATTATAAAAAGAAGTAGAGCCCAGGAAAAAGTTTTGCACATTCCGGTCCAGCTTTCCAAACATATAGTTTGCATTGACGCCAATTGAGATATTTTTCACCGGTTCAACGGCGAAGCCCCAGAATGCCCTGGAGAGCGACCCCTCACCGGCATATTTGGTATAGACGTTACCGGCATTTTCCACGGCATTGGTCATCTCCAACTGATACCCCACATCCGACCAGGGTGTAAGCCCTAATGATGTAGCCAGCCATTTGGTAAACTGAAAGTTGAGTGCGAAATAGTTGAAGTTGATGTCGTTCACATTCATACTGCCGGCATGGTTTGAAAACCTGGAGAATTTGCCTCCCGCTCCGAATTCGAACATAAAAACCAGCGAATCAACGGCGGTATAGGAGGCCGGGTTGGCCAGGTTGATCTGTTGTTTATAACGGCTGGCCAGGGAAGCACCCCCCATGGCAGAAGTGCGGCCAAAGCTGTAAGGCTGAAGGTCTCCCAATCCAAATCGGGAGTATGGCGAACTTGTATTATTGTTGAATTGCGCAATTAAAAAAATTGGCAATACCAGGAAAAAAGCGAATGTACTTACCTTTTTATTTATCCCCATTATGTTCTAATATCCGGTTTAAACCGATGGCTACTAAATTGAAATGTACAAAGAAAGAATTTTTTAATCTCTTTTCAAAGAAATTGGCATCACCACCCGTAATAATAACGATTAAATTTGTATAAATTTCCTTAAATCGGTCGATCGATCCATCAACTTCATAAAGAATACCGTTTTGAATGCCTTGTCGAATCGCCTCCTCGGTACGGTTTCCAAAAAGCTGAATTGAATCCGATGGTTGAACCAGGGGAAGGCGCCCGGTTAACCGGTGCAGAGCCTCGAAACGCATACGCAATCCCGGCGAGATATTCCCCCCCAGATATTGCATTTTTTCGTTTACGATATCGAAGGTAATGGCCGTACCTGCGTCAACAACCAGCACCGGCATCTGAGGATAGAGTGTCACCGCACCGGCAACGGCAGCCAGGCGATCTCTCCCTAAAGTTTCGGGCGATAAGTATTGGTTCAGGAACGGCAGCGGCGTATCAGAATCCAATTCAATAAACGAGCGAAAATGATCTCTCAAAAAGATTTTCAGATTGGGATCATACTCCTTAACGGCAGAGAGGATAGCCCGGTCGAGCTCGGGGTGTTCATCGATCAAAAGCGACAAATGCTCCGGCCGAAGTTCTTCTACCGGCACAGAGATCATCTCCTCTCCATGGTTGAAAAGTGAAAGCTTGGTACGGGTATTTCCGATATCGATAACCAGGTTCATTCTTAATCGATGATCCGTTGACTGATATCGAGTGCCCTGACAGAGTGTGTCAGCGCTCCGATGGAGATGTAGTTTACCCCGGTTGATGCCACTTTTCTGATTCTCTTAAGGGTCATATTTCCGGAGGCCTCAATCTTAGCCCGCCCGCGAACCAGCTGTACAGCCTCTATCATCATTTTGGAGCTCATATTATCGAGCATGATGATATCAACATCGGCCTCAACAGCCTCCCGCACCTGTTCCAGGGTAGCTGTTTCCACCTCGATCTTGATGCTTTTGGGAACTTTTCCGCGAATGGCCTCTACCGCCTTTTTAATACTTCCTGCCACCTGGATGTGGTTATCTTTAATCATAACCATGTCGTATAGTCCGAACCGGTGATTGGAAGCTCCACCCATGCGCACGGCATATTTATCAAGATAGCGGTATCCGGGCAGGGTTTTCCGGGTATCTAAGATCTCTACCCGAAGCCCCTCTATCTCCTTCATACAGAGATGGGCGTAGGTAGCGATGCCTGACATCCGCTGCAGAAAGTTCAATGCTTTCCGTTCTCCGGTAAGCAGTGCCCGGTAGTTTCCCGAAAATTCAGCAATTAAATCGCCCGGGCTCACCCGGTCACCATCGGAAACCAACGTCTTCCAGGCCAACTGATTGTCGAACTTTTTAAAAACCATTTCAGCAATGGGTAATCCGGCGATAACCCCCTCCTCTTTAGCGACTAAAATGGCTGTTTTGTTCGTATTGGGAGGCACCAGGTTATTGGTTGTGATATCGCCGTCACCAATATCTTCTGCATAAGCTAAGTTGAAGAGAATTTCAGCCGACTTCAACGTTTTTTCATCCATCATAAATCTACTTTTCTAACCGGTTCAAATCGGATTTTACTATTTTTCTGCTGAAGAATATGCACTGCCCACTGCGCCTCCTCCTGAGGAAAATCGGTTCGGATATGGCCGCCACGGCTCTCTTCCCGTGTCAGGGCTCCCGTGGCAATCAGTTGGCAAATAGTCGCACAGCTTTTAATTTTCAACAGATTATAATCATTTTTGACATCATCAAATTTTTGTGCCGCTGCGATAAAGCTCTTCAAAGCCGTTTGAATTCCGCTCCGGGTCCTGACGATTCCCAGGTTGTTCATCATTTGCGCGGCAATCGAGTTTTGCATCTCCATAAAGAGAGGTTCGGTAGAAGGATCTATCCCGATGGGTGTTATGGATGGAAGATCCTCTCCCGGCCACTGCAGCTTTGCGGCAGCACTGCTGGCGCGCTTTCCAAAAACAAGACATTCCAGCAGTGAATTACTGGCCAGTCGGTTTGCCCCCATCACCCCGGTAGAGGCAACCTCACCACAGGCAAAAAGTCCGTTTACATTGGTTTCAGCGTTTAAGTTTGTCCGTATCCCCCCCACCATATAATGCGCGGCGGGAGCCACCGGAAGAAGGTCGTTAACCATATCGATTCCAAGGGATTGCAAGTGTCGGTAAATGTTATGGAAACGGGATTTGATCTTTTCAGGATCGAGGTGCTTCAGCGACAACCAGATATGTTCTTTACCCGACTCACGGATCTGCTTAAATATATGGTAAGCCACAACATCGCGCGGAGCCAGTTCTGCCAGGGGGTGCACCTCCTTCATAAACCGTTCCCCTTCATGGTTCAGAAGCCAGGCCCCTTCACCACGAACCGCTTCGCTGATCAGGTATGCCTCTTTACCCGGCAGGTAAAGGGCCGAAGGGTGAAACTGGATAAATTCCATATCGGACAATGCAGCGCCTGCTTCGTAAGCCAGGGCAATGCCATCGCCGGTTGCGGTGTGCGGATTGGTAGAGCGGGCAAAAATCCGGGAAAGCCCGCCGGTAGCCAGGATTACGGCTTTGGTGCGAATGAGCAGATTGTTTCCGGTTTTAAAATCGATGGCCTGCACGCCGGCAATACGCCCGTTGGATTTCAGTAACCTGACGACGGTTGTATATTCAAAAGATGTAATGTTGGGCTGCTCTTTTACCTTCTCTAAAAAGAAGCAGGTCAGCTTCTCTCCCGTCGCATCGCCACCCGCATGCAGGATACGTCGCCGGGAATGACCGCCCTCTAATCCCAAAACAGGTTTACCATCCAGCAGATCGAAGGGCATTCCCATGTCAATGACCTCCTGTACCCGTTCCACTCCCTCTTCAACCATGATCCGCACAGCATCAGAATCGCATAAGCCCCGGCCGGCAACCAGGGTATCCTGCCAATGAAGATCCACATCATCATCAGCACCAATGGCTGCGGCTATGCCTCCCTGCGCATAATAAGAGTTGCTGGTATCCAGTTCAGACTTGGTAACGATGGTTACATTTCCAAACTTCGAAGCATAGAAGGCAGCCGTCAGTCCCGCCAATCCACTTCCAATAACAACCGTATCAGATTCAAGTATTTGCATGTATAACCTTTTCGTAAATGCGCGGCAAAGTTACGATTTTTTTTATCCGATGTTCCTGAAAAAAATGATTATACATAATCCATAATATTCCCTGAAATTTGGAGCAGGGAAATTTCGGCCAGCTTGGTCTGATATTTCACGGAGATCAGCCGTTCCTCGGCATCAAGCAGGCTCTTCTGTACCTCCCGCAGTTCCAGTCCCGAGAGTGCTCCCAGGCGGTATCGCTCCATCGCAATCTCCAGATTCTCACGCGCTACAGCCAGGTTCTGCACCTCCATTTGCAAGAGCCGGAGATTGTTTTCATAAGCAAAATAGATGGTTAGCAAATCGGCTCTGATCTCCTGATCAATCTCCTGAAGCTGGTATGTTTTGTTCTCGATGGCCAGCAGGGCATTGCTCTTCTCACGCCGGCGGTTAGAGCCATCAAAGATATCCATCCCAAGAGTAAGACCATAGTTCATCGCATGAGAATGCTGGTTGCTAATGGCCAGCTCACCGTATTCGCTGATGGTTCCGGTACCATATCCGCGATAATTCATGTTATATCCGGTAGAAAATGTGAGGTATGGATAGGCACGCGATTCAATAATCCTGGCATCCAGTTCGGAGATGGTCCGGTTCTTATTCGCAATTTGAAGGCTTGTATTATAGTTAAGCGTCAGAACCAGAAGTGAATCATAGTTCAGGTTGGGATTGTATACGATGGTGGTATCCTGCAGAACGATACGCTCCGCCAGGTTCTCCAGGGCCATCAGTTTTTTCAGACGGATTTCCGACTCCAGAATGGCCTCTTTTTGTCTGGCAAGCCGCGAACTGTCAGCATTGAGGTAAACAATCGACTGAAGCAGCTCCAGTTTGGAAGAGGCACCAAGCAGGTAACGCTCCTCATCGATGCGCACCCGCTCCCGGGAGAGTGAAACCGCGTACTGCATATTATTATAGAAGTTGATCTGCTGGATGAGGTAGTAATATTCGGCAACGATCTGTGCCACCAGGTTCTCCATAGACATCTGGGTATTCAATTCCCCCACCTGTTTCAACTCATTCAGCTTCTGCCAGGTCGTTTGCACCTGAAATCCACGGAACAGAGTCATTCCCAATTCAACGGCAGCAGCTCCGGTGGCGTTATGCACCCCGTTCGATAACCGCTGGCTCCCGTCATTCATATTCTGGATGGTGGTTGTCAGGTTTCCTCCATAGCGATTGGTTGTTGTTACCCGGGGCAGAAAACCGGCATTTCCACGGGTGTAGTTATTCCCGGCAATCTCTTCCTGCGTGCGGGCAACCTTTACAACAAAATTCTGCTCTAATCCGGTGAGAATGCATCGGCTCAGATCAAACTTCTCCTGACCCGGAGCATGCTCTGTCAGTATTAAAATAAGAAAAAGAAGAACAACTGACTTCTCAGGAAATCGCCAGGTTATCTTTCTCAGAGGCAATCGCATCATGATCATTATTTTTAGATTCACTTGAAATTAACAAATAGATTCCCGGCACAACATAGAGGGTCAGAATGGTTGAAATAGCCATTCCTCCCACAACCGCGATACCCATGGCCACGCGGCTTTGAGCCCCATCACCCAATCCGATGGCTAACGGCAGAATTCCCAGAATGGTTGAAAGGCTGGTCATCAGGATGGGTCGGAACCGGGCAGCGGCAGCATAGTTGATGGCATCGCGTTTGTTCATGCCGGCACTTTTTCTTTGATTGGCAAACTCAACAATCAGGATGCCATTCTTCGAGACCAGACCAATGAGCATGATAATACCAATCTGGCTGAAGATATTCATTGTTACATCGAAATACCACATAAAAACCAGGGCACCGGTCAGAGCCAACGGAACGCCCATCATCACAATAATCGGATCTTTGAAACTTTCGAACTGTGCCGAAAGCACCAGGAAAATAAGGATAATGGCTAATACAAAGGCAAACATAAGGCTTGAAGAGCTCTCCATGAAGTCTTTGGAGTCTCCATCCAGCGCCGTTCGATAAGATTCATCCAATACCTTATCGGCAATCTTATCCATTTCGGCAATTCCTTCACTAATGGTGCGTTTATCGGCCAGATTAGACGAGATGGTGGCAGAGACAAACCGGTTATAGCGATACAACTGGGGCGGAGCAGTAGTCTCTTTTAACGTCACAAAGTTATCGATCTGCACCATATCTCCCCGGTCATTTCTCACGTAAAGCGACTTCAGATCGAGCGGTTTATTTCGTTCCTGCCGAGGCAGTTCTCCCAGAATCTGATACTGTTTACCATTCATAATAAAATACCCAAAACGCTGACCGCTAAGGGCTAACTGCAACGTTTGCCCGATATTCTGAGTAGAAACCCCTAACAAGTTCGCCTTATCGCGGTTAATCTCAATCTGCAGCTCTGGCTTGGTAAATTTAAGGTTCACATCGGGCATAACAAAAATCGGATTATCGTACACTTCAGCCATAAATACCGGAAGGATCTCCCTTAACCGGGTGATGGTTGGTGCCTGAATAACGTATTGGATTGGTTGGCGTGCCCTTCTTCCGCCGAAGGTTGACTGCTGAACCACGCTCACGCGGCCTTTGGTCATTTTTCGCAAATCGGCAGTTACCTGACTGGCAATCTCCTGCTGTGACCGTTCCCGGCTCGATGGCTCATCAATCAGGACTCGAACAAAGGCGAAGGTACCACGAACCATTGTCGTCACCTTATCACGCTCGGGAACCGTCCTTTCGATCAGATCAGCCACCTCTTCTGCAATCAGATTGGAGTACTCATAAGTTGCTCCTTCAGCCGTAGTAATCCGCGCATTAAATTGCGACCGGTCTTCCAGCGGGGCCATTTCTGCGGGTATGATCTTCCACAAGGTATAGATAAGCATAAAAGCGCCGATAAGGATAATAATAGAGAGATATCTTCGCTTCAGAAATATTTCTAATGATCGCCGGTATGCTTCATTGAAGCGGATGAAAAAAGGTTCGGTATAGTTGTAAAAGAGGTTGTGTTTTTTTCTGGCCTTCAGTAATTTGGTTGAAAGCATCGGGGTAAAAGTCAGTGCCACAAATGAGGAGATGGCAACAGCTCCTGCAATGACAATGCTGAACTCCCGAAAAAGCCTGCCGGTCATCCCCTCCAGAAACACAATGGGTATAAACACAGCCACCAGGGTAATGGTCGTAGAGATGATGGCAAAAAATATCTCATTAGACCCCTTAAGCCCCGCTTCCATGGGCGTCATACCCTGCTCGATCTTCACATAGATATTCTCCATCATCACGATGGCATCATCGACCACCAGCCCGATAGAGAGCACGATTGCCAGCAGGGTAAGGACATTGATGGTAAATCCGGCGATATACATAATAAAGAATGAACCGACCAGTGATACCGGAATAACAAGAATGGGAATGATGGTAGTCCGCCAGTCGCGCAGAAATAAAAAGATTATGACCACCACCAGAAAGAAGGCAAGATAGATGGTTGTTTGCACCTCTTTAATCGAAGAACGGATATATTTGGTGTTATCAAATCCTACATCTATTCCAACATCGTCGGGAAGGTCCTTTTTGATAAAATCCAACCGTTGGTACACATCATCAACGATTTCAATATGGTTAGCCCCCGGTTGGGGTATGATAACGGTAGCCACCATAGGGACACCGTTCATCTTCATTATTCCCCGAAGATCTTCAGGTCCCAGTTCGGCCCGTCCGATATCACGCACGCGAATCAGCTGATCACCTTGCTGCTTGAGTATAAGATTATTAAACTCTTCCGGGGTGGTCATCAGACCGAGTGTCCGGATGGTAAGTTCGGTGGTATTGCCTTCGATGCTGCCAGCCGGCAGCTCCACGTTTTCTCGTTGCAATGCATTTCGCACGTCGAGGGGAGTCATTTGGTATCCGGCAAGTTTTGCCGGATCGAGCCAGATACGCATGGCGTACCGCTTTTCACCCCAAATACTAACGGCGCTCACACCCGAAATGGTTTGCAACTGCTCCTTGAAGGTCAGCTCAGCAATTTCGGAGAGCTCTAACAGCGATCGTTTGGGGCTCTTCACGGCAATCATCATGATGGGTTCAGCATCGGCATCAGCTTTTGATACCGTTGGCGGATCGCAGTCGCGAGGCAGGTAGCGCTGTGCCTGTGACACTTTATCGCGCACATCGTTGGCGGCTGTTTCAAGGTCAACCGATAGCTCAAATTCCACCGAAATCCGGCTGCTTCCCTGCCGGCTCTGACTGGTCAGAGAACGGATGCCGGGAATGCCGTTAATCGACTGTTCTAATGGCTCGGTAATCTGCGTTTCAATGACATCTGAATTGGCTCCCGGGTAAGAAGTGCTAACCGAGATGATCGGTGGATCAACACTGGGAAACTCCCGGATCCCCAAAAACGTTAATCCGATGGCTCCAAAAAGCAAGATGACCAATGAAAATACGGTTGCCAGTACCGGCCTTTGTATGCTGACAGAAGAGAGACTCATAACTAATTATTTACGATAGGTTGATTGGTGATCAGGGTGTCAAGCTTAACCGGCAGGCCATCCCTCAACTGCAGGATTGCCGTCGTTAGCAGCGTATCTCCAAACTGAAGACCAGACCTGATCTGTATGTGAGATTCGGTACGAAGGCCGGTAGTAACTTTGCGTTCACTGGCTTTTCCGTGGCTGACGATGAATACCTTCTCGCCATCCATTTCCGGAATCAGGGCTTCCGAAGGGATGGAAACCGTATTTTCGATTTGCGAAAGCCGGGCTCTAACACTGGTAAACCGACCGGGTTTTAGCTCCTCATTCCGGTTGGGATAGATAGCTCTCACCACAATGGTACGGGTATTGATATCGACCTTGGGATCGATGGCATAAACGTTGGCATCAAAAGCTGATGGGATTCCGTCAATCTGAAAAGAGACGGGAAACCCCGGAGAGATCTCTCCCGCATATCGCTCTGGAACCGAAAATTCAATCTTTAGTGGTTTTATCTTTACCACCCGGACTATTTTGGTCTGGGTGGTTGCATACGCACCTTCGCTAACCATGCGCAATCCCACAATCCCGTCAAACGGAGCCCGCATTTCAGTCATGTCTATCTGGGCTTCAACCAGCATAATATCAGCCTCAATGGATTGAAGCTCGGTGGCCACCTGGTCATAACTCTCACGGCTGATGGCATCGCGGTCAAGAAGCTGTCGCTGCCGGAACTCCCGCTCTTCAACGAGTTTCTTCTGTGCTTGTAACTTTAACAACTGAGCCTGAAGGGGTCTGTCGTTGATTTTAGCTAACAACTCCCCTTTCGCAACCCGGGTGCCTTCCGAGAAATAGATCTTAATAACTTTCCCTGACGTTTCAAAGGCGAGGTCAACCTCCTCATCGGGCAGAAGTGAACCGGTACTGTAAACCATCTCCTCCATATTGGCAGGAACCAGCACATAACCACTGGCATAGGTCACCTGTGGCCCACCCATACCACGAGCGCCAGCCGGCATTCCCGAACGACTATCACCCGGGAAAAGGTGCTTCATTTTAGGATAAAAAATAATTCCGGCCAACACCAAAACCAGCACTATCGTGATCGAAACTCTGAAAATACTCTTCTTTGCCACGTTCGTTCTATTTATATTTATAGTCAAATTTTAATTCGCAATAAGCTTTGACTCATCAAGTCAAAAAAGGTTCAATAAGAGAGTCAAAAAAAAACCTTCTGTTGCAGGCTGACAATCGAAATCCGCTTTATACTCAACGGAGTTATGAAAAATCTGACAAAGATAAAAATTTGTCTCTTTAGGCGAACAACCAAAAACGAATCGATAAGGCAGGGCAATAAAAAACGCCCTTCCAATAACAGAAGGGCGTATAAAATTATCAAATTAAAAATTCCTTCCCGGCAATAATCAATAACAATATTCCGGCTTTTAACTACGATCAGAGAGCAAACATCAGCTTCACGCCAAGCCTCAGATAATCGGCACCACCAAAGGTATACCTGACCTCGGGAGCAATCGACAATTTATCTCCGGCCGGAATATCCAATCCAAGTCCCAGGTTAATACCTGCTTCAGAATCACTGGCATCCCATTCGCCCCATTCACCAAGATCATAATCAAATTTCCAGAACGTAATGTTCAATCCGCCCAGGGCATACAAACTACCCAGACTTTCGATCGGCATCAACTGATAGTTGGCATCCAGATCGAGGGAGGACCAGTTCATCATATCCTTTTCTAAGAAATAGGTGAATGACGGAGCTGCACTCCACTGCTCGTTAAACGCATACTTGCCATTTACACTGATACCGATGTTGTCGATTTCGGTGCCATAAACCAGGCCTGCCCCCACACTGATCTGTGCATTGGCTTGAGTGATGGCAAAAAAGCAAAAAAGAAACAAAACAGATCGAAAAACATTTTTCATAATACTTGATTTTAAATTTGTTAATAAAAAATTAGGTTTTTCTTTATTAAATGACAATTTAAGAAAATTATTTCACAAATCATTCAATTAAAAGATATTTTTGCCTTTAAATATATCTTATTGACAGGATGCGTTTTAAATCA
>CAZILU010000021.1:0-30650 GCA_964540165.1 uncultured Mariniphaga sp.
CAAGAGGTAGCTGCCAGCCTGGGTGTTACCATCCCCGACCACTATCTGAATTTCTCTGTCCAACAGCTCAAGGGGAAGAACTACAAATTCTGTCTGGTACACTACATCGACAGTCCCAACTCCGAAAACGCCGAGCAAGGCATTCGCGACGAGTTGAAAAAGTGCGGTCTGGAGGAGGGCCCCGACTTCACCCTGAAGGTGTTCAACGCACAAGGCGATGTCTCCACCCTCAACAGCATCTCCGATGCCGTTGTATCCGATCCGTGGGACCTGATCTTTGTCACCTCCACACCGACCATCCAGGTTCTGTCGAAGAAGGTTAAGAATGCCCCTATGGTGTTCACCAATGTGGGGGATCCGGTTAGAGCCGGACTGGGTGATTCGAACGAGAAGCACCAGCAAAACCTGACCGGCATCTCCACCATAAGCGATTTTGAAGGAATGGTGGCCCTGGTAAAAGAGGCCATCCCCGGCATCAAAACCATCGGCACCATCTTCACGCCGGGAGAGATCAACGCAGTTGCCTACAAAGAGGAGTTAGAGAAGGCAGCGAAAGCCGGCGGACTGACACTCGTAGCCGTGCCTGCCAACAGTGCCACCGAGGTGGCCGATGCCGCGCTCTCTATCACCAACCGGGGCATTGAAGCCTTTACCCAGATCTCCGACAACCTGACCGCCAGCTGCGGAGCCTCAATTATCAAAGTGGCCTACGATCGCCGGATACCCTACTTCGCATTCATCAGCGATCAACTGAAACAGGGAGCCATCGCGGCCGTTTCGCGCGACTACTACTATGCCGGCGTCGATGCCGTAACCATGGCCATCAAAATACTGGAAGGTCAAAACCCGGGGGAGATACCGTTTCAACTGGTATCCAAATCCACCGTAAAGGTCAATCCCGAAGCCGAAAATTATTTTAACGTACGGATACCGAAGAGATTTTTAAACCAATGAACAAAGTAGCAAAGATATTCATGCCCCTGCTCTTCCTCCTGACCACAGGAGCGATTCTACTTCTTTCGGACCTCTCGAACCGAAAGGGCTTAGAGAAAAAGGGAGATGATCATTATATAGCGATCATCCATTGGCTGCATGCATCCTTTACCGAAAAAATTGACTCCGGTATTTATCACGGATTGGCCGAAAATCAATTGATTATAGGAAAAAACCTTACCCTAAGCAGCTATAATGCCAGTGGTGACATATCTTTGCTGACCAGCATCATCCAACAGGTTAAAAACCAGAGACCCGATCTGATCTTTACCTCCTGTACTCCGGTTTTGCAAAAAGCAGTGAATGAGATCAAAGAGATACCGGTCGTTTATACTGCCGTTGCCGATCCGGTTTTGGCGGGAGCAGGAACAGATGCAGAGAATCATATAGAAAATATTACCGGAATTTCTGTGGCATGCGATTTTGAGACGATGTGCGACTTGATTGCAACATGTGCACCCGAAATAAAAATCCTGGGATCGCTCTTTTGCCCGGGAGAGATCATCTCTGTTAAATTTAAAGATGATTTTACAACCATTGCCGCCCGTTATGGGCTACAGGTGAAGTTTTTTCCGGCAAACAGCGCCTCTGAACTGCCCGAGGCCGTATTAAGCATGGTCAATTCCAACATCGATGCGGTCTGCCAGATGGGCGACAACCTCCTCTCTTCAGGCATTTCAACCCTGATCAAAGGCGTGGTGGATGCACGTCTGCCCTACTTTGAATTTAACCAACGACCAACCGGCACACCGATGGAGGGACTCATCGAAATCGATGTTGACTACGTTCAAAATGGCTATGATGCAGCACTGTTGGCGGCAGATATCCTCACGAAGGGAAACAATCCCGGTGACATTCCCTTTCAGAAACCCTCCCGACCATTCATTCTGATCAATCCGGCAAAAGCAAAACAGTTTGGAATTGAATTCACTGAAGCTGTCGAACAAAAAGCAACGATATATGAACCTTAAAAAACCAACAAATAAAACGAGCAGGGAATTTTCATTCACAAACAGGGATAACAAGAATTCCTGCAAGTAACATCTATTACCATAATCAACTAATAACTTTAATAAGATGAACAATCTTGAGATTAAACAACAGATGGAAGGGAAGGAGATCCTTCTGAAATGTTCGGGCAGACTGGATGCCAACAGAGCGGTCCATCTGAACGACTACATCGACCGGATGGTCCGAGAGGGGCACTACTTTATCTCTCTCGACATGGATGATATAGAATACCTGAGTTCGGCCGGTATCCGGTCACTGGTCACCCAGTATAAAAACCTGAAAGCAGTAAACGGCCACTTCACCATCCGCACCATGTCGGAAAATGTTTTTCAGGTGCTGGACATGGTAGGAATGAAAGAGATGTTGACACAGACTTCCCTCGAGAAAGTAGCTGCTGTTGAGGAGCCGGAATCAAAGGATTGGCTGAACGAATTTGGCTTTCAGTTTCATCAAACGGAACTCTCAGGTTCAGGAGCATCAACCGCCTGCTTCTTTGGAAAACCGGAAGAGGTAATCCAATCGGGATTTACAGAAGACTTTGTTCGTAAAACAGCCTCGGAACAGAACCATTATGCCATCGGTATCGGTGCTATCGGCAACTCATTTGCCGAATGCAAAAACCTTTTTGGCGAGTACCTGATGATGGGTAAAAGCATTGCCTACCTTCCTGCAGACGGATCAAAAAAGCCGGATTACCTGGTAAGCAGCGGGAAGCTGGTTGCATCTCTCATGGAGCTTTACGGCATCCATTTTGAAGGCAACTTCTCCCGGATGATCCGTTTCGACCGAGAGAGCGCACAAAACACCATTGGGTTAAGCTCACTGATTTCCACCATCCAAAAACTTACCGGGTTCAAAACGCTGGGAATGGTAATGCTGGCAGAGAGTGGCGGCTTGATTGGCACCTCCCTCAATGTGCCGCCTTCCGAAGGGAAAACGATCTTCTCCTTTCCAGAGATCAAAAACAACATCAACTTCACCACGGAGCCTGCCCACATTAAAAAACTGACCCTTTCAGCCGGGTATTTCTCTTCTGAAAATGGTAAAGAGTCAACATTCCTGCGGCCGCTCAATCCCGGTTCTCCCCTGCTGGGCCACATCCATACAGCAGTATTCCCATACATACCGCTGAAAAAGACCGAAATCGACCTGGAGGAGACCATTGACTATCTCTTCAATAACTCAGAACTGAACGATATACTGCACCTTACCAACGATTCCCGGGAAATTACCGGATTGGGAGAGAGCCAGTTTGTTCAGGGTTTTTGCTGGATTGTCCCGGTTGAATCAAAAAAGATTATTGTAAACTCATAAAATTTTTCAATATGTCACTTTTAATAGGTTCCTTAACAATTGGATTAATACTATCTCTTCTGGCATTAGGGCTATTTATCAGTTTCCGCATCTTTAACTTCCCCGATATCACCGCGGAGGGATCATTTACTTTCGGTGCCGCCACCGGCGCATCCCTTATTGTAGCGGGGATGAATCCCCTCCTGGCCAGCGCTGTGGCTTTTTTGGGGGGGATGGTTGCGGGATCGCTTACGGGTGTAATTCATACCCGCTTCAACATCAATCCGCTATTGGCCGGGATCCTGGTCATGACCGCCCTCTATTCAGTAAACCTCCATGTGATGGGGAAAAGCAATATGCCCCTATTAAACGAAACCACCGTATTTACGTGGGTGGAGAGTTTTTCTGTTTGGATTTCCGGGGCAGGAACGCGGATCAACCTATTGGGATGGGAGGTGGCCGTGAAAGATCTCTGGCTGTTGCTTTTTTGCTTCGCCGGCATTCTCCTTTTCTGCATCATCCTCTGGTGGTTCTTTCGCACCCATATGGGAACGGCGATGCGCGCGACCGGCGATAACGATCAGATGATCAGAGCCTTGGGAGTAAACACGAAAGCGATGATCATTGCCGGAGTGGCTCTGGCCAACGGATTCATCGCCCTGGCAGGTGCTATGCTGGCTCAGTACCAGGGATTTGCCGATGTACAGATGGGCATCGGCATGATGGTATGGGGTTTGGCAAGTGTCATCATCGGGGAGGCGATCATCAACGATAACAGCCTGGGATTTGTGATTGCCGGAGCGGTGCTTGGCTCCGTGCTTTTCCGGCTGCTGGTAGCCATTGCCCTGCGCTGGGGACTCAATCCCAACGACCTGAAAATCATCACCGCCTTCTTTGTATTTGTTGCGCTTATCCTGCCCGGGCTGATGCAAAACAGAAAGAAATTCACCTTTAAACGGAAAATCCATGCTTAACATTGACAATATATACAAAACATTCAATCCCGGTACAGCCAACGAGGTAAAAGCCCTCCAGGGTGTGACGATTGATATAGAAGAGGGAAGTTTTGTTTGTGTTTTGGGCACCAACGGCTCGGGCAAATCGACTGCCCTGAACGCCGTCGCCGGCTCATTCCTGACAGATGAAGGAAAGATCACTCTGAATGGAATGGACATCACCCGGTGGAGCGAGCACAAGCGCGCCGGATACATCGGGCGGGTATTCCAAAACCCCTTCAGCGGAACAGCTCCGGGCATGTCGATTCAGGAGAACCTGGCATTAGCCCTCAAGCGTGGCAAAAAGCGCGGCCTGGGATGGGGCCTGCCCAAACATGTGGTCGATGAGTTTAAAAAACTGGTCATTCCCCTCAATATGGGCCTCGAAAACCGGTTAGAGAATCCCATCGGTAAACTGTCGGGTGGTCAGCGACAGGCAATTACCCTGCTCATGGCCACGGCAATCCGTCCTAAGCTGCTGCTCCTGGATGAGCATACAGCTGCCCTCGACCCCAAAACAGCCAGTAAGGTGATCGACCTGACACAACAGGTAATCCAGAAGGATAACCTGACCACGCTCATGGTTACCCACTCAATGCAACAGGCTGTTAATTTGGGCGATCGAATTATTATGATGCACCACGGAAAAGTGGCTTACGACTTCCGGGGCGAAGATAAAAAGCGACTGAAAGTGAACGATCTGTTAGCCCTCTTCGATGATCTCCGGCGGAAAGACAACATCGATCCGGCCGTTGCGGAACTGCTGAAAGAGCAATACATCTGATCTCTGCACCATGAAACTGATTCGTCCGGCAATTGCCCTCATCCTGGTCTCGTTGCTGTTGTTGCATCTCGACCGGAATAACCGTAACTCGTTCAACAAAAACGAGTTGCCATCCATAGCCATATTCAAAATTGCCTCCCGCATGGTGCTCGACCAGAGCGAAGAAGGTACGCTTGACGCCCTGAAAGAGCGGGGATTTGAGAATGGTAAAACCTGCATCATCAAACGATACTCCGCCGAGGGGGATGCAGGAACAGCCAACTCCATTGCTCAAAACATCGTTAGCAGCGGTTTCGACATGGTCATCTCCATCAGTACCCCGGCACTGCAGATCATGGCCAATGCCAACAGGGAAGGCAAGATGATTCATGTTTTCAGCACGGTAACCGATCCCTATGTTTCGGGGGTGGGTATCACGGGGAGTGCCCCCGAT
The DNA here is from genome assembly GCA_964540165.1 of uncultured Mariniphaga sp. Lineage (GTDB taxonomy): Bacteria > Bacteroidota > Bacteroidia > Bacteroidales > Prolixibacteraceae > Mariniphaga. Next base: position 5,510 of record CAZILU010000021.1, read on the forward strand.
CAGCATCCGCCACATTTGGTGGGAATAGGATCCTTTCAGCCGGTGGAGGAGACGTTTGAACTGGCAAAACAGATGAACCCCGGATTAAGAAAAGTGGGAACCGTATGGTGCACCAGTGAGGTCTGTTCCGAAGCTTGCGTGCGCCTGGCCCGCAAAAAATGTGCGGAGCTGGGCATCGAACTGATGGAGGCCAGCGTGGAAAGTACCATTCAGGTGCTGGAGGCAGCGACAAGCCTTACCAGTCGCGGCGTACAGGCACTCTGGGTGGGTGGCGACAATGTGGTCGAGGCCGGTATCGGCCAGCTGATTACAGCCGCGAACCAGGCAAAAATCGCTCTCTTCACCAACAACCCATACAATGTGTATGGAAATGTGCTTTTTGCCTTAGGTGCAGAATACTACCAGGTGGGAGAGATCGCCGGAAACCTGGCAGCCGATATCCTGAACGGGAAATCAACCCAGGAGATCGGAGTGGATAACGTATTGCCCAGGTACCTGAAAACAAACCCGGATGCATTGAAAAACATCACCGAAAAATGGAATCTGAGTGAATATGCCAACACTACTTTAAATCAAAAAGATTAACTCTGGAATCATTATATCTGTAATCCGGAATATAAAGTGAATTGTTTATAAAAGTCTGATCTATGCATAAAGCATACGAACCTCGTTTAAATCGTACAGATAAAACAGGGCTGTAGCCTGTTGTCCAAAACTGACAACATCTTTCCAATATATTTCTGCGTATATTCATATTTGAATCTCTTCAAAGGTCTGATTATCGATCAGGACAAGAGCAATATCCTCTTCGATTCCACAATCCTTGATATATTCAACCGCGCTTTTTAGCCTATTGATCGTTGCATAATTCTGCCACAACTCCTTTGCAACAAAAAACTTGATTGCATAGCCATTTTTATCCGAAACAAAAACGATATCAATTTTTTGATGAAAAGGGAAATAGCCTCTAAGCCTTATGACACCATTTTTTACTTTTTCAACCTCTTCCAGAGGCACCTTCCGGTTATAAAAGATGGTATGATTGGCATTGATTTTATATTGCTCCAATAAAAGTAAAGGTTCATATACTATTGAATTCCGGTTACTTACTTTCTTTAATTCAAAACTCTTCTCCAAGCGTTCATCGGTAAAACCTATAACTATCCTTTTTTCAAAATATAGGTTATAGTTCAGATAATCTTCCAACGCATTAAAATCAGTTAAAAAAGTTGTATCTGAGAGAAATGAAGCATCAGTTAAGACAAATTTTAGAAGATAATGATCGGAATTATTGCTCAGAAAAAGATCAGCACTCTGACTTTCATCAAAAAATCCTGATTGCTCCAGCACCTTGGCCATTTCCTGAATTAACTCTTTTTTCATATCCTGGTAATAAATCTTCACGTTTGCTTTGATATCGACACTCTCCTTATATCCGGCCGGAGGCAAAGTGTTTGCCATCACAAAAAAGAATCCTGCAATGATCCCCATGCCGATAAATCCATACCCGGCAGCAAGCCAGCCAGAGGCTTTTTGACCATTCAATGCCATATACTCGTCTATCTTGTCTCCCTGTAACTCATCGATTAAAAATCCAATAATCACAGTGTAAATAATGGGTATTAGCGGTTGAGGAATTTTGTCGATAATATTTTCCGGCAAGATTAAAAAGATTAAAAACAGCAGAAGTGTTGAAATAATCCCTAAAAAAAGAGACTTACGGGCCGCATCCTCATCTCCAAACACTATAAAATTTTTTGAGATCAAAAATCCGGCGACCAAAGGTCCTCCCAGAAATGTTGCGCCTAAAATCGCCCGTTTTGAGAAAATCTTATCAGAATGGCTTTCCATCGTATCTCTCATATAACCTCCTTTATTTTACCTTATTCTTAAGGAGTATATCTTCAATTATTGTTGGGTCATTTTTCGATTTTGAAAAATAAAAAAATATTTTAAAAGATCAAATGTTCAGGATCTCCCTGCCGGGTTTAATGACTCCCTCCGGAATAAAAATGGCATCATGCATAAAATTCAATAATGCCATGACATATTTATTTTCCGGTTTCACTATAACCTGGAAGAAGTTTTCTTCGATAATGAAGACCGATCAATACTCCGATCACGATCAAAACGAGCCAGTTAATGCTAATTGTTGCAACTTCAAACCGGTAGCTTCTTTCGATACCGTACTTCACAACATAAAAGATAAATACCAAAATGGTTACAATAATTTGAATTATAAGGATGAAATGAATTGCCCTTTCAATCCTGCTGCTTTTTGAAAAAGCAAAAGCCAGAAAGAACAGGGCGATCGACATGCAGATATACCCCAACTCCTCCATGGCAATAAAGAGTCCATGCTCATTGTATTGGGTAATTAATGCAACACCATCGGCCTCGCCGTTCATCACACTAATGGGAACAACAGAAAACTGAGTAAAATAGGTTATCAATAATACCGTTGACGAAATCAAGGCAAAGGAGACACTCAGGAAGGTATATAACCTCTTTGCCGTATCGGCAAGAAAATGGTTGGTCGCAATAAAAACCACAAATACAAACAACTGAAAAACGGCCAGATACATCCAATAATAGTCTCGCGGATAGTACAACAGAATATCCGGAAAAGGATAGTCCATACAATGACCGGGACAATAAGGGCCGGCCGATGGAATGGCACTCATGGCAAATCCAAAGGTAACGACGGTTATTATAGTTAAAAGGAGGGATGAAATATATCCCATTTTCAGGTAATTACGATGGTCATTATTCGAATCCATATAAGTAATATTTATTTACCCTTCAAATCTCTTTTCTGATATTCCTTTAAGATCTTTCCAAAAAGTTTCTCCTTTTTTCGTTTCTCAACTATAGTGGTTTCAAAATGGGATTTCTCCTTTTGCATTTTATAGTAATTATCCAGGATGCTCCTATCAAGCTCTCCCTTTTCAACGGCTTCAATAATCGCGCATCCAGCCTCATTCGTATGGGTGCAATCCTTATACTTACAGTTCCGGGAAAGGGATAAAATCTCTTCAAAGGTGCGATTCAGTCCGTCCGACAGATCAACAATTCCGACCTCCCTCATCCCGGGATTGTCAATAAAGATTCCACCCTCCTCCAAAACAATGAGTTCTCTATGACTGGTGACGTGTCGTCCTTTGTTGGTACTTTCACTGATCGAACCGGTTCTCATTATCTGCCTTCCGGAAAGATGGTTTAACAGGGTCGATTTCCCCACACCGGAAGAACCCAGCATACAATAGGTTTTTCCCTTTTCAATCCTGGGTTTTAACATATCATAACCTTCCAGAGTCTCATTACTAATAGCAATAACCGGAACATTTTTAACTCGTTTAGAAATACGAGCAATAATATCTGCTTTCATTATTTCAGATATCTGATCTGTTTTTGTCAATACAATGATCGGGTTCACGTTGGATGAAAAACAGATGGTAAGATATCGCTCGAGCCTGTTGATATTAAAATCCCTGTCAACGGACTGAACAATAAGTGCATAATCAATATTCGCCGCAATAATCTGTATCTCACCAAACTGACCGACGGCTTGTCTTGAGAGCATCGAAATACGTGGCACCACGTTATGAATAATGGAAAAGTCGGCATCATAGATTGTCAACGCAACCCAATCGCCAACGGCAGGAAAATCTTCACGCGTTTTGGCACTATACCGCAAATTTCCGGTAATTTCCGCTTCACACTCCCCCGCTTCCGTTCTGACAACATACCGTTCTTTGTGTTCGGAAACAATCCGGCCAATTTCAAAACCCTGAAGGTTGCTCTCAATCCTTCTCTTTTCGACAGCATCCGTGTATCCGAAATCGACTAAGTTCATCTCATTAAATATCTGTTCGGCACTATTTTATCAAGAAATATTTTTGCCAGGTTCATCTGATTAAAAGAACCATATAGACAAGGCATGCCTTGTCTAAACAAATCCCAAAATCATTTTCAATGGATGTGAAAGTGGGTGTCCCTGTTCATCCTAAAAATATGAAACCTTCTCTGAAGGTTCAATTTACAGAATTGCCGCAATATCCCCATCTCTCCTCTATAATTTTAAATATTCCATCTTCCGACTTTCATCTTAATTATATCCGATGAATACGCTTATCATCCTGATAACAAAGATAAATCAATATCAAAAGTAATCAAAAAAAATCGTTGCGATCTTTTTTTTTCGAATAAACGAACGTGACAAGTCCTGTCACAAACGGGGATAAAACAAGCATGACAGTTTATAACACCAATATACCTGCAAATTCTATCAAATGCCCTAATTATTCGAAATATCATCATCAAAAACATCGACACAGATGTATAAAAGAATTAAATATCTTTATATTTGTATTTCGAGTAAAAATTGCTTTCTAATGAAACGAGCATGACGGTTTTTGACACAAATGAGAATGATTATTTTAACTTTCTCTTTGCGTCCTTGCGCCTTTGCGGTAAAAAATAAACAGATGAAACGAGAATGGCGTTTTATGCCACAAACGAGAAAAATTAAATTTTATGCGAGTTCCATCGGGCCGGGAAAACGAGATGAAACCGGCAAAAGTATTTGTTGAAAAGATGTATATGAACTGAAAATTTAATTAGATGAAAAATGTGATCTTCAGCTACATATTCATTTCACTTGTAATAGTCTCCTGTCGGCAGGCCAATCAAAAAAGCACCATGGGAGAGCCGGTCAGCGAAAATAGCGCCATGGAAGCCTGTTGTATCGGCTCAGTACCTGATCGGTTTGCGGGTGGGGTGGACAGGGCGGGAATGCCATCTTCGGCCATCGACTCAATAACGGTCAACCTTTCGGCGCCGGAAGGTATGCTATTCATCCCGGGAGGCATTTTCAGCATGGGAGCCCGCGATGCGCAGTTTGCACGGGCCGATGAATACCCGGTTCACCGGGTAAAGGTAAACAGCTTTTTCATGGATCTACATCCGGTTACCAATGCGCAGTTTCAGCAGTTTGTTGAGGAGACGGGGTACATCACCACGGCCGAGAGGGATATCGACTGGAATGAATTCAGAAAGCAGCTCCCCCCGGGAGCTCCCAAACCTGCCGATACCCTGTTGCAGGCATCGTCGCTGGTTTTCAGTCCCCCCGCACACAGAGTGAATCTCAATGATGTTTCGCAATGGTGGAGGTGGGTGCGTGATGCCGACTGGAAGCATCCCCATGGACCGGGCAGCAGCATTGAAGGGATGGATGACTTCCCCGTTGTGCATGTCAGTTGGGAAGATGCCCGTGCTTATGCCCGGTGGGCGGGGAAAAGACTGCCCACCGAGGCAGAGTGGGAATATGCAGCGCGTGGCGGAAACGATGAATACATCTATCCATGGGGCAATGAGCGTATCGACGCAGGTTCTCCCAAGGCAAACAGTTGGGATGGCGAATTTCCGGCATATAACAGCGCCCGCGACGGTTATGAACGTCTGGCTCCGGTAAAACAGTACCAACCCAATGGTTATGGGCTGTACGACATGGCCGGAAATGTCTGGGAGTGGTGTGCCGACCTTTACCACCACGACTACTACAAAACATTTGACACGGAAACGGTAGCCGACAATCCTGCCGGTCCCGACACCAGCTTCGATCCTATGGAACCCCACGTACAAAAAAGGGTGATCCGTGGCGGATCGTTCCTATGCAACGACACCTACTGCTCGGGCTACCGGGCGGCAGCGCGAATGAAAAGCACGGAAGATACCGGGATGTCGCATCTGGGATTCCGGTGCGTAGTGTCCGCAGAGTAATTCACACCCGACTCTGCCCTCTTCAAACCGGAATCATTGGTGGCATCGTTGACCAATTAGTGTACGTCTTTAAAGTTAAAATGATTCAACACCCGTCACATTTCCCAAAAAAAAACGATCTTTGGGCAAAAAATCAAAAAGCCCATTGATCCATGGTTAGAGCTTGTCTGTTGACCTTGTTAATCATCCTGTTGCCGGGAATTTTTCTGTCTGCCTATGGGCAGGACAAGATCATCACCAGCACAGGAGATACGATTCATTGTAAGATCCACCGGGAAACAGCGGGCACGATCTTTTTCACCCAATCCGACGGTGTGGTGCAAAGCCGGTCGCAAATCAGCAAGAACGATGTTCAATCGTGGCAGGTAAACAAAACAACCTATCGGGGATTTTCTGGGATTTCCACAGAGGATCCGGGCGAGAAATGGAGGATATCGATTGCGGGAGGAGTCGGGTATCGCATTGCCAGCACCAAAGAGTCGAAAAACAACATGCTGAGCATGGGATTCTCCTCATCAGAGGTCGATTCCTACTTCCGGCAAATAAAAACAGGCGTTAAAGCATCGGGGCAGATCCACTATATGTTCTGGCAGAACTATGGTCTGGGCATCGATTACCAGTTTCACACCTCTTCGGGAAACCTCTATGGAACCGTTGATTCGGGTGATACCTACACGATGCTCTATGGAAAATTCAGCGACGATATCTACACCAACTTCGTAGGATTATCGCTCTATATGCAACAATGGATCAGTCCAAAGTTTAAATTTATCGGCGTGATCTCCAGCGGCCTGACGCTGTTCAGGGAGGAATCGGTTGCTATTTACTCCCCAATGCTCCTGACCGGAAAAGCCTACGGTGGAAATACCGAGCTGGGACTGGAATATTTCATTGGCAAAAAAATGGCCGTTTCTCTGAGTGCCGGACTGTTTCAGTCGACCATCTCCCGCATTACCGTAAACAACGGAACATCGACACAGGAGATCGACCTCCCCAAAGAGCAAAGGGAGGGCTTGTCGAGGGTGGATATGAATGCCGGTCTGATCATCTTTTTATAACGGATAATATCTCCTTAGGATCATGAAACCACATCTGATATCGTTCAGGATCGCATTAAAGCTGTTCATTATTGTACTAACTTCAGGAATGATGGTAACCTCCTGCAGCAACGACTTTTTAGAGATGCAGTATCCTACAGCCAACATCGAAGGAGATACGCTGTTTGTGTTAAGTCAGGCAGGAAATTTCTCCTACGATCTGAACATGAAAAACAGAGAACCCGTTTCATGGAAACTGCTTCAGTACCCACGATGGATGGATATCACTCCCAAAGAGGGGGTTGTCGATGCCGATGCCCCTGTAAAACTTCATTTTACCATAAACGAACATGAGCTGTTCTTTGGATTGGGATTATACTCCTTTCCACTGATTTTTGACGTAGAGAAGATGGGACTGGTGCACCATACGATTGTGATTTTTAATGCGGGTCAACCGGACATTAGCACGACACAAACGGTTATTGAAGCCGATTACACCCTGGAGGGAATTTACCAGATCAACAACAGCGGTTATGGGATTCTGATGTGGGAAGTGGTCAGCCAACCCGACTGGCTGACCCTTCAGTCCGACAATGGAGTTCTCAACGAATACCAGTACAGCGCCTGGCACTATTCCATAGATCCCAACGGGCTTGAGGCGGGAGAGCACTCAGGAACGGTGGAGATCAAAAGCAATGCCTCCGCTACCAGCTTCTTCATTGAATTTCGATTTACCGTTGATGAGAAGAGGTATTATGGCGATTATCTTACCGGTGACTTTGTGGATGCCGCCTACATCAGCCATCTCAATCGGGTAGTTGTACTAACGAAGAATCCCGGTCAACTGCTCTTTTTCAGGGACGACTCACCCAAAGCCGATACGATATCCCTGAACCGTGTTCCACAATGCATGGCTTTGTCGGAAGACGGAACCACACTGGCTGCAGGTTTCTCCAATGCAGAAATCTCCACTTTTAGAATACCATCCGGGGAGTTGCTGACAACCCATTCAGCCGGACTGGTCCCGGCACAGATTCAGTTTGGAGGAGCTAACCGGCTTTTTTTCCTCGGGGAAAAAAACTATAGCTACACCGTCAATGGAATGGATGTTCAGACCGGAGAGATTTACCAATCCCAAAATACCCTAAGCGGCCTCACCGACCTGAAAAAAGTTCCGGGGAGGGAGCTTCTGCTATCTACACGCAAGGGATACAGTCCCGATGATCTGTTCGTAATAGACATCTCCAACGGCCTGGTAACCGACTCTATAAATGAATACTGGATGACCCTGGCCGGCATTTGGCTGTCGGCAGACGGGGAGAAATTTTTCACCGGCAACAAACAGATTTACCAGGTGCCGGAATACATTCCCGGTCAATCAATGAGCATGCAGTTGCCTCCCCTATTGGGTGATCTGGGTTTTACTAACGGCGAGAGAATTCAATCCGTTGCCCACCATCGGGAGTCAGAAAAGATTTTCATCGGATACGAAACAGGGTGGTTCAGCAACATCTCCTATATAAAATCACTGGACTACAATACCCTGTCGGAACAGAAAAGCTGGGAGCTCATCTCCAATCCCCCTTACGGATACCCTCCGGGAAACTCCTGGTGGTCGGAAATCCTCCAGCTCTTTCCATCGGCTTCCGGCAATGAGATCTGGGTCATACGGAAGTACCCGGCAGCTACCTACGGGAGTCCCGAAACGTGGTCGATTGAACGATTGGATGTGTCGTTTAATGGTTAGAAAATCGAAAGGGTAAGAAAGCCAACTTTTTTGACCTGATTTCTTTGTTAACTACTATTAAGACTAATCTTCAACCGTTCGCTCTGAAACAACCACAGGACCCACCATTCCGGCAGGCATAAGGGTATTGGACAGATGTTTAAAATTGGAATAGAACCGGTTCCCTGTTACTCCCTGGCCAACAAAATAGTTGCGATTGGTGGGCGTAACCACAATTTCGATCTCATTGGAGTCACTCTTCACCCATCGGGTAATATCCATTACATAGGGAGGCCAAAGAACGACATCACACCGTTTATTATTGACATAAACCTCAGCCGTATAATAAAGCTCACTCATTTCCAGATAGTAAACCTTATCCTTTTTCTTATCCAGGGTAAACGTAGAGGTATATACACCTACATCCGACAGGTACCTGAATTGATCGTTGGTTCTCCAGTCGAATAAGGTATTCTCTGTCAACTCCATATCTCCCGCTTTGATATTCCACTTTTGGATCTCCACCATCGGAACAATGCTTGAGAAGAGCGGTAACGGTCGATCGATATCCCTTTCGGGAATCGCTTTTTTCTTCGATGCATACAACACGATGGAGCTATAGGGCTGCAACAACCATTCAGCAGATGCATCGTCAATTTTTCTAATACTGCCATCTTCCGGATTCAACCAGTAATTATGAGTAAACTGCTCGTCCAATGAAAGAGACAACGGCCTTACCTGATCGGAAAAATTCCAGTAAAAATGGATCCGCCCTCCATCATCCAACTCCCGTTGCATTTGTCTGATATAACGATAATTCTGAGTAAAATGAACAGGCCCTTTAAGGATATCTGCGAACGGCTCGAATGAATCAGGATCGGCTGCCGAAACAACACCCGGATGGTTGGCCAACGCCTTAAATTGTCGTTCAATGATCTGATCATTATGCCGGTAATTCAGAAATCCCGGCTGTCGAACGGGAGGAGTCCCATAGATATAAATCCTGCCACCATCTGCGGCCAGGGCTTGCATCTTTTCTGAAACACGCAGAGGGATATATGGAAGATTGGACAAAATAATTCCCTTGTAACGATTCCCTCTGATTTGAATACCTCGCTCATCGACTGTGCTTACCATCAATGACTCATCATTAACATAGTCCCAGGTTATACCCATGGATTCAAGCTTGTTTACCAAAGGCCACACATCGATAAACCATTTCTGGATAACGGTGGGATGTTCAACGTCAGGCTGATGATGCCTGTAATTGCCACTGATCACAGTTTCATCCGGATTCCGGTACATCTGCGAAGGTTCTGTATCGATAAACGGATAGTAGATCAACACGTCAGCCTTTGGTTTGCCTAAACGCATAACGTATTGAGAGCGGGCAATAAATGTGTTTATCTCCTTCATAAATTTCCAGTAATTATTGCTCTCATTAATATCAGATCCATAATTAAAGGAGCGATAGGGTGTACTCCACGCCTGCCATCCTTCTCTTCCATACTCTTCTGTCAGGTACCTGTATGAAGAGCCGTGATATACGAGTTGATTAACGCCTGCTGCAAACGATTTATTGGCAAATGCTTTTAACTGTTCCGGATGCGTCATACCTGCCTTATTGCTAAACACGAAAGACTCCTGAGCAATTACCGGTCTGTTGTGGAGATGAGCACCCGAGGTTACCAGCTTCACAAAGCCCTCAGAGCCTCCGGCCGACAGCTGTTCCGCTTCAGGGATGGAAGCGAGTCCGCTGGCCCCGATCACATCAATTCTGATGCCATACTCCTGAGTACGATGGAGCAATCCCCGCTGTTCCATCCACCCTCTGCTGGCATTTAGAAAATGCTCCTTATAGAGCTCATTAATTGTCAGGTTATAATCGTAGCGAAGCCTCCAGTCCTCTTCTGAGAAACCATACGGAGACAAGGTATCACGACCAAAAGCGTACGCATTGTTATAGCGGGGAATTACATTTACTGCCAGCCAGGGCCTGACATCATATCCTCTCTTCTTTTCGAAATGCTCCATAAAATCCTTTGAAATATGCCTGTGGGTTATAAACTCCTTGCTATCATTAAAGATCGCCCGAAAGGGATGGCCATAATATTTCTCCAACCCGGTTCCTGAACCAAAAAGATGTTCGTAGGACCTGATTACAGCATTTGAATCCAGATGATCCGTTACCCAACTGATATTTTTATCTGCTATATAGTCGGGCTTCTCTCCATCAGGCAACCAATAAAAGGCAATGATCTGCCACTGCCCCTCATCAGGAACGCGCCAGTTCAACCTGTCTGAAGAGATGTAATCGTTCAACAAAACGACATTGGCTGAATCGAGCCATACAATACCTTCTTCACTCTTCATAACTTTGGCAGCCACTACCGAAATTAACTTCGCCATGGAGAGATCCACCTGGTTATACACAACCTTTTCACCCCTCACCAACGATGAATAATCACTCTTCAACGCCGGAACATCGATTGTTAATGTATGGCCGCCGGAGACGATCGTATCTGCCGCATCAAGGGTTAGCAGACTCTCCTCTGGTTTCAGAAATGATCCACCCATCGGCCACCCGCTACCGCCATTCAGGTCAACAATTAAATCCGTCTTTAATGCCTCATTCATCACTGTTTTTAGGTTTTCATAAAACGCAGGCGTATCCCAACGGTAAATCTCCGCAAGTCTGGAGCTGTTTGGATTAATCCCTACGACAAAAGGCTGTATCTCCACACCGGCAAATTTTTGTTCGGCAAAAAGCCTTACCTCCCTGCGAAGTTCCTCTTCGGTTACATCATTCCCAGGCCACCACCATCGGGTAAATGGTCCATACGTTGAAGGCGGATTCTTAAATTCATCGGGACTAAATTGAGCCGGACCCGACAAGGCGCTCAAAACATCATCGGTCACCGTATGTTCAGAAAATTGACAACCTGCAACCAAGCTAAGCAAAAATATGACTGTAGCCGAAAAACTATATCTGTCTCGTTTCATTTAGGTTAATTAAACGTAATCATTAAATTTGATCCATTATTATTCAACAACCAGATTCCGGTTTTTGGGATACTTCACTGAATATTTCAAATCAAACTCCTTTTGCTCGTTCGGTGACAACTCAAATACCCACTGCACCTCTCCTGTTATAGCATTCTGCCTGCCTGTGGATATATCATGTACAACTACTTCAATTTCATCCGTGGTTGAAACCGGAACCTGATCAATAACCATCATACGAATGGCTTGATTTTTATTATTCTTAACCGTTATCTTCCAATGCCGACTATCCTCCTTTTTATTGCCGAAGAATTGCTTACCTGAAAAATCTTTAATTTTCTCCCGAAGAACCGATACATTCTTATCCCTTCCTAAGGAGACCTCCAGGGTGTCAGATGCATAACGAACATCCAGCAGGGTTTTACCAACATACGTATTTTCAAAAAACACATTCGCTTCCCCGGCCAAAAGATTATATTTTTCCCAATCAACAATATTGGCTATAAGGAATGCATCATTATCAATTTTTGGCACACAATAATATTGAAATGAGGCAGGCAGATTAAAATGCTCCATATCAACCAAATAGATTTTATTGTCCGACAAAATTGAATAGGGTGTATTAACCTCAATTTCCACGGTCGTTTGATTTTCTATACGGGCAGTAGGAATAGCCAGACTACTCATTCCCCGAATTCGTAAGTTTGAACGATCCGCATCTATGCCGGCAATTTTCCCCGATAATGCTTCAGATGTTTTCTTCTCGTCTGCAAATTGAAGTATTGCCACTTCCTGCAAATCCTGTTTACTCTCTTCAAGAACGGCATTTACATAAGCGCCTGTGATGGGTAGCGTCTGAGAATAATAACCTATAAAAGAAAATTGCAACCGGACAGAGTTATTGGGTATCGTAATTGAGTAATTCCCATCTACATCGGTTGCTGTTCCTATGGTCGTCCCTTCAACCGTTACAGTAGCTCCGGAAAGTGGTTCTCCATTACGGTTAACCACTTTGCCCCGTACACGGTTTGTCGTCAGCGAATATACAGGTGGCAAGGTATTATAATTCAAGTAATAAGGCTGTAATTCAGGGGCAACCCCGGAAACATTGGGGTCTGCCGAAGAAAATATAAGTTTGACATTGGTCCAATCCACCTTCGTATCCTGTTTGATATTGGCTTTATAGATTAACTGAACTGGTTCATTTATATTTTTTGCCCTGATATCATAGGAAGGAAACCAACCGGCATTTTCTACCAGGTAGTTTAACTCGAATGAATATACATTTGAGTTTTTGGCATCAATGCTAACCACAATTTCACCTGTTGGATACTCCTTCTTGCTTGTCAGCGTGTTCATTTGATCTTCCAATTTTCTTTTTTGCAGATTCAGGGTATTAAGTGTTTTATTCCGATCTATCTCTTTCAGCTTTAAGGATGACAATCTGGTTCCATAAAACTCAGAAGCTAACTGCCAGTTTGTGACATTTAATGGTTCATTTTTCCCGCCAATCTCCCTGTTAACCTGCATAAATGCAATCTCCTCCTGAATGATTGAAAGGTAGGTGGTTTCCGTTTTTATTTTTTCTTCAAGATCGTCCAGCTGCTCCTCCAGATCAACCAACTCTGCCGGTTTCTCCATCTCATTTAAATAATTTTGCTGGTGATTTACAGCCAAAACAGTTAAATCCCCTTCGGCTTTTATTTGAATACTCTTTGAATCTATGAAGGGAGACAAATTGACAAATTTGAGAATCGTCTTCCCTTTCAATAAGTCAACTGATTTTTTACGGACGATTTGTGCTCCATTCAAAAATACCGTTACCTCATTAACATCTGTTTTAACCTCTTTCTCCATAATATTTTGAGAGAATACACTGCTGAAAATCAGACTAAAAAATAATAGGCTTAATGTTCTCATGTGGTAATGTGTTAATGTGTTAATGTGTTAATGTATCAATATGTTAAAACATTGTTCTTCTGAAAAAAATAAAATTCGGCGTGTAACTTGAATTTATGGAAATTCCATGAGCAATTTATTCATTCCTTTTAGTGATTATTAACCACGCTCGTTTCAAATGAAACGCTCGTGAAAAAATTTTATCACAAACAAATATGGTCATAATTTATGCAAATTCCTTCTGTTATCGTTAATTAAAAAAATTACAACTAAAACGAGAATGACGATTTGTGACACAAAAGACCACGATTAAAATTTATTAAGTTTCCAATACGATACCATAGTAAACTTTTAATTTTAATCAGATAAAATCCGAGAATAAAACCACATAGAGTTTTACAATTATCCTAACATTAAAAGCAGATTCAGGCAAAATCAGGGCAGAACGATTCAGGCAATGAACTTAAGTTACTTAGCCGTCTATAAAAAAATCATTGTATAAAAATTAAAAATTAACCAATCGGTTAAATTTTTTGGGTAAAATAGTTGTTGATTTAAATTACTTAATTTAATTTTGACCATTCAGTTAAACCAATTGATTAAAATGAGTGAAAAAAAAGACAACACCGAAGAGAAAATTCTGAAAGCTGCTCAGGTGGTATTTATCCGGAAAGGAATGGATGGTGCGAGGATGCAGGAGATTGCCAATGAAGCGGGCATTAACAAAGCGCTGTTGCACTACTATTTCAGAACCAAACAAAAGCTTTTCGAAGCCATCTTCAAAAATGTCTTCAAACAGATCTTTCCAAACATCAACAGTTTCTTCCATTCCGATCTTCCCATCGAAGAAAAGCTGGGTTCATTTATTGAAAAATACATAGATCTGTTGCTGAAAAATCCCTATCTGCCCGCCTTTATATTAAAGGAGATCCATCGTGATCCGGAATTTCTGGCCTCTGCCATAAAGAGTGCAGGTGTTGATCCCCAGGAAATTTTCATCGCATTGGAGAATGAGATGGCAAAGGGAAAGATCCGGACAATGGATCCCAAAGAACTATTGATCAATATGCTTGCGTTAAGCATCTTCCCGGTGGCAGCGCAACCGTTGATGCAAATGATGTTTTTCGAAAACGACAAAAAAGCGTATCATGAATTCCTGGATAGGAGGAAAAAAACGGTAAAAGATTTCCTGATTCATTCAATATTAACGGCATGAAAACTCCAATCCTGTTGCTGTTGATCGTTGCATTCCTTCCGTCCGTGGGACAAAGCACGATCTCGCTCGATGATTGTTACCTGTGGGCGCGGGAAAACTACCCGAATCTGAAGCAGACTGCGTTATGGCATGAAATCAACGGGCTAAAAAAAGAGAATATGACGACCTTACGTCTTCCACAGCTTATGGTTCATGGACAAGCCACTTACCAGTCGGACGTTCCATCCATCGGTATATCCCTCCCAGGGTTGGACATTCCGTCGGTTTCAAAAGATCAATATAAAGTATACGCTGAAGTGAAACAAGCGATTTGGGATGGTGGCGTTTCGGAGGCGACAGCGAGACTGGAAGATGCTGTTTTACAGAGCACCCTCTCACAATTAGAGGTAGAGCTATACTCTTTAAACGAAAAGGTTCTGCAAGCTTTTTTTACCATTATGGCAATGGATCAGCAAAAAAAGGTTCTGGCGGCCCAGCGGGTGTCTCTGCAAGAAAAGCTACAGGCAGTGCAGTCGGGTATAGAAAATCAGATGGTGGAGAGGTCGGCCGCACTCGCACTGGAAGCTGAGATCTTACTGCTTCATCAAAATGAGACAGAGCTGGAAGCCGGCCGAAGGAGTGCCTTGCAGACGCTCTCTATTCTTACCGGAAGAGCCATCGATGACAACATGCAACCGGCCCTCCCAGACCCTGCCGTTGGTGCTGACCGTTTCGCAGGAAGACCAGAAACAGGGCTGTTTGCCATGCAAACCTCCCAATTGGAATCACAGCTCGGGCTGGTGGATAAAAACCGGAATCCGAAGATTTTCGGATTTGGACAGGCGGGTTACGGTAAGCCGGGATTAAATATGCTCTCCAACGAATCCGACAGCTTCTGCCTGGCAGGAATCGGATTCTCATGGAATCCATTCGACTGGAAAAACAGCGCCCGCCAAAAGCAGGTGATCCGGTTACAACAGGAGCTGATTGCCCGACAAAGTGAGACCTTTAACCAACAGATCGCACTCCTGCTGGCACAACAGAACGAACAGATCAAAAAACTGCAGGAGCTCCTCGAAACCGATGCCCGTCTGGTATCGTTGCGTTCGGAGATCGCGCAGGCTTCCTTTTCAAAATTCGAAAATGAGGCTATTACTGCTTCCGGGTATATCCGGGATGTGCAGGCTGAAACCATTGCAAAGCTCCATGCTGAATGGCACCGGATACAACTGAATGAGGCCAGGGAGAGGTTCCAACTGATCAAAGGGAAACGAATCCGGTGATCTTTCCGCTGCCACCCGTTCTTCAGGATCGTATAGCGGAGAAGGCCCATGAAAAGATCGAAGGATTTTGCTCAGGATCATATAAACCGGAATTCCCGGCAATGAAGTGATAAAAAAATGAAAACAGATCTCAGGAAAAAATAAAACAAGATATTATGAACAAAAATGTGCTCATCGGAACTCTTTCGGTTTGGCTCTTCAGCTGCAGCCAATCCGGTGAAAAATCGGATGCCTATGGAAATTTTGAGGCCAATCCGGTGATCGTCTCCTCCGAGTCGGCCGGAAAGATCCTTCAACTGCTTGTTGAACAGGGACAGAGCATTGAAACAGGGTCTCTTGCTGCGTTAATCGATACGACACAAACAGATCTGAAACGAAAACAGATTGATGCTCAGAAAACAGTGATAGAAGCTCAACGTCACTCCATTCACTCGCAGATCGCCGTTTTTGAAGAACAGATTAAGAATTTAAGAACTAACGAGCAGAGAATTGCGCGAATGGTCAAAGATGGTGCGGCAACCCAAAATCAATTAGACGATGTTACCGGGCAGATCCGTGTCATCGAGAGACAGATTGAGAGCACCAGTACACAATTCTCATCAATCAACGGAGAGCTGAAAGTGCTGGAATTACAAAAGTTAACCACCGAAGACCTGCTCAGTCGCTGCCGGGTACGATCACCCGCCTCCGGAATGGTTCTGGAAACTTACATCGAAGAGGGTGAGCTGGTGACTCCCGGGAAACCGTTGTTCAAAATGGCCAACCTGGACGAACTGACGCTCAGGGTATATGTTAGTGGATCACAACTCCCGCACATTACCATCGGTCAACAGGTGGATGTTCTCATCGATAAGCCGGCAAAAGATGCCTCCCCTCTCAAAGGGACTGTAACCTGGATCTCTCCGGAGGCGGAGTTTACACCCAGGATCATTCAAACCAGGGAAGAGCGTGTAAAGCTGGTGTATGCCGTAAAAGTCGCTGTTGAAAATGACGGCACACTGAAAATCGGCATGCCCGGAGAGATCCGCTGGCAGTGAACCGGGATGGTAAAGAGCGATGAGCCAAGCATCCGGCAGATCTGCAAAAAACGAATCAGGAATTCAAAAAAAGAGCATCAGATTATCAATACATCCCGTATGATCTCCATTGAAAAGATATCCAAATCCTTCGGTACAACCCCCGCGTTAAAAGAGATCTCACTGAACGTTGAAACCGGCGAACTCTTTGGCCTGATAGGTCCTGACGGTGCGGGGAAGACTACGCTGATGCGGATCTTAATGACCTTGCTCCTTCCCGATGCCGGAGAAGCATATATGGATGGACTCCATGTGGTGAAAGCGTTCAAAAAAATCAGGCAGATCGTCGGTTACATGCCGGGGCGGTTCTCTCTTTACCAGGATCTGAGTGTGGAAGAGAACCTGAATTTCTTTGCCACCGTCTTTGGCACCACCGTAGAGGAGAACTACGATCTGATCCGCGATATCTATACCCGGATTGAGCCATTCAAAACCCGGCGGGCAGGCAAACTGTCGGGAGGCATGAAACAGAAACTGGCGCTGTCGTGTGCTCTCATCCACAAACCGAAAATCCTGGTGTTAGATGAACCTACCACCGGCGTGGATGCCGTTTCAAGAAAGGAGTTCTGGGAGATGCTGAAGAAACTGCAGAAAAAAGAGATAACCATCCTGGTATCTACTCCTTACATGGACGAAGCGGCCCTTTGCGACCGGGTAGCGCTGATCCAAAAAGGGAGCATCCTCGATATTGACGCTCCGAAAAGAATCATCGAGAGGTTCCCGCGAAAGATTATCCGGGCACGCTCCAACGATATGTTTCGCCTGATAAAGGACCTGCGGGCATATGAAAAAGCCGAATCGGCATTTGCCTTCGGACAGTTTGTCCATTTTACCGGCGTAACCGATGATGTAAAACCATCAGATCTGGAAGATTTCCTTCATACACTTAACCATACTATGGTGGAGGCCGAGGAGATTCAACCTGAAATTGAAGATGTGTTTATGAGTCTGCAGCAACAGTAACGCTTATCTGAAACCTGAAAAAGTATGGAAGAGATCATTAGAGTAAAAAACCTGGTAAAAAGATTTGGAAATTTCACCGCCAACGACCATCTCTCCTTCCATGTATATTCCGGAGAGATCTTCGGATTCCTCGGAGCGAATGGTGCGGGCAAGACCACTGCCATGCGCATTTTGTGCGGGCTCTCCGCACCTACATCGGGAGAGGTAAATGTGGCCGGATTCGATATCTACCGTGATACCGAAAAGATCAAAAAAAATATCGGGTACATGAGCCAGCGATTCTCTTTGTATGAAGATCTGACCGTTTCGGAAAACATCCGGTTCTACGCCGGTATCTATGGCATCCCTTCAAAGAGGAGAAAGGAGAAAGAGCGTGAACTGCTGCGCTCACTGGAACTGACCGGGGCCAGGGATAAACTGATTGCCGGATTACCCCTGGGATGGAAACAGAAGCTGGCCTTTTCGGTGGCTATCTTCCATGATCCCAAAATTGTATTCCTCGACGAACCTACCAGCGGCGTGGATCCGGTTACACGGCGCCGCTTCTGGGACCTTATCCTGGAAGCAGCAAACCGGGGAATTACCGTTTTTGTAACTACTCACTACCTCGATGAAGCCGAGTATTGCAACCGCGTCTCTATCATGGATGCCGGGAGGATCGAAGCCCTCGACACCCCGGCATTGCTTAAGAAAAAGTATCATGCAGAAAACATGAATGAGGTGTTTCTGCAAATCACACGGTAAACAAACAGGCTGCTGTCAAACAGCCGCTCTACAAAAAATTCTGCGACCAGCAGTCAGCAATGTAAAGCGTAAAAAAAAAGAAACAAGCATGACGAAATTTTGGCACAAACAATGGCAATTAAAATGTATGGGAGTTTCATCTGACACCTTTGAAAACAACCCATTTAAATGAAACAGTTAAAATCATTCATAATAAAGGAATTCTATCACATTTTTCGCGATCCGCGAACCATGCTGATCTTATTCGGGATTCCCATTGCACAGCTTTTAATCTTCGGAACCGTGATCAAGAACGAGATAACAGATGTTCCGGTAGCCATTTTGGATCACTCGAAAGATAAAACAACACAACAGATCATCCAAAAAATCCTATCGTCGGGCTACTTTATTTTGTATGAGAATCTGCAACACACCGCCCAAACAGAGACCATTTTCAAAAAGGGGAAGGTAAAAGAGATCATCGTTTTTGAGAAAAATTTCGAAGAACGGCTTATGAAGGAGGGGCAGGCACATGTGCAACTCATTGCCGATGCCACCGATCCGAATATGGCGCGACTGGTAACATCATACACGGCAGGCATCATAAACGACTACATGGCAAAAATGCATCCCGACCTGCAAGTACCCCTTCATATAGAGCCCGCAGTCCGGATGTACTTTAACGAAAATATGGTCAGCGCATTCATGTTTGTGCCAGGGACCATGGCACTGATCTTAATGCTTATCTCAGCCATGATGACCTCAATCTCCATCACCCGGGAGAAGGAGCTCGGAACGATGGAGATCCTGTTGGTTTCACCGCTGAAACCCATACAGATCATCACAGGAAAGGTACTACCCTACCTTCTGCTTTCGATTGCCAATGCCTTTGTGATTGTGCTCATTGGCCGATATGTTTTCGGCGTACCTGTCACCGGCAGCTTTCTTCTGCTGATGCTCCAAACCATCCTGTTCATACTGATGGCCCTCTGCCTGGGCCTATTTATCTCCACCGTTGCCAAAGACCAGATGACAGCGATGTTTATTTCAATGATCGGATTGATGCTCCCCACCATCATCCTCTCGGGCTTTATCTTCCCGATCGACAACATGCCCGATATTCTGCAATGGCTCAGTCATATAATGCCGGCCCGCTGGTATATTACCATCATTCGCGGGATTATGCTGAAAGGAACCGGGATTCTCTTTATATGGAAAGAGACATTGATACTGGCAGGAATGACGCTCATTTTTATTGCATTGAGTGTAAAAAAATTCAAAATCAGGCTGGAATAATGCAAAGAAAAACGAAATGAGAACCATACGACACATACTTCGGAAAGAGTTCCGGCAGATATTCCGGAACCGTACGATGCTGCCCATGATATTCGGTGTACCACTGGTACAGATGCTGATTTTGGTTTTTGCCGCTACCTTCGACATGAAAGAGATCGACATGGTGGTGGTCGACAAGGATCTCTCATCGGTGTCCCGTGCGTTGACCGCCCAATTTGATGGCATTCCGTTTTTCAATGTCACAGAGGCTGTCGCGGATGAGACCCTCGCTGAGGATCTGCTGATGACCGACGAGGCGGACCTGATTCTGGTGATACCCGCTTCCCTGGAAAGGGATCTCATACGCGAAGACAGAGCCCGCCTGCAACTACTCGTGAATGCCATCGATGGGAATGCGGCACAACTGATCTACGCTTACGCCTCTAAAATCATCACTTCTTTTAACCGGAACCTGATTGCCGAATGGAGAGGAGTTCCCGGCATTTCCCTGCCGCCTCAGGTAAAAATCACCGAAAACTACTGGTATAATAAAGAACTTGAATACAAATGGTATATGGCTCCGGGCATTCTGGCCATTCTGGTTACCATTATCGGTATGTTTATGTCGGGGATGAACCTGGTGCGAGAGAAGGAGATCGGCACTATCGAGCAACTCAATGTAACACCGGTGAAAAAATACCAGTTTATAATCGGCAAACTGGTGCCATTCTGGGTGATCGCTCTTTTCGACTTAGCTTTTGGACTCATCATCGCCTGGATTACCTTTGACCTGCCCATAGCGGGTAGTCTGTTACTCCTTTTTGGCATGGCCGGTGTCTATCTGATCAGCGTGCTGGGTCTCGGGCTGTTCATATCCACCATCGCCGACACGCAGCAGCAGGTGATGTTTGTAAGCTTCTTTTTTATGATGGTGTTTATTCTGATGGGGGGCATTTTTACACCTGTAGAGAGCATGCCGCACTGGGCGCAGATCGCCGACCGCCTCAACCCGATCTTCTATTTTATGAAGATCATGCGCAATATCCTTCTGAAAGGCTCCGGATTTTTCGACCTGCTGGAGGAGCTCTTTTCATTGACAGTGCTGGGAGTAATCTTTTTAAGTCTGGCCATCTGGCGTTACCGGAAAAAAACATAACAGGCAGTTCATTCGGACGACTGAAAATCAACCTGATGATAAGAGATGCACTTCCGCCAAAAAAATCTTTAACCAGATAACCGGGATAAACAAAATTTAGCGTACCTATGTTATTCGGTAGGCAACTTATGTAAGCGAAAACAATTGAACATGAAGCATTTTATCCTGATAATCCTTATGGGATCCCTCTGGTCTTTTCTGCATGCACAAACAACTACTCTGAGTGGCTACATTCGTGATGCGGAAAGTGGAGAGGCACTTATCGGGGCGACCTGCTATATTCCTCAAATTCAAGAAGGAGTAGTCTCCAACTCGTATGGGTTCTATTCCATAACCGTGAATGAAGGCACCTACCGGATCAGTTTCTCCTACATCGGTTACGAAACACAGTCGGTGCAAATGCCCCTCAGGGGATTTCAGACACTGGATCTCTTTTTACCGGAAGTGACCACCCAACTTAACGATGTGGTCGTAATGGCCGAACGAAAGGACCGGAACATTTCCGATACCGAAATGAGTATGGAGCGCATCTCCATTAAAATGGTGAACAAACTGCCAACGTTCATGGGTGAAACGGATGTGTTGAAAAGTATTACCCTGTTACCGGGAATTCAAAATGGCGGTGAAGGGAGCTCCGGTCTCTATGTGCGTGGTGGCGGTCCCGACCAGAACCTGCTTATCCTGGATGAAGCGCCGGTTTATAATGCATCACACCTGTTGGGATTCTTTTCCGTCTTTAACTCCGATGCCATTAAGGATATTGAAGTTTATAAAGGGGGCATTCCGGCAGAATACGGAGGTAAAGCCTCTTCGGTCATCGATATCCGCATGAAGGAAGGGAACAGCAAGCATTTCAGCGGGCAGGCAGGGATCGGGAATATATCGAGCCGCTTAATGCTCGAAGGTCCGGTCATTAAAGATAAATGGAGTTTTATTGTTTCGGGACGAAGAACGTATGCCGATGTAGTGGGACGGCTTATCGGAATCGAAGAGCTGAAAGAAAACCAGTTGTATTTTTACGATCTCAACCTGAAGACCAATCTGCAGATATCGGCCAAAGACCGGCTCTATTTTTCAGCCTACACAGGCGACGACTACTTCAAACTGGGTGAATCGCTATACATGCGCTGGGGTAATATCACAGGTACGGTAAGATGGAACCACATTTTCAATGGTAAGCTGTTTTCAAACAGTTCGCTTATCTATTCCAATTACGATTACAACTTGGGCGTTCCGGGTAATACGGCCGATCAGTTCGACTGGAGTTCGCATGTAAAAGACTTCAATTTCAAACAGGATTTTTCGTGGTTTCTGAATACCGAAAACCGGCTGAATTTTGGACTTAACGTAATTCGACACCGCTTTGAGC
Organism: uncultured Mariniphaga sp.; assembly: GCA_964540165.1. GTDB lineage: Bacteria > Bacteroidota > Bacteroidia > Bacteroidales > Prolixibacteraceae > Mariniphaga. The sequence continues at coordinate 27,996 of CAZILU010000021.1, forward strand.
CCGGAAATATCCAGGCTGTTGAAAACTCCTTTTTTCAAACCCTCAACCTCACCCGCTACAATGCCATCGACGGTTCGGCATACGTCTCTAACGAGCAGAAAGCCGGTGCACTGCTATCCTTGAAATACGGTCTCCGTTTAAGTGTTTTTCAGCAGATTGGAGAAGGGAAAGTGAGAGAGTATATGAATCCCGCATCGCCCCGCGCGGAGGAGGTGATTAACGAAATCCATTATAAAAAAGGGGAACGGATTGGCTCCCCGTTTATCAACCTCGAACCTCGTTTTTCGGCCAGGCTCATCACCGGTTCCACCAGTTCAGTAAAAGCCTCATACAACCGGATGGCACAAAACCTGCACCTCATCTCCAACACCAACTCCCCCACACCACTCGACATCTGGCTTCCCTCGAGCAGATACATCAAACCACTGATATCAAACCAGGTGGCTGTCGGTTATTTTCGCAATTTTCACAGGAATACGTTGGAGACATCCGTAGAGTTTTACTACAAGGATATCCAAAATATCACCGACTATAAAGATGGGGCAGAGCTGTTTCTCAACGAAGACCTGGAAACCGAGCTGCTCCGGGGAAGCGGCTATGCTTACGGGATGGAACTTTTAGCGAAGAAGCAAGAGGGAAAATTTACTGGGTGGGTCAGCTACACTCTGGCACGTTCGATGCGGAAAGTTCCGGGCATCAATAACGGCGAGGCCTATCCGTCAACATACGATCGCACTCATGATGTTTCGATCGTGCTAAACCACGATTTGAATTCCATGTTAACCGTGTCGGCTAACTGGGTCTTTTCTACCGGAAATCCGGTCACTTACCCGGTAGCTAAATACGACATCCAGGGGAATACCCTGTTTTATTATGCAGACCGCAACAGCAACCGCATCCCCGGGTATCACCGGCTCGACCTGTCGGCCACATGGAATCCGCGAAAGAATGAAACCCGGAAGGTCAAACGTTCGCTGAATATCTCCTTCTACAACGTCTATGCCCGTCGCAATGCCTACTCCATCTATTTCAGGCAAAACGAAGAAGATCCGCGGATAATAGAAGCCACAAGGCTTTCGATTCTCGGAACCGTTATTCCGGCAATCACGTTAAATGTTCACTTTTAAAGAGATGGTTTATGAAGAACAGAATCATGTATATATGGATCGTCCTAACGATTGGGTTCACGTCTTGCGAAGACATTGTTGAAGTAAAACTCAGTGAAGAAGAGGTTGAATTTTATGCCGTGGAAGCAAAGATAACCACTGAAGAGAACCCTTTCATTTTTTTGTACAAAAGCCAAAAGGTCAACATCACTGATGAATACATCGGCATCAGCGGAGCCAACGTGGTCATCCGGGACAATGCACAGCCACCAAAGTCTGTCGAGTTGGTTGAAGACACCGAAAAACAGGGGTGGTATACCACTGCCGATGGACAGAATTTTAAAGGAGAAACAGATAAAGAATACACGGTAACCATCACTGTGGATGGCATCGAGCTGACAGCCCGCGATATGCTGGCACCGGTGGAACCCATCGATTCCATCCAGGTAAGACCATCGTTACGTGGCGATAACCGGTTTCTGGGTATCTTTACTTACGGGAATGAACCTCCGGGGACAGGGAACTTTTACAAGTGGGATATCTATAAAAACGACACGCTGCTAAACCGGTCGAATTCCCTCATTTTTGCCAGTGACGAACTGGTAGACGGGAATTACATCTACAGTTTCGAAATTTTCACCGACTTTCATCAGCTTTCCAAACCCGAAGAACGAAAGCTGAATCCGGGCGATACGGTGCTGGTGAAACAACTCTCCCTGTCTAAATTTGCCTACAACTTTTATTTTCAGATGGCTAACCAGGCACAAACCGGAGGAATATTCAGTGTGCCGCCAGCCAATATACCAGGAAACTTTATTGCTAGCAACGGAGAAACGGTATTGGGACTGTTCACGGCGCACGATGTATCTAATTCAAACGCTGTACTAATTGATCAAACACTCGAAGATCAGTTAAAAAAATAATGGAATTGTTTTTTTTAAATGGATTGTATACCTTTAGGCAGTTAAACCTTTTGTGAAATCCCCTTTCGACAAACATACCAAAACACACAGATATGAAACTTCCATTCAAAGAGACGGGTGTCACTCATTACATCGATCCGCATGAAATTATCTATTGCAAAGCAGATCGATCTTATTGCACACTCTACCTGTCAAAAGGAGAAAAATTGGTGTATTCAAAGCCCTTAGCTGCAGTAATTCGCAGGCTGCAGCAACCCTGCTTTTTTCGCATCCACAACTCCTTTCTGATCAATTTATGCTTTGTTGAGCAGCAGTTACGATCGAATGATAAGCACTATGTGATCATGAGCAATCAGGAAAAGCTCCCCGTTGCCAGGAATCGAAGAGCCCTTTTCCGGGAAGTCATGACCGACTTTCTTGCCCGGTAAAAAGGCAGATCGCAATTGCGTTGTAATGAAATTGGGAGACTAATTCTGTTAAAAAGGAAACAGGATTTTGCAAGTCGAACATTACATCCTGATAATCATTTTTTTCAGGATCATTCTTACTTGATGTTTTGTATTTTTGAAGCATCAGGCTCATACCCGAATGCCTCTAATTAAAAAAACTTTTTGATGGATACCAGC